>JBBSLC010000017.1:0-29944 GCA_038255685.1 Acidimicrobiales bacterium | reverse complement strand
CACGTCGACGTTGGCGGCGATCACCTGGCGCTGGTCAGCATCGTCCGAGCGCTGGCGGGTGAGCTCGGAGCGGCGGGTGAGCACGGTCTCGAGCCGGTCCCCGTCGATGCCGACCCAGTCACCGGTCCCGACGCCTGGGGGTGAGGTGACGCGCCTCTGTCCCGCGCGGGTGACGACGTCGCTCTCCCCACGGTGCACGGTCGTCACGCGGGCGGGCTCGAGGTGGGCGCCGGCCTCGACGGCGAACAGCTCGGCGATGCGCTCGTCCCAGCCGTAGGGGATGAGCGGTTCGAGCGGGATCGCGTCAGGAGCCACGGCGGTCACGACGGTACCGGTCGGCGGTGGGTGCGGTCGTCCCGAGGGATGGGTCCACGGCACTGTCCCACCCCCTCGGTACCTTGCGTCGTGATGTCGACGAGCGCCGCGCACGCCACTGACCGGGTCCTGACCGACCTGCTCTCGGGGCTCGACCCCGACCAGGCGGCAGCCGTGCTCGCCGACGCGCCCGTCCTCGCCGTCCTCGCCGGTGCAGGCTCGGGCAAGACCCGGGTCCTGACCCGGCGGATCGCCCGCCGGATCCACGACGGCAGCGCGGACGCCCGCCACGTCCTCGCCCTCACCTTCACCCGAAAGGCGGCAGGGGAGCTGCGCCACCGGATCGGTGCACTCGCAGGGCACCGTCCGAGCGGCGAGGGTGCGCCGGCGGTGCACACCTTCCACGCGTTCGGCGGCGCGCTCCTACAGCGCTGGTGGCTCGACCGGGGCGAGCGCCCCTGGGACGTCACCCGCGACCGGCGCGGCCTCCTCGAGTCGGCGCGAGCGGCTGCCGGGGTGACCGCGCTCGACGCGACGGCCGTCGGTGGCGAGATCGAGTGGGCGAAGGCCCGACTGCTCGATGCCGACGGCTACGAGGCAGCGGAACGCGCCATCGACACGGCGGCCGTGGCCGCGGTGTGGCGCACCTACGAGGAGGAGAAGCGCCGTCGTCGCCTCCTCGACGTCGACGACTTCATCGCCCTCCCCGCCCGCCTCCTTGCCGAAGAGCCCGCCTTCGCCGCTGCTCGCACCTGGTGGCACCGCCACGTCTTCGTCGACGAGGCGCAGGACCTCAACCCCGCCCAGCTCCGCCTCCTCACGCTCGTCCTCGGAGACGATCCCGACCTCTGCGTCGTCGGTGACCCCGACCAGGCCATCTACGGCTGGAACGGCGCAGACCCGGCGCTCCTGACCGACCTGGCAGCGTCGCTCTCGACCGACGCCGTCCACCGCCTCGGGACGAACCACCGCTCCACCGCACCGATCGTGGCCGCAGCCGCCTCGATCCTGGGCTCGCCCACCGCCCCGGTCGCCGGTGACGGCGACGACGCCCGCTGGCCGGTGCCGGCGGTCACCGGCCACACCGACGAGGTCGCCGAGGCCGACGCCATCGCCCACCGCCTGCAGGAGGCGCGCTGGCGCGGTGGTCGAGCGTGGTCGGACATGGCGGTCCTCGTCCGCACCCGCGCCCAGCTGGAGGTGATCGCCGCCGCCCTCGCCGCCAGGGACATCCCTCACCGCTTGCCTGGCTCGCTCCTGGACCGTCCAGAGGTCGTTGCCGCCCTCCGTGCCCTGCGGGCGACCGACGACGGGCGCCGTCGCCCGCTCCGGGAGCTGGGGGCCGACCTTCCCGACGTGTGCGAGCAGGTGCTCGCCGCCGCGTCCGTGACCGATGCTGCGCCGCAGGCGCGGCAAGGCGCCGAGCGAGCGGACCGTCGGAAGGTCGACCCTCGCGTCGCCGATCCGATCGCCGCCGAGCTCCTCGAGCTGGACGTCGTCAACGGGCTGCGGCGGGCCCACCTCGACGCCCTCGTCGAGCTCGTCGCGGAGTTCTGCCACGCCGTCCCGACCGGCGACCTCGACGGCTTCCGCTCCTGGTCGCGTGGGGTCCTCGGCGCGCGAGGCGGCGAGCAGGGCTTCGACCGGCGTGGCGTCACGCTCACGACCCTCCACCGCGCCAAGGGGCTCGAGTGGTCCGTCGTCGTCGTCGCAGGGTGCGAGGACGGCCTCCTCCCGCACCATCGCTCGACCGCACCAGCCGCCCTCGCCGAGGAGCGCCGGCTCGCCTACGTCGCTGCGACCCGGGCGAGCAAGGAGCTGCACCTGACGTGGGCGCAACGTCGGACGAGCCCGTGGGGCACCCGTACGTCTCGCCGCTCTCCCTTCCTCGACGGCCTCGAGCGCAGCGTTGCGTCCGAGGTCGACGAGGAGGTCGTGCGAGCCGACCGTGTCGCTGGGCTCAGCGCAGCGCGTGCCGCGCTGGTGCCCCGCCCGTCCCCTCGCCCCTGACCGTGCGACCGTGCGTCAGCCCAGGTGCGGGCGGGCGGCTCGGCCGAGCTGGGACAGGGCGATGGCGGCGGCGTGGGCGACGTTGAGGGAGTCGACGTCGGCGGCCATCGGGATCCGGGCGCGCCGGTCGGCTGCCGCCAGTGCTGCTGCACTCAGGCCGCCGCCCTCGGCGCCGAGCAGCAGCGCGACCCGGGGCGGGTCCTCGGCGACGACGCTGGCGAGCGGCTCGGCGCCCGGGTCTGGGGTGAGTGCGACGGTCAGCCACCCTTGCTCGCGGACGGCGGTGAGCGCGCTCGGCCACGGCGACAGGCACACCGTCGGCAGCGCCAGCACGTGGCCCATCGACACCCGGATCGACCGGCGGTAGAGCGGGTCGGCGCAGTCGGGTGACAGGAGCAGCGCATCGGCGCCGAGCGCCACAGCGGTCCGCGCGATCGCCCCGAGGTTCTCTGCGTCGTTGATCGACTCGAGCACGGCGACGACTGCGGCGCCGTGGAGGACGTCTGCCACGGTGCGCTCGGGCGGCCGTTCGGCGAGGGCGAGTGACCCCCGGTGGAGGTCGAAGCCGACGATCGCCCGGAGCACCTCCGGCTCGGCCTCGTAGGCCGGTGCGTCCAGCGCCGCGAGAGCAGGTTCGAGGAGCCTGGCGCCGCGATCGCTCACGAGGACGGAGCGCACGACGAGCGGTGATGCGAGCAAGCGCCGGATCGCGAGGTGTCCCTCCACCACGATGTCGGCGCCGCCGCGACCCGTGACCTCGGCCCGACGTCCTGGGAGGTCGCGGTACCCGGCGACGCGCTCGTCGTCGGGGTCGTCGATGCGCTGCCGGCGCGACGACCCTGCGTCGGTCAGGAGCCGGGCCAGGGCGTGGCGGGCCCGCCCTCGGCCTGGCGCACGAACTCGCCGAGGTACCACTTCCGGTAGTTGAGCGCGTCCGGTGGCGTGGCGAGGGTGAGCAGGGAGGCTCCGCTCCGGCAGAACGCCTCGGCCTCGTCGAGGAGCGCGTCGAGCTGCAGCGCAGCCTCCTTCGCCGCAGGTGGCACCCGGAAGACGAGGTCGATGCTCTCGCGACCCTCGTCGATCGCCGTCTCGAGCTCTTCCTGGGTGGCGTCGGTGAACCCTGAGAACTGCTGCTCGAGCGAGTCCATCAGCTGGAGCAGCCTGGCGGGCACGTCCGCCGTCTCCTCGTCGGCCTGCTGGACCCGGAGGAGGGCGAACTCCCGCTGGAGATCGTCGGCGTGCTCGGTCGCCTGCTGGTGGATGGCGAGGGGGACGCCGAGGAGGTGCACGTCGACCAGGCCGTCGGGCCGGCCGACCTCGATCTGGGGGACCTGCGAGGACATCAGACGAGGACGAGGGAGGAGGCGTCGTCCGGAGCGAGCGCACGCAGCTCAGGTCCGTCGTCCCTCGCCGCCACCTGGAGGTCCTCGGTACCCGGGCTCGGCGCCAGAGGATCGGGCAGGTCGTGGAGCGGTGTCACATTGGACCCGTGCTTGTCAGCGGTGGCTCCGACGACGGGTGGCTCACCAGGCATGGGTGTGAGGACGGCCCACACGACCTTGCCCGTCGGGGTCTGCTCGGCCCCGGCGACGGTGGCCAGTGACTCGACCAGGACGATCCCACGCCCGGTGGCCGAGCTCTCTGAGTGCCGCTTCCGGCGGGGGAGGCGGGGGTTGCCGTCGTGGACCTCGAGCCGGAGCCCCGTCTCGTCGAAGCGGATGACGACCTCGAAGCCGGTCCGTGCGTGGAGCATGGCGTTCGTCGTGAGCTCGCTCGTGATGACCATCGCGGCGTCGAACAAGTCATCGTCCACCTCGTCCCTGAGGGCATCGGCGACGAAGCGCCGTGCCCGGCTGACGCTCGCGGGATCGGCAGGAAGCTCGATCCTGGTGAGCTCGTCGGGATCCACAGCTCGCATCGTAAGGACTTCCGACGAGGTGCGGCCAGTCACCTCTGACAGCGGACGTGCGCGCCCGTGCTCTCGCGGCTGCGGGGTCAGGCCCTTCGGCATGATCGAGGTCCGGAGCTCGCCGACCTCCTGGATGACGACGCTCCTGGTGACGAGAGCGCCGAGGTGCTCCGGACACGGCTCCCGTAGCGTGGTCGACGTGGATCCGGCGGAGCGCGCACCAAGCGCAGGTCGGCGGGGCTCGTCGACGGCGATCCAGGTGCTCGGGCTCCGTCCGGGCCGGGCGGTCCGGCTCCCTGATCGAGTGGCGACCGAGGAGCCCCTGCAGATCCGGGTGCAACCGCCAGGCGGCGGGCCCATCGACGTCGCGGTCGCCCTGCGCACGCCCGGGCACGACCAGGAGCTGGCAGTCGGCTACCTGATCGGCGAGGGCCTGGTCGAGGCAGCGGACATCACGGCGGTGGTGGGCTGCGAGCGACCCGCCACCGGACCGGCGACCGGCAACGTCGTCACGGTCGGTCTGACCCGGCCCCTGCGGCGCACGGTGCCCGAGCGCCAGGGGATGGCGAACGCCTCGTGCGGCACCTGCGGGAAGACCTCCGTCGACGATGTGGCGGTCCGCTGTGCGCCGGTGGCCCCCGGACTCGTCGTCGCCCGCACCGTTGCACTCGAGGTGCCGAGCCGGCTCCGCGCCGCCCAGGTGCTCTTCGACAAGACGGGTGGCGTCCACGCCGCCGGGGAGCTGACCGCCGCCGGGGAGGTCGTCGCCGTGCGAGAGGACGTCGGCCGGCACAACGCGGTCGACAAGATCGTCGGCCGGCTCGCCCTCGCGGGTGCGCTGCCGGCCCACGAGCGCGTGCTCGCCCTGTCTGGCCGCATCGCCTTCGAGCTCGTGCAGAAGGCGGCCATCGCTGGCTTCGGCGTGATCGTCGCCGTCGGCGCGCCGTCGAGCCTCGCCGTCGACGCCGCCGAGCGCCTCGGGGTGACCCTCGTCGGCTTCGTCCGGGAGGGCCGAGCGAACGTCTACACCCACCCCGCCCGCATCGCCGTCGACCGGTAGTGGACACCGAGCGCTGTCGGGTCGCTCTGGCGACGGTGGTCGCTCAGGCGACCGTGAAGGAGATCGTCGTGTCGAGCGTGCTCTCGAGGAGCCCCTTCCGCTCCTCCGCGACGTAGCGCTCCAGGCTCGGGTCCGCACCGGGAGCGACGTCGAGCACGATGCAGACGCCGTCGCCGGTCCCCTCGCACCGCACCGAGCGCACGACGCCGGCGTGCGTGCGGTCGAGGCCGATGGCGACCCGCAGGAGACCGGCGAGCGTGCACACGAGGCGCTGGTCCCCCTCGCCGAGGGCCGCGTGCTCGACGTGCTTCGCCTTCGGTGCGCTCTTGCGGTGGTAGCGGGCGACCTGCGCGATCAGCTCGACCTCGTGCTGGGTGAAGCCGGCGAGCCACTCCGAGTTCCGGATCACGTAGTAGCTGTGCTTGTGGTGAGCGTCGTGGGAGATGGACAGCCCGACGTTGTGCAGCAGCCCAGCCGCCTCGAGCAGCTCCCGTGCTTCGTCGGGCAGCTGGTGACGATCGGCGGTGGCGTCGAAGAGCTGGAGGGCGAGCGCGGTGGTGTGCTCGGCGTGCTCGGGCTCGGGATCGAGGCGGTGGGCGAGGTGGACGACGCTGCGTCGGCGCAGATCGTGGAGGTGGTCTCGACTCGGTCCTTCCCGCTTGTGGATGGCGTCGAGGATCACGCCTTCGCGCAGGGCGAAGTCCGACACCACCAGCTCGTCGATGTCGAGCTCGGCGACGAGCTGCTCGAGCAGCACGGCGCCACCGACGATGATGTCGGTCCGCTTGGCATCGAGTCCCGCCACGGCACCGCGCTCCTCGGGCGTCGATGCCCCGCCCACCGCCTCGACCACGCTCGTGAGCTCGTCCCGGGTGAACGTCACGTTGCTCAACGATCGTGAGGCGGCCTCGCCCCTGGCCGCGACCACCATCGAGGCGATGGCACCGATCGTGCCCGAGCTGCCGACGGCGACCTCGAAGCCGTGGTGTCGGACCTCGCGCACGACAGGGTTGACCTGGGCCCGGACGTGGCGGCGACAGGCGTCGAGCGCTCCCTTCGTCACGACGCCACCGGGGAAGAAGCGCTCTGTCAGGCGGATCGCGCCGAGCTTGAGGCTGCGCGCCACGAGGACCGACTCGCCCCGCCCGACGAGGATCTCGGTGCTGCCCCCACCGATGTCGATGAGCACGAGCTGGCGGTCGAAGACGGGGACGGCCTGGAGCACCCCGAGGTGGATGAGGCGGGCCTCCTCGGCGCCGGTGATGACGTCGACCTCGACACCGGCCTCCCGTCGCGCCCGCTCGAGGAATGCCGCCGCGTTCGTGGCCTCCCGCACCGCACTCGTCGCAACCGCCACCACGTCTGCGTCCCACGTCGCCGCCAGCTGGCGAAACCGCGTGAGGGCGGCGATGCCCCGATCCATGGCGTCGCCTGCGAGCACCTTCATGTCGCGCGAGCCCGACCCGAGGCGCACGACCTCCTTCTCCGAGGCGAGCACCTCGAAGCGGTGGTGCCTCGTCGGCCGGGCGACGAGGAGGTGGACCGAGTTCGTCCCGACGTCGATCGCAGCGAGCGCCGCACGTGCGCCCTTCCCCTCGTCTTCCGCCGTGCGCTCCGCCGCCATTCCGACATCATGCCTGCCCGGGTACGGTGATGGTTCGAACGAGTCGAAGGGACGCGCAACGTCGTGGCAATCCGAGCGAAGCTGACCACCCGCACCGATGCTGCAGCAGCGGCACCGGGGGCAAAGCCGGCGGGCCCGCCGAAGAAGGAGCGCTCCGAGGAGGAGCGAGCGGCCCACAAAGCCCGCATCGAGGCTGCCAAGGATGCACTGAAGCGATCGGCAGGCACCAAGGGAGACCACGTGGCGCCCGCCAGAGCCGCCATCAAGGAGTACCTCAGGAACGTGAACGGGCCGGGACAGCCCGACGACGAGCGGTTCGCGATCCTGCTCGAGGCTCCCTTCAAGGCACCGCCCAAGCCGCGCGCCGAGCGTCGCTGACCGGTCTGCACGAGCGACGGCGAGGAGCGACGTGCCACCGACCATCACCCGCCCGATGCCCCACCAGGCGCCGACCCGGCAGGGCCGCGCCGTTGCTGGCTGGGTCGCTGCAGGGGTAGCAGCGCTCGCCGTCGCCGTCGGCGCCGGCCCGGTCCTCGACCCGCCTGCCACCGTCGACTTCGTCGTCGTGAACCCGTCCGCCGCCGCCGTCACCGTGGTGGTCTCCGACGGGAGTCCACCGGAGCTCCCGATCGCCACGATCGACCCTGGTGAGGAGCGACCGGTCCAGGAGGTCCTCGACCAGGGTGAGACGTGGACGGTCACGTACCGGATCGCCGGCGAGGTCGTCGGCGAGGAGACAGTGGCACGCGCCGACCTCGAACGACAGGGCTTCCGCCTGCGCGTCCCCGAAGGCGTGGACGGGTAGGCCGATGTCCGATGTGTCAGAGACGCAGCTCCCCGGGGTCGGCGTCCGTCACGACTTCATCACGCACGAGGGAGAGCGCATCGGCGTGCTCTCGCACCGCAGCGGACGGCGCGAGCTGCTGCTGTACGACCGCGAAGACCCGGACTCGTGCCGGTCGGTGGTGCACCTCGACGTCGACGACACACGGACGTTGAGCGAGCTGCTCGGGGTGAGCAAGGTCAGCGAGTCGGTTGCCGCCGTCCAGCAGCAGGTCGAGGGCCTGGCGATCGACTGGTTGACGGTCGGTCCTGCGCATGCAGGGACGACGATCGCCGACAGCGAGCTGCGCAGCCGGACGGGGGTGTCGATCGTCGCCGTCGTCAGGGGGGACTCCACCGTGCCGGCGCCCGACCCGTCCTTCGCCCTCCTGGCCGGCGACGTGGCCGTGGTGGTCGGCACGCCCGAGGGCATCGCGACGGCATTCGACCTGCTCCAGGGCTGACGTGGTGCTGGCAGCGGCGTCTTCTGACGTCGCACTCGTGTTCACCGAGCTCGGGCTGATCGTCCTCGGCCTCTCGCTCCTCGCGCGGCTGTCCAACCACTTCGGGCTGAGCCCGATCCCGCTCTACCTGCTCGCCGGCCTCGCCATCGGCGAGGGAGGCATCGTCGGGATCGAGCTCAGCGAGGAGTTCATCGAGGTGACCGCCGAGATCGGTGTCATCCTGCTGCTGCTCACGCTCGGCCTCGAGTACACCGCCGAGGAGCTCCGCTCGGGGCTGCGGGCGGGTCTGCCTGCGGGCGCGCTCGATGCCGTCGCCAACTTCACCCCCGGCCTCATCGCTGGCATGGTGCTCGGCTGGTCGCTCACCGCCTCGGTCGTCCTCGGCGGCGTCACGTGGATCTCGTCATCGGGTGTCATCGCCAAGGTGCTCGACGACCTCGACCGCCTGGGCAACCGCGAGACGCCATCGATCCTGTCGATCCTCGTGCTCGAAGACCTCGCCATGGCCGTCTACCTGCCCGTCGTCGCCGTGCTGCTGTCGGGGAGCGGGGTGGTCGCTGGCGGGCTCTCGCTGGGGGTGGCGCTCGTGACGGTCGCTGTGGTGCTCGCGGTGGCGCTGCGCTACGGCGACCAGATCAGTCGGATGCTGGCGAGTCGCAGCGACGAGGTCCTGTTGCTCAGCGTGCTCGGTCTCACCTTGCTCGTCGCCGGGCTCGCCCAGCGCCTGCAGGTGTCGGCTGCCATCGGAGCGTTCCTCGTGGGCATCGCCGTCGGTGGGCAGGTCTCGGATCGGGCCACGAAGCTCATCGGTCCGCTGCGGGATCTCTTCGCCGCGACCTTCTTCCTCTTCTTCGGCCTCCAGGTCGACCCGGGCTCGCTCCCGCCGGTGCTCGCCGCCGCCGGCGCGCTCGCCACCGTGACCGCAGCGACGAAGGTCGTGACCGGTTGGTGGGCGGCGCGCCGGGCCGGTGTCGCCCGACCGGGACGCATCCGTGCCGGCACCGCACTCGTCGCTCGTGGCGAGTTCTCGATCGTGATCGCTGGGCTGGGCGTCGCTGCCGGCGTTGAACCCGCCCTCGGAGCGTTCGCCGCCGCCTACGTGCTGCTGCTGGCGGTGACCGGCCCGCTCGTCACCCGATTCGCCGACGAGCTGGCGAGAGCGACGTCGCGCTCGGCCCCGCCGACGGCGGTCTCGAGCGCCTGAGCCTGCGCGTGCTCGCTCGCCGGCCGGACGAGGAGCCACCAGCCGAGGAGGGCGGCGACGAGAGCAGCAACCCCCCCGACGCCGAGACCGACACGTGGTCCTGCGTGCTCGCTGATGAAGCCGATGATGGGCCCGCCGACCGGGGTGGTGCCGAGGAAGGCGACGGCCCACAGCGCCATGACCCTGCCTCGCATCTCGGGCGCAGCCCGGAGCTGGAGTGTGGTGTTGCCGGTTGCGAGGACGTTGATGCTGGCGGCGCCGACGAGGACGAGGACGAGCACCTCGAGCCACAGGAACGGGGCGAGGGCGGCACCGAGGATCACGACGCCGAAGATCGAGGCAGCCTGGACGAGCGACCGGTCACTCGGCTCACGTGATCGGCCAGCCGTCGCCAGGCCACCGATCACGGCGCCGACGCCCATCGCAGACGTCATGATCCCGAAGGTCCCGGCACCCCCGCCGAAGGTCCGCTCGGCGACGAGGGGCAGGACGACGGTGAACTCATACGAGAGGGTCCCGATGATGGCCATCATCACGAGGGGGACGAGGAGCTGCGGGGTCCTGCGCACGTAGGCGAAGCCCGCACGGAGCTGGCCCTTGGCTCGTGCCTGGGTCGGGGCCGGGTCGAGGTCAGCGGCGCGCATCAGGAGCAGGGCGACGATCACCGCCACGTACGACGCAGCGTTCAGCAGGAAGCAGATGCCGATGCCGACGACGGCGATCAGCACACCGGCGATGGCCGGACCGACGATGCGTGCGGCGTTGACGACGACGGAGTTCAAGGTGATCGCGTTGGTCAGGTTCGCCGGACCGACCATCTCGAGCACGAAGGTCTGGCGCGCTGGGTTGTCGACAGCGGTGACGATCCCGAACAGCGCTGCCATCGCGTAGACCATCCAGAGCTCCACCGTGCCGGTGACCACGAGCACACCGAGGGTGGCGGCCTGCGTCAGAGCGATGGACTGGGTGAGCACGAGGAGGCGCCGCTTCGGGAAGCGGTCGGCGATGACGCCGCCGAAGGGCCCGAACAGCAAGACCGGCAGGAACTGGAGGGCGACGACGAGGCCGAGCGCGGTGCCACTCCCGGTCAGGCGGAGCACCAGCCAGGCCTGGGCGATGCTCTGCATCCACGTGCCGCTGAGCGAGACGAGCTGGCCGACCATGAAGAGGCGGTAGTTGCGGTTCGAGAGCGACCGGAAGGTCCGGCGCAAGGTGTCGAGCGCCTGGATCCTCACCGCTCGTCGCCTTCGACGAGGGCTTCGAGGAGCTCGACGGCGTCATCGAGGAGGGCGCGTTGCGCAGGTGCGAGCCCTTCGAGCCGCTGTGCCAGCAGCTGGGTGCGCTCGGCGCGCACCGAGCGCAGCGCCTGTCTCCCCGACGGTGTCGTCGAGAGCAGGGCAGCGCGCGCGTCGTCGGGGCACCCACGGCGCTCGCACAGCCCGGCCTCGACCATGTGGGCGGCGATGCGGGTCATCGTCGGGGCGGCGACACCCTCCCGGGCGGCGAGGTCGCTGAGGCGGACGGGCTCGAGCAGCTCGACCGAGGCGAGGGCCGAGAGCTGGGTGAGGGTGAGGCCGGCGGTCGCCTTGCGTCGCAGCTGGCGAGCGAGGCGGCCGACGGCGAGCCGCAGCCGCGCCGCCTGCTCGGTGTCGATCTGCACCTCTGACACTCGGTCCTCCGACCTCCGCCGTATCGTTAGGTAGGCGAAGCAACTGTAGCGGGAGCCCGGTCCGCCTCCTCACACCTGGCCTCCTGCGCCGAGGCACCAAGATGGGCCGATGACCGACCGTCGCGCCGTCAACCCGATGCCCGATCCCGACGAGGTCGCCGCCTTCGCCTTCCGGGTCTGGGGCTTCCGCCAGGGCGAGGTGGTCTCGCTCATGATCCACCTGGGCGATCGACTCGGCCTCTACCGGGCGATGGCGGGCGTCGGTCCTGTGGCCGCCCCCGAGCTCGCTGCGGCCACCGGGCTGCACGAGCGCTGGCTCCTGGAGTGGTTGCGGGGGCAGGCGGCCGCCCAGCTCGTCGACTCGATCGACGGGGTCGTCTTCGAGCTCACCACCGTCGGCAGGGCCGTGCTCGCGGACGAGGCCGGAAGCCTTGCCTTCGCCGCCGGGGCCTTCGGGGGGCCGCCGCTCCCCTCCATCGTGGATGGTCTGGTGGAGGCGTTCCGCACCGGTCGGGGGATGCCCTACGACCACCTCGGCGCCGCCGGCACCCACACCATGGCTCGCCAGCTCGCACCGTGGTCGAGGCTCGCACTCGTCCCCGTCGTCCTCCCTGCGCTCGAGGGGGTCGTCGAACGGCTCGAGGCGGGTTCCCTCGTCGCAGACGTCGGGTGCGGCGCCGGCGTCGCCATCTCGGTCCTTGCCGAGACCTACCCCCGCTCGACGTTCCACGGCTACGACCTGTCCCGCCATGCCATCGAGCGCGCGACGGCGGCGGTGGCCGACGCCGGTTTGACGAACGTCGAGCTCCACCACGCCCGGGCCGAGGACGTGCCCGCTGGAGCGGGCTACGACCTCGTGCTCGCCCTCGACTGCCTGCACGACATGACCCGACCGGCAGAGGCGCTGGCGGCCATCCGGGCGGCCATCGACCCTGACGGCACCCTGCTGGTCAAGGAGATCAAGAGCTCAGGTGACTGGGCGAGGGACCAGCGAAACCCGATGCTGGCCATGATGTACGGCTTCTCGGTCCAGACGTGCATGTCGTCGGCCCTCTCGGAGCCCGACGGTGCCGGGCTCGGCACGCTCGGCCTGCCCCCCGACGCCCTGCGGGCTCTCTGCGAGTCCGTCGGCTTCACCTGGATGGCGACCCACGACGTCGACGACCCAGCCAACCTCTACCACGAGGTCCGTCCGTGACGGGCGCCCGCAGCGGAGGGGGATCCGCTGCGAGCGCATGGGTCACCGGCTACTCGACGGTCAGCTCCGCGAACATCCCGGCGGTGAAGTGGGGGGGTCCGCCTTCGACGTCGGGCGGCCCCTCCTGCGACTCGGCTGCGGCCGCCATGTAGGCAGCCGGGTCAGCCCCTGTCGGGATGGCACAGATGATGGCGTACCGGCCCGGTTCTGCGAGCGTGCCGTCGCCGACGGCCTCGATCATGGGACCGCCCGGGGGGGCGAGCAGCACGGTGGCTGGCATGCCCGGGTCGAACTCGCCCTCGGGCAGCGCGAGCAGGTCCTCGACCGAACGCTCCTCGTCGTCGGCCAGCCGGAACGCCACGATCTCGTGCAGCTCGGCGTCCGAGCCGTTCACCAGGCTGAGCTTGGTTCCCGCAGGTGCCGTCTCCGGCAGGCCCTGGAACTCGTAGTCGACGGCGGTGACCTCGATGGCCTCGTCGTCTCCGGCTGGCTCCTCGGCTTCCTCTTGCTCGGCTTCGGTCGTGGCGGTCGTGTCGTCGGACGCTGCGTCCACGTCGTCGTCGTCCCCGCACCCTGCGGCCAGCAGCGCGAGCGCTGCGGTCGCGGCGATGAGTCGCCTCGTCGTACTGGTCATGATGGTCTCCCTGCTCGGTCGGATCGTGCTGTGCAGGGTGACCGTACGAAATGCAGCGCTCGGGGAGGAAGGGTGCTAGCACCCCTCTTCGTCGGGCGACCTCGCAGGGGTGCGGGTGGCCTCAGCTCGGGAGCTGGGCCTCGATCGCCTCGACCAGCTCGGGTGCCTCGGGCTCGGTGAGGGGGCGGAACCGGCCGACGACCTCGCCCTCGGGGGAGACGAGGAACTTCTCGAAGTTCCAGGCGATGTCGCCCGCCTTGCCCTCGGCGTCGGCGACAGCCGTGAGCTGTTCGTACAGGGGGTGGCGGTCCGGTCCGTTCACGTCGAGCTTCTCGTACATCGGGAAGCTGACGCCGTAGGTCGTCGAGCAGAACGTCTCGATCTCCTCGGCGCTGCCGGGCTCTTGCCCGCCGAACTGGTTGCAGGGGAAGCCGAGGACGGCGAAGCCCTTGTCGCCGTAGGTCTCCTGCAGCTTCTCGAGGCCGGTGTACTGCGGTGTCAGGCCACACTTCGATGCGACGTTGACGATGAGGAGCGCCTTGCCCTTGTGGTCCTCGAGCGAGGCCGGCTCTCCGTGGAGCGTGGCGACGGGCGACTCGTAGATGGACATGGGTGCCTCCTGGGCGATCGGAGCGCCGAGGGCACGGCGCAGTGCGAGCAGCGTGCCAGGTCGACAGCGGTTCGACACCGAGCGGCAGCGCGCGCATAGGTTCGGCTCCGTGCTCCACCCCCTCGACGACCAGCCGCTCCACCAGACGCCCGAGCCGATCGCCCACGTGGCGACGGGCGACCGCAACGCCTACGACCGGTACTTCTTCAACGGGTACTCGGCGGACGGTTCGATCTTCTTCGCCGCTGCGCTCGGCGTCTACCCCAACCGGGAGGTCATCGACGCTGCGTTCAGCGTCGTCAGGGACGGCGTGCAGACGTCGGTGCACGCCTCGGGCCGCCTCGACCGGGGGCGGGTGCGCACGAGCATCGGCCCGATCGAGGTGCAGGTCGTCGAGCCGATGCGGACGCTGCGGGTCCTCGTCGGCCCGAACGACGCGGGTGTCGAAGCCGACATCACGTTCGCGGCGCGCACCGAAGCGGTCGAGGAGCCCCGCTTCACCGTCAGGCGCGGCACCCGGGTGGTCATGGACTACACCCGGCTGACGCAGTTCGGCACGTGGTCGGGCCACGTCGATGTGGGTGGCGACCGGGTCGACCTCACTGCTGAGCAGGTGCTCGGCTGCCGCGACCGCTCGTGGGGCATCCGCTCGGTTGGCGAGCGCGAGGTCGGTGCGCCCGGGGGGATGCCGCAGTTCTTCTGGCTGTGGGCGCCGCTGAACCTCGGCGATCGCTGCATCCACGTCGACTTCCAGGAGGACGGGGACGGCCGCCGCGCCCACGCCAACGGTGAGCTGATCCCCCTCCTGGACAGCCCAGGTGCGCCGCTCCAGCTCGCCGAGCCGACGGCGCAGCGGGTTGCCGATGTCGGCCACGACGTCGTCTGGCGGCCCGGGACCCGCCGATCCGACGCAGCCACCCTCACGCTGCGACCCTCCGGCGAGGCGCCGCTCGTCGTCGAGCTCGAGCCGATCCTCGACTTCCAGATGCTCGGGATCGGCTACCTGCACCCCGAGTGGGGCCACGGCATGTGGAAGGGTGAAGAGGTCGTCGGCGTCGAGTCGTGGCGACTCGACGAGCTCGATCCGCTCGCCCTCCAGCACCTCCACGTGCAGCAGCTCGTCCGGGTGCGGGTCGGGGACGAGGTCGGCACGGGGGTGCTCGAGCAGCTGGCCATCGGCCCGCACGCTCCGTCGGGCTTCACCGATCTGGCCGACGGGGCGGAGGGTCCGAGGAAGGGGTAGGACGGTCCCATGGAGCGCTTCGACGTCGTGGTCCTCGGTGCCGGGTCGGCCGGGGAGGTGATCGCCGGTGGTCTGGCCGAGGCTGGCCGGTCCGTGGGTCTGGTCGCCGACGGCTTCGTCGGCGGCCAGTGCCCGTACGTGGCGTGCATGCCGAGCAAGTCACTGCTGCGTTCCGCCAGCGTGCGACGCCTGGTCGCGACGGCCCACGAGCTCGGGGCGGTCGGGTCGCCACTCGACGTCGGCGACGACGCCGACGCGTGGCGGGCAGCCGTCGTGGTGCGTGACGACGTCGCCGAGCAGCGGGACGACACCGGGGCGGCCGAGGACCTCCAGGAGAAGGGTGTCACGCTGCTGCGCGGACGCGGTCGGATCGTCGCCCCGGGCGAGGTCGAGGTCGAGGGGATCCGGATCGCCTACGGGGAGCTCGTCGTCGCGACGGGCAGCCGTCCGGTCGTCCCGCCCCTGGACGGCATCGACGAGGTGCCGTGGTGGACGAGCGACGAGGCGCTGTCGAGCGACGAGCGGCCGACGAGCCTGCTCGTCCTCGGGGGTGGACCGGTCGGCTGCGAGCTGGCCCAGGTGTACGCCAGGTACGGGGTCGACGTGACGCTCGTGGAGTCGAGCGACCGGCTCCTCGACGGCGCCGAGCCCGAGGTCTCCGAGGCCCTCGAGCGCCTCCTCGTCGCCGACGGCGTGACGATCCGGACCGGGGCCGTGGTCGCCGCGGTGGCGGCGAGCGCAGGTGGGGGCGTGACCGCCCAGCTCGAGGGCGGGGGCGAGCTCACCGCCGCTCGTCTCCTCGTCGTCACCGGTCGGGCGCCGAACGTCGAGGACCTCGGTCTGGAGCTGCTCGGCATCGAGCCGGGCGAGTCGGGTCTCGAGGTCGACGGGCGCTGCCAGGTGGTCGGGGTCGAGCACGTCTGGGCTGCGGGTGACGTCGATGGCGTCGCACCGTTCACCCACACCGCCACGCACCAGGGACGGGTGATCGTGGACCGGCTGCTCGGTCGCGAGGCCATCGACGACCGCACCGCCATCCCCCGTTGCGTGTACACGGATCCTCCCGTTGCCTCGGTGGGCCTCACGGTCGCCCAGGCGAACGACGCAGGGATCGACGTGGCGGTCGAGCGCTTCGCCCCGTCCGACACGGCGCGTGCGGTCATCGAAGACGCGAGCAACGGGACGGTCGTGCTCGTCGCCGACCGGCGTCGCGGCGTGCTCGTCGGGGCGAGCCTCGTCGGTCCCCACGCCGACGAGTGGCTCGGCCAGCTCACGCTCGCGGTGCGGGCCGAGGTGCCGCTCGCCGTCCTCGCCGACGTCGTCCAGGCCTTCCCGACGTTCTCCGAGGCGCTGACCCCGCCGCTGCGTGCCCTCGCGCAGGGCTGAGGGCTTCACCGAGCGGGTCGTCGCGACCGTGGCGGCGATCCCGCCGGGGACCGTGGCCACCTATGGCGAGGTGGCGGTGGAAGCCGGCTTCCCGGTCGGTGCGAGCCGCGCCGTCGGCAACGTCCTCCAGCAGGTGGATGGCCTGCCGTGGTGGCGGGTGGTCACCGCCTCCGGTCGTCTCGTGCCCGGTTCGGAGGTACGCCACGAGCGCCTGCTCGTCGCCGAGGGCGTCGATGTGGTGGGGGGCCGGGTCCGCATGGTCCGTCGCGGTCGCGCGCCGGGTGGGTTCAGCGGCGAGGACCACCGTGGCGCGCAAGCACCGCCGTCGCGAGCCGTGGCCAACCGTCCTGTGCCCACGTCCCGAAGTCGCGGTCGGCCAGGCTGACGCAGCCCACACCGGCGTCGGGGTCGATCCAGCAGAAGCCACCCGCTCGGCCGAAGTGCCCGAAGGTCCGAGGAGAGCCTCCGGGCGCCGTCCAGTGCGGGGCCTTGGCGCCTCGCACCTCGGGCCCGAGGCCCCAGTCGTTGGGCCTGCGGGTCCCGTAGCCGGGCAGGATCCCGTCGAGGCCGGGGAAGGCGACGGCGCTGGCCCGGGCGATCGTCTCCGGCGACAGCAGCGTCGGCGCCTGCAGCTCCTGAGCCAGGCGGGCGAGGTCAGCGGTGCTCCCCACCGCCCCCGCAGCAGGCGAACCGTCGAGTCGGGTGGACGCCATGGCGAGCGGGTCGAGCACCCCTTCGCTGAGGTAGGTGGCGAAGGGCATGTCGGCAGCATCTGCCAGCACCTCGGCGAGGACCTCGAAGCCGGCGTTGGAGTAGATGCGCCGCTCACCTGGCCCGGCGATCGGCTCGAGTGCCTCGAACGGGAGGCCGGAGGCATGGGCGAGGAGGTGGGCGACCGTGGCGCCCGAGGGTCCCGCCGGCGCGTCGAGGGACAAGATCCCCTCTTCGCAGGCCACGTGCACGGCGAGCGCGGTGAGGAGCTTGGTGAGCGAGGCCCACGCCAGCGGCGCGTCGAGGGGGCCTCGGGCGTCTCGCACCCCCTCTGGTCCGACGACAGCAGCGGTGGCGACCCCGACGGGCCACTCGTCGATGACCTCGAGCACAGACGTCACCTCGGGCCCGCCGCGATCAGGGATGGGGACGCTGCTCGCTCGTGAGCTCGAACCAGACCGACTTGCCGGTCTCGCCCGGCTCGACGCCCCAGCGGGCGGCGAGCGTGTCGACGAGGTGGAGGCCACGGCCGTGCTCCGCTTCGTCCACCGGTTCGCGCAGGGCGGGGATCAGCGGGTTCGAGTCGGTCACCGAGATGCGCACGCCGCCGGCGACGCCCTCCACGGAGACCCGCACGCTCGAGTGGGCGTGCACCACCGCGTTGGTGACGACCTCGCTCGTGAGCAGCTCGGCGACGTCGTCGAAGCCGTGCACGGCAAAGGCGTCGAGCGCAGTCAGCACGAAGCGCCTCGCCCGCCGAGCGCTGAGAGGGTGGGCGGGCAGGTCGGTCGATGCGGAGGTCGTCGACGCCGGGCGCTCCGGCACACGGACCACGACGATGGCGAGGTCGTCCCTCGGCGCGTCTTCGACAAAGGCGCGGGCGGCCGTCTCGATGCGCTCTGCGAGGGTGGTCGCGGTGAAGCCTGCGCACCGGGCGAGCACCTGTGCGAGTCCGTCCTCCTCGAAGAAGCGGTCGTCAGCGTGGCGCTCGGTGATGCCGTCGGTGTAGAGCACCAGTGCGTCCCCTGGGCCGAGCTCGACGCGGGAGTCGACCAGGCTCGGGTTCGCCACGACACCGAGCAGCGTGCCGCTGACGCCGACCTGCTCGGTCGAGCCGTCAGCTCGGAGGAGGAAGGGCAGCGGGTGACCGGCGATGGCGAGCTCGACGCAGATCCCGTTCGGGAGCGGCGTGAGGGTGCCGACGACCATGGTGCAGAAGCGGGGATCGCCGTCGTCGCTCGGGTCCTCGACCGCGCCTGAGCGCAGGAGCACCTCGTTGAGGTGGCCGAGCATCTGGGCTGGCGAGGGCTCGTGCACGGCGGCGGAGCGGATCGTGTTGCGAGCGACGCCCGTCAGCGCCGCTGCGTGCACACCCTTGCCCCGCACGTCGCCGATCACGAGGTGCCACGCGCCCACCTGGTTGTCGCCTGCGGGGAACACGTCGTAGAAGTCGCCGCCCACCACGACGCCGTCACCACCGGCCACGAACCGGGTGGCGACCTCCAGGCCGGGGATCTTCGGCGCTGTCCGCGGGAGCAGGGTCGCCTGCAGCGTCTTCGCCACGTGGGCGCGGTCGCGGTAGAGGTGGGCGTTGGCGATCGCCTGGCTCGCTCGGGTGGCGAGCTCGCGAGCGAGGTCGACGTCTTCGGGTCCGAGCCGTCGATCGCCGCCGGTGCCGAACGTGAGGGCACCGATGGTGCGCCCACCGGTGCGGAGAGGGACGACGACGAGCGAGGAGATGTCCAAGGTCCGCAGCCGTGCGAGGTGGTCGTCGCTCGTGGCCACGCCCCGCAGCATCTCGTCGTCGACCTCGGGGAGGAACACCTCGATCCCGGTGCGGATGACCGCTCCGACGCCGCTTGGGTCGCGCAGGGTCGGGCGGTGCAGCTGGTAGAGCGCAGCTGCGGCGGCCGACCGGCGTGGATCGGCGTGGGCGATCTTGACCACGTCGACCCGGTCGTCCGATGCGAGCGAGATCGCGCACCAGTCGGCGAGGCGTGGCACGGCGAGGTCGGCGACCTGTGCGAGGGTCTGCTCCCACTCGAGCGAGGACGCCAGCATGGTGCTGGCTCCGGCGAGGAACGTCAGCCGGGCCCTCGCTGCCTCAGCGGCAGCCCGCGCCGCTGCCTCGGCCTCGTAGGCCCGACTGCGGTCGAACGCGACGGCGCACTGCAGGGCCAAGGACTCGAGGAACGCAGCGTCGTCGACGTCGAAGGTGCGAGCGTCGCCGAAGGACAACCCGATCGCACCGAAGGTGGTGCCATCAGCCCGCAGGGGGAGCGCGACGAGGGCCTGCCTCCCGCTCGCCGCCACCTCATCGGCGATGCCGGGGAAGCGCTCGACGATCGCCGCCTGGGACCCGAGCAGGACGAGCTCGCCGGTGCGGATGGCGTGCGCCATCGGCGCCGAGCTGTCGAGGGTGAAGGTCGCCCACCTTGCCGCCACCTCGTCGTCGAAGCCTCGCGCCGCGATGACGCGCACGGTGTGGCCGTCGGGCTCGAGGAGGGAGAGCGTGGCGGCAGCAGCCTCGACGGCATCGGCGAGCTCGTCGAGGACGACCGCAGCCACGTCGCCGGTGGTGCGCGCCGCCGTCAGGCGGACGCTCACGCGCTGCAGCCTGGTGAGCCGCTCGTAGACGGCGAGGTGAGCGCTGTCCTCCCCCCGATCGGGGGTGCCGGCGGCCAACGTCAGACCCGTCCGTAGAGGCGGTCGCCGGCATCACCGAGACCAGGCACGATGAAGGCCCGCTCGTCGAGGCCCGGGTCCATCGCAGCGACCACGATGTCGACGTCGGGACACCGCTGCGCCATCAGCGCGACGCCCTCTGGTGCGGCCAGGAGGCAGACGGCGGCGACCGTGGCTGCCCCCCGTTCGGCGAGGAGCTCGCACGTCCATGCCAGCGAGCCGCCGGTGGCGAGCATCGGGTCGAGCACGATCGCCGTGGTGCCGACCAGGTCCGTCGGAAGGCGGACGCAGTACGGCGTCGGCTCCCTCGTCTCCTCGTCGCGTGCGAGACCGACGAGGCCGACCTCGGCGGTGGGTACGGCCACGAGCGCACCCTCGAGCAGGGCGAGGCCAGCGCGCAGGATGGGCACCAGCAGCGGTTGGTGGTCTCCGAGGGTCCTGGTCGGCGCCTCGAGCCCGAGCGGTGTCACCACCGACCCGGGAGCCGTGGGGAGCGACCGCGTCGCCTCGTACACGAGGAAGCCTGCGAGCTCGCCGCTGACCCGTCGGAACGCCGCAGAGCCGGTCGCCGCGTCGCGCAGGACAGCGACCCGGTGGGCGACGAGCGGGTGGTCCACCACGTGGAGCGGCATGGGCGCAGCCTAGGAGAGGGCCGGGCGGGAGCTTGCGGCGACGATCTCGAAGAGGAGCTGCCCGAGGGCGTCCGCAGCCGCCTGTCCCTGGGCGAGCACGTCGGCGTGGTCGATCGGTGCCGCCACCACGCCCGCAGCAGGGTTGGTGACGAGGGAGAGCCCGAGCACCTCGACGCCGAGCTGGCGGGCGGCGATGGCCTCGAGGACCGTCGACATCCCGACGAGACCCGCGCCGAGCGCGCGTGCCATGCGGACCTCCGCCGGCGTCTCGTAGGACGGACCGAAGAACGCGGCGTAGACCGCCTCGGGGAGCGACGGATCGATCGAACGTGCGAGCGCGCGGAGGCGCGGCGACCAGCACTCGGTCAGGTCGAGGAAGCGCGGGCCGCTCGGCGCCGGCGGGCCGACGAGGGGGTTGCACCCGGTCAGGTTGAGGTGATCGGCGATGAGGACCGGTCCACCGACGACCAGGTCGGGATCGACGCCTCCCGCGGCGTTGGTGAGGACGACCACCGAGCAGCCGGCCGCCGCTGCGGTCCTCACCCCGTGGACGACGGCGTCCACCCCGAGGCCCTCGTAGAGGTGGGATCGGCCGACCAGCACGAGGGTGCGCCGGTCACCGACGACGACGGAACGGATCGCCCCGGTGTGCCCGGCCACCGAGGGCGGCGGGAACCCGTCGAGGTCTGCCATCGCGACCTCGGCCACGGGATCGCCGAGGTGGGCGGCTGCTGGAGCCCAGCCGGAGCCGAGCACCACCGCCACGTCATGGCGCGCGACGCCGGTCCGCTCGGCGATCGTGTGGGCGTCGGCAGCGGCTCGCTCGTACGGTCCCACGAGCCCATGCTGGCACGAGTGCCCGTCGTCGACCGCTCGTCGGCGCTACCTTGTCCTCGTCCGGCGCCACGGCGCCGTGCTCCCCACACCCCCACACGGTCCGCTGCGGTCGCTCCGCCGGGCCCCACTCCCAGGAGGGCCGATGCGCACCACGCGCTGGTTCCAGATCATCGCCTTGCTCGCCGGGCTCAGCCTCTTCGCTGCCGCGTGCGCCGACGACACGTCAGAAGACGACGTCGCCGCCGACGACACCGGGACCACCGATGGTGCCGACGACGAGACGACCGAGACCACTGCTGACGAGTCCGAGGACGACGAAGGTGATGAGGGCGGCTTCAAGGCCTGCCAGGTCACCGACGCCGGCGGCATCGACGACCGTTCGTTCAACCAGACGGCCTACGAGGGCATCCTCCGGGCGGAAGAGGAGCTCGGCGCCGAGACCGCGTTCCTCGAGTCCGGCGGCGACGAGGACTACGCGCCGAACATCGACGCCCTCATCGACCAGGACTGCGACCTCGTCGTCACGGTCGGCTTCCTCCTCGGCGACGCCACCCTTGCCGCCGCCGAGGCCAACACCGACCAGGACTTCGCCATCGTCGACTTCGCGTACGACGAGCCGGTCGACAACATCAAGCCGCTGCTCTTCAACACCGACGAGGCTGCCTTCCTCGCTGGGTACCTGGCGGCCGGCATGAGCGAGTCCGGCACCGTCGGCACGTTCGGTGGCATCAACATCCCGCCGGTCACCATCTTCATGGACGGCTTCCTCGCCGGCATCGAGCACCACAACACCGAGAAGGGCACCGAGGTCGAGCTGCTCGGCTGGGACGGCTCCGACGGTCTCTTCACCGGTGACTTCGAGAACCAGGACAACGGTCGCCAGACGGCGCAGTCCCTGCTCGACGAGGGTGCCGACATCATCTTCCCCGTCGCCGGACCGGTCGGCCTCGGTGCTGCTGCGGCCGTCCAGGACGCTGGCAACGCCAGCGTCATCTGGGTCGACTCCGACGGTTGTGAGAGCGCCGAGGAGTACTGCGACCTGTTCCTCACGAGCGTCTTGAAGAACATCGACAACGCCGTGTTCGACGCCATCGAGACCTCGGCGGCCGGTGAGCTCGACGGCGAGCCGTACTTCGGCACGCTCGAGAACGACGGTGTCGGCCTTGCCGAGTACAACAGCTTCGACGACGACGTGCCCCAGGAGCTGAAGGACGAGGTCGACGCCCTGCGCGAGGCCATCATCGCCGGCGACGTGACCGTGGGCGGCTGAGCCACCGGACGGAGCGAGACCGAAGAAGCACATGAGGGTCGAGCTCCGGGGGATCACCAAGCGCTTCCCCGGTGTCGTCGCCAACGCCGGGGTCGACCTCGAGGTCGACCCCGGCCAGGTGCTCGCCCTGCTGGGCGAGAACGGTGCCGGCAAGTCGACGCTCATGAACGTCCTCTTCGGCCTGTACACAGCCGACGAGGGGGAGATCATCCTCGACGGTGAGGCAGTCCGCTTCACGAGCCCTGCGGATTCGATCGCCGCAGGCATCGGGATGGTCCACCAGCACTTCATGCTCGTGCCCGTCTTCAGCGTGCTCGAGAACGTGATGCTCGGTGTGGAGCCGAGGACGCGCTGGGGCGGGCTCGACCGATCGGCCGCACGGGCGCGGCTGATCGAGCTCTCGGAGACGTACAACCTCGCCGTCGACCCCGACGCGCAGGTCGAGGACCTCTCGGTCGGTGCGCAGCAGCGCGTGGAGATCCTCAAGGCGCTCTACCGGGAGGCGGACTGCCTCATCCTCGACGAGCCGACTGCGGTGCTCACGCCACCCGAGATCGACGACCTCTTCCGCATCGTCGGGACCCTCACCGCAGCGGGCCGGTCTGTCATCTTCATCTCGCACAAGCTCGGCGAGGTGCGCCACATCGCCGACCGGATCGTCGTGCTCCGCAACGGCGAGGTCGTCGGCTCGACGACGCCGGCCGAGTCGAGCGAGGCCGATCTGGCGTCGATGATGGTGGGTCGCGCCGTGCAGCTCGTCGTCGATCGGGAGCCGAGCAAGCCCGCCGCTCCCGTGCTCGTGGTGCGCGATCTCCGGGTGCTCGACGAGCGACGCCAAGAGGCGGTGCACGACCTCGACCTCGACGTGCACGCCGGGGAGATCGTCGCCATCGCCGGCGTGCAGGGCAACGGCCAGACCGAGCTCGTCGAAGCCATCACCGGCCTGCGGCCCATCGATGCCGGCAGCGCGGCGGTCTACGGGCGATCGCTCTCCGGTCTCGGCCCTCGCCAGCTCGTCGAGCTCGGGGTCGCCCACATCCCAGAGGACCGCCAGCGCGACGGGGTGGTCGGGGCGTTCCCGGTGCGCGACAACCTGGTGCTCAACACCTTCAGGCGCCGGCCCTTCGCTCGGGGACTGTCGGTCGACAGGGCACAGGTGCAGGCCAACGCCGAGCAGCTCATGGCCGACTTCGACATCCGCGCCGCGTCGCCCCAGGTCGCGACCTCGACCCTGTCGGGGGGCAACCAGCAGAAGGTCATCGTCGCCAGGGAGTTCGGTCACGCCGAGCGGCTGATCGTCGCCGCCCAGCCCACCCGTGGCCTCGACGTCGGGTCGATCCAGTACATCCACCGGCGCATCGTCGAGCAGCGCGACGAGGGTGCGGCCGTGCTCATCGTGTCGACGGAGCTGGACGAGGTGCTCGCCCTCGGAGACCGGATACTGGTCATGTTCCGGGGCCGGATCGTGGGTGAGGTGGCCGGTGCCGATGCCACCCGTGACCACCTGGGCCTGCTCATGGCCGGCGTGACCGCGTGAACGGCACCACCCTCGCCGACCAGGGTCGGCGGATCGCCAACGGGGCTCTCGTGCCGTTGCTCGCGCTCTTCAGCGCGCTCGTCGTGGGCGGCGTGGTGATCATCGTCTCCGACGCCGACGCCTTACGGGCGTGGAGCAGCTTCGCGGCGAACCCCGGCAACGCGGTCTCCTCGTCGTGGGAGGTGGTCCGTGACGCCTACGTGGCCCTGTTCGACAGCTCCCTCGGCAGCGGTCGGGCTGTGAGCGAGACCTTGCTCGAGGCGACCCCGCTCATCCTCACCGGCCTCTCCGTGACCTTCGCCTTCCGCGCTGGGCTGTTCAACATCGGCGGGGACGGCCAGTTCCTCGCCGGTGCGATGGCATCGGTCTACGTGGGCTTCTCGCTCGACATCCCCGCCGTGGTCCACCTGCCGCTCGCGCTCGTGGCCGGTGTGGTGGCAGGCGCGCTGTGGGGTGGGATCGCGGGGGTGCTCAAGGCACGCACCGGAGCGCATGAGGTCATCACGACGATCATGCTCAACTTCGTGGCGCTGCGCCTCGTCGACTACGCCCTCTCGACCGAGGTCTTCCGGCGGCCCGACCGGAGCGACCCGATCTCGAAGAACGTGCTCGGATCGGCCCAGCTGCCCCGCTTCGACAGCGACCTGCGCGTGCACACCGGCCTGCTCATCGCGCTCGCCGCTGCCTACGGGATCTGGTGGTTGCTCTTCCGCTCGACCGTCGGCTTCGGCGTCCGTGCCGTCGGAGCGAGCCCGTCAGCGGCGCGCTACGCCGGGATCGCCGTCGGCGGAACGTGGATCCTCTCGATGCTCATCGCCGGAGGCCTCGCCGGCCTGGCGGGCGCGACGACGGTGCTCGGGGTCCGCTACCGGCTGACCGGTGGGTTCTCGAACCTCGGCTTCGATGCCATCGCCCTCGCCCTGCTGGGTCGATCCCATCCCGCCGGCGTCGTCGGCGCCGCGCTGCTGTTCGGGGTGCTGCGGGCGGGGGCGACCGGCATGCAGGCCCAGACGTCGACGCCCGTCGACATCATCGTCGTGATCCAGGCGCTGGTGATCGCCTTCGTGGCCGCTCCGGCGCTCATCCGGGCGATCTACCGGATCAAGGCCGGACGTGGGACGGGACCCGTCGCGTTCTCCTCGGGTTGGGGGTCCTGACGTGGCGACGGTGACCGGAGCGACCAGGGGAGCAGGCCTGCTCACCACGAGCGAGGCGACCGAGCGCCGACGAGCCAGGGTGGTCGGCACCGTCTTCCTCGCTGCTGCCGGGGTGATCGCCGTGGTCTTCGGCCTCGGGGTGGACGGCGGCGTCGACTCGACGTTCGGCCTGAACGTGGGCCAGACCACCGTCGACCTGCCCGACCTGGTGCTGCCCTCGCGCCTGACGGCCTCCCTGCTCGCTCTCGTCTGCGCCGCCATCGGCGGCGTGCAGCTCGCCCGGGGCTTCGATCGGGCCCTGCCCGCCGTCGCTGCCGTGGTGGCGCTGTGCTTCGTCGTCGCCTTCCTCACCTGGGCTGCGGCCGACGGGTCGTTCAACCTCACGGGCATGCTCCAGAGCACGGTCCTGCGAGCGACGCCGATCACCCTCGGTGCCTTGTCAGGGGTGCTCTGCGAGCGATCTGGCGTGGTCAACATCGCCATCGAGGGGATGATGCTGAGCGCAGCCTTCACGGGCGCGCTGGTGGCGAGCGCTGCGGGGGACCAGCTCGTCGGGGTGGCGGGCGCCGTCGCCATCGGTGGGCTGCTCGGGCTCGTGCTCGCCCTGCTGTCGATCCGGTACCGGGTCGACCAGATCATCGGCGGCACGGTCATCAACATCTTCGCCCTCGGCCTCACCAGCTTCTTGTCGGCAAAGGTGTTCTCCGACTACCAGGAGCTCAACAGCCCGGGCGTGGTGCGGGTGCTCCGGGTCCCGCTGCTCTCTGAGATCCCGGTGCTCGGACCGATCCTGTTCGTCAACAACCTCTTCGTGTTCGCCATGCTCGTCCTCGTGCCGCTGCTGACGGTGGCGCTGTTCCGCACCCGGTGGGGCCTGCGGGTGCGTGCCGTCGGGGAGCACCCACGGGCGGCCGACACCGTCGGCATCGACGTGCTCCGGGTCCGGTACCGGACCGTGGTCCTCGGCGGCATGGTCGCCGGCCTGGCCGGTGCGTTCTTCACGCTCGGGTCGGTCGGCCGCTTCGACGAGAACATGACAGCCGGGCGCGGCTTCATCGCCCTGGCCGCGCTCATCTTCGGTCGCTGGCACCCCGTCGGCGCGCTCGCCGCTGCGCTCGTGTTCGGCTTCGCCGAGTCGCTGCAGAGCAAGCTCGCCATCCTCTCCACCCCGATCCCCTCTGAGTTCCTGCTCATGGCCCCCTACCTGGTGACCTTGCTCGTGGTGGCTGGCGTCGTCGGTCGCTCCCGGGCCCCTGCCGCCGACGGCCAGCCCTACGAGAAGGGATGAACGGCGTGAAGGACGACCGGTGGTGCGTGATGCGTGGCGGCGAGGAGCGCGAGTCGGCGAACTGTGCGGGTCCTTTGGTGCCTGGCACCAGAGGACCCGCACAGAACGGCGGTGGGACGTGAGCGAGGTCGACTGGGACGGGTTGCGCGCTGCAGCGGACGACGCCGCGCGCTGCGCCTACGCGCCCTACTCCGGACTGCGGGTCGGGGCGGCTGCGATCGTCGATGACGGTCGGGTCGTCACCGGCTGCAACGTCGAGAACGCTTCGTACGGGCTGACGCTGTGCGCCGAGTGCGGCCTGGTGTCCGAGCTGCACCGCAGCGGTGGGGGCCGCCTCGTGGCGTTCGCGTGCCGGGACGTCGACGGTGACCGCCTCTTGATGCCGTGCGGGCGCTGCCGCCAGCTCTTGTGGGAGGCCGGTGGCCCCGACCTGCTCGTCGACACGCCGGAGGGCCCACGACCGATGCGCGATGTCCTCCCGTTCGCGTTCGACGCCGATGAGCTGCCGTGAGCACGAGTGCCGTCGAGGTCATCAGAACGAAGCGGGACGGCGGTGTGCTCAGCGACGAGCAGATCCGCTGGTTCATCGCCGCCTACACCGATGGCGAGGTGGCCGACGAGCAGGCGTCGGCGCTGTGCATGGCGATCTTCCTGCGGGGGATGGAGCCCAGCGAGCTCGCCACCTGGACCGACGCCATGCTCCGTTCGGGGGAGCGGCTCGACCTGTCCGGTGTCGGCCGGCCGACGGTCGACAAGCACTCGACCGGCGGGGTCGGCGACAAGGTGTCGCTCGTCCTCGTGCCGCTCGTCGCGGCCTGCGGCGCTGCTGTGCCCCAGCTCTCGGGGCGCGGGCTCGGTCACACCGGGGGCACGCTCGACAAGCTCGAGGCGATCCCCGGTTGGCGCGCCACGCTGAGCAACGACGAGATCCGGTCGATCCTCGCCAGGGAGGGTGGCGTCATCTGTGCGGCCGGGGACGGGCTCGCTCCGGCAGACCGCAAGCTCTACGCCCTCAGGGACGTCACCTCGACCGTCGAGTCGATCCCGCTCATCGCCAGCTCCATCATGTCGAAGAAGATCGCCGAGGGGACGAGCGCGCTCGTGCTCGACGTCAAGGTCGGGTCCGGTGCGTTCATGGCCGAGCTCGACCAGGCTCGGCGCCTGGCCGAGACGATGGTCGGCCTCGGTGAGGCGCACGGGGTGCGCACCAGGGCACTGCTGACCCGGATGGACACGCCGCTCGGACGCAGCGCCGGCAACGCCCTCGAGGTGGCCGAGTCGGTCGAGGTCCTCCAGGGCGGCGGTCCCGCCGACCTCGTCGAGGTCACGCTCGCCCTCGCCCGGGAGATGCTCGACGTCGTCGGGATCGATGCCGACCCCGCTGCTGCCCTGGCCGACGGCACTGCGTTCGACCGCTGGCGGGCGATCATCGCCGCTCAGGGTGGTGACCCCGACGCGCCGCTGCCGCTCGCCCGCGAGCGCCATGTCGTCGCCGCACCTGCGACGGGGGTCGTGCGCCGACTCGACGCCAGGGCCGTCGGTGTCGCTGCCTGGCGCCTCGGTGCTGGTCGGGCCCGCAAGGAGGACCCGGTGTCGGCGGCAGCCGGCGTCGTGTGGCACGCGACGGTCGGTGACGAGATCGCCGCCGGCGCGCCCCTCTTCGAGCTGCACGCCGACGATCCCACCCGCATCGAGGCGGCCCTCGCCGCGCTCGAGGGTGCCGTCGACATCGGACCCGGCCCGATCGAGGTCCCACCCCTCGTCATCGACCGCATCACCCGCTGACTCGCCCCGACTCCTCGCTGTTCTGGCGGCTGGATGCGACCGTGGCGGTCGTTTCTGACCGCCAGTTCGGGCGTGCATCGAGGTCGTGCCCGGTTAGCGTCGGCGGGAGATGATCGAGCGAAGCGAGCGTGGCCAGAGCGGCCCGGCCGAAGGCCAGGAGCGGACCGCATGAGCGAGCGGCCGACGACCGAGCTGATCCGGCGAGCGCCCAAGGTGCTCCTCCACGACCACCTCGACGGTGGGCTCCGGCCCACGACGATCGTCGAGCTGGCTGCTGAGCACGGCTACGACAACCTCCCGACCACCGATCCAGACGAGCTGGCGACGTGGTTCGAGGCGAGCGCCACGAGCCACAGCCTCGAGCGCTACCTGGAGACGTTCCAGCACACCGTCGGGGTCATGCAGGAGCGCGACGCCATCACCCGCGTCGCTGCGGAGTGTGCGCAGGACCTCGCCGCAGACGGTGTCGTCTACGCCGAGGTGCGCTTCGCCCCAGAGCTGAGCGTCGACCGCGGCCTCACCCTGGACGAGGTGGTCGAAGCGACCCTCGAGGGCTACCGCATCGGGTCCCAGGGGACGGGGCTGACCATCAGGGCGCTCGTCACCGCCATGCGCACCGCGGCCCGGTCGCTCGAGATCGCCGAGCTGGCGGTGCGGTGGCGTGACGCTGGCGTCGTCGGCTTCGACATCGCCGGCGCCGAGAAGGGCCACCCCCCGACCCGTCACCTCGACGCCTTCCAGCACATCCAGCGGGAGAGCTTCCGCTTCACGATCCACGCCGGCGAGGCGTTCGGCCTCCCGTCGATCTTCGAGGCGCTGCAGTGGTGCGGCGCCGACCGCCTCGGCCACGGCGTGCGCATCGTCGACGACATCACGATCGGCGAGGACGGACGGGCGACCCTCGGCCGCCTCGCTGCCTACGTGCGCGACACCCGGGTGCCCCTTGAGATGTGCCCGACCTCCAACGTGCAGACGGGCGCCGCCTCCTCGATCGCCGAGCACCCGATCGGCCTCCTGCGCCGGCTCCGGTTCCGGGTGACGGTCAACACCGACAACCGGCTCATGAGCGGCGTCTCCATGACGTCGGAGATGGCGGCGCTCGTGGAGGCGTTCGGCTACGGCTGGGAGGACCTCGAGTGGTTCACCCTCAACGCCATGAAGAGCGCGTTCCTGCCGTTCGACCAGCGACTCGCGATCATCAACGAGCGCATCAAGCCCGGCTTCGCCGCCCTGCGAGCGCACGCCCTCACCGTCACCGGCTGAGCCCATCGCACAGGTGCGGTGGCGTGCAGACGCCGCTCAGGTCGTCTCGGTGGCCACGGGCAGCTCGGTCGCCCGGCGACGTCGGAGCGCCAAGCCGGCGTACCCGACCACGACAGCCACGGCGCCGACCAGCTGGAGCAGCGGTGTGGCGTCACCGGGGTAGACGACGCCCTCGAGGTAGCGGTCGACGAAGCCGCCCTCGTAGCCGCCCTCGCCGGCGAGGCGCCGAAAGTGCTTCTCGAGCGGGGTGAGGGGGCAGTCGAACCCGACGGTGACGATCACGAGGCCGTAGAGCGCAGCCGGTACGTGGAACCAGACCAGGCGGGGCCACCTCCACGCCAGCAGCGCCCCGAGGCCGACGAAGAGGATGAAGCCGAGGTGGAGGACGACCACGGCGTCGGCGATGAGGCGCGCTCCCACGTCAGGCGTCCGCTGAGGGATGGCGGGCGACTGCGTCTTCGAGGGCCTGCGCGTCGAGGATGAGCTTCCACGAGGCGAGACCGTGCACACAGACCCCGTCAGGGCGCACGAGGCACTCGTCGGGACAGCGGCAGACGTCGTCGCCGAGCCAGTCGGCGAGCGTTGCTTCGTCGGGCTCCGCCCAGCCGCTGTTCACCTCGAACCAGTCGTG
>JBBSLC010000016.1:0-30385 GCA_038255685.1 Acidimicrobiales bacterium | reverse complement strand
CAGTGGGCGGCGCAGAACCCTCGGGCGATGATGCGCGACCTCATCACCATCGAGGACGTCTACGCCTCGAAGATGATCGCCTACCCGATGCACCTGCTCGAGTGCTGCCTCGTGACCGACGGCGGCGGGGCGCTCATCGTGACGTCTGCGGAGCGGGCCCGCTCGATGGACCTCCCCGAGAAGCCGGTGTACCTGCTCGGCACGGGGGAGTCGAGCGAGACGCCGATGGTCTCGCAGATGGAGGACTTCACGACCTCGAAGGCGTTCCGGGTGGCGAGCGCGAAGGCCTTCAGCGAGGCCGGCATCAGCCACGCCGACGTCGACCACCTGATGATCTACGACGCGTTCGCCCACCTGCCGATCTACGGGCTCGAGGACCTCGGCTTCGTCGGGCGCGGCGAAGCCGGTGCGTTCATCGAGGAGGGCAACACGGCGCCGGGCGGGAAGCTGCCGCTCAACACCAACGGCGGTGGGCTCAGCTACACCCACACGGGCATGTACGGGATGTTCGCCATCCAGGAGTCGGTCCGCCAGCTGCGTGGCACGGCGCCGGCACAGGTGCCCGACGTCGAGGTCAGCGTCGCTCACGGCGTCGGCGGCATGTTCGCCGCGTCGGGCACGCTGGTGCTCACCAACCAGGAGGTCTGATCGTGAAGCTCAGCATGGGTCTCAGCTACGCGGGCGGCTTCGCCCAGGCGGTCGACCAGGTGGTCGAGCGGGAGAAGGCCGGCCTCGACATGGTGTGGGTGGCCGAGGCGTACGGGAACGACGCCCCCACGCTCATGGGCTACCTGGCAGCCAAGACCGAGCGGGTCGAGATCGCCTCTGGGATCCTGCCGATATACACCCGCACGCCCACGCTGCTGGCCATGACCGCTGCCGGCCTCGACGAGCTGTCAGGTGGGCGGGCTGTCCTCGGACTCGGCGCATCGGGCCCTCAGGTGATCGAGGGCTTCCACGGCGTGGCCTACGACAAGCCGTTGCAGCGCACCCGGGAGATCATCGAGATCTGTCGCCAGGTGTGGCGCCGGGAGCGGGTCGTCCACGACGGGAAGGCCTACCAGCTCCCGCTGGCCGAGGGGCAGGGCACCGGGCTCGGCAAGGCGCTGAAGATCATCACCCACCCCAAGCGGGCAGACATCCCGATCTACGTCGCCTCGCTCGGCCCGAAGAACGTGCAGATGACCGCCGAGGTCGCTGACGGCTGGCTGCCGATCTTCTACAACCCGCACAAGGCGAACGACGTCTGGGGTGACGACCTCGCTGCCGGCTTCGCCAAGCGGTCGCCCGAGCTCGGGACGCTGCAGGTCGTGGCTGGTGGTGCGATCGGCTTCGGTGACGAGGAGGCTGCCCGCAAGGTGCGCGACGCCGCTCGTCCGCAGACCGCCCTGTACGTCGGTGGCATGGGTGCACGCGACAAGAACTTCTACAACGACCTGTTCTGCCGCTACGGCTACGAGGCCGAGGCGAAGCAGATCCAAGACCTCTACCTGGGCGGCCAGAAGGACGAGGCTGCTGCTGCGATCCCCGACGAGTTCCTGCTGGCCAGCTCGCTGTTCGGTGACGAGGGCTTCGTGAAGGAGCAGGTGCAAGCGTACAAGGCTGCCGGTGTGACCGCCCTGTCGATCAACCCGATCGGTCCGAACCCCCTCGAGATCATCGAGAAGGTGAAGGCCTGGGCGGAGTGACCCGGTCGCCGGGGTAGGGAGCGGCCATGCGCCACGAGCAGCTCCAGGTCGGCTCCCTCCGCTTCGACGTCATCGTCGACGGACCAGATGACGGACCCGTCGTGTTCCTCTTGCACGGGTGGCCCCAGACCACCGCGGCGTGGGACGAGGTCCGGCCTGCCCTCGCCGCCGCTGGTCATCGCGTCGTCGTCCCTGCCCAGCGGGGCTACTCGACCGGTGCCCGCCCGACCACGGTCGGCGAGTACCGCCTCGACCACCTGGTCGGCGATGTCATCGGCATGGCGGACGTCCTGGACGCCGAGCGCTTCGACGTCGTCGGCCACGACTGGGGCGGCGCCGTGGCCTGGGCGCTCGGTGCTGCGCACCCCGACCGGGTCCGCACGCTGACCTCGCTCTCCACACCTCACCCTGCGGCGATGCTGGCGGCGCTGCCCCGATCCGCGCAGGCGCTGCGCTCGGCGTACATCCCGCTTTTCCAGCTGCCCGTGCTGCCGGAGCGGCTCCTGCTGACAGCCGGCGGCGTGCCGCTGCGCGCGCTGCTCCGGCGCAGCGGTCTCGACGAGCAGCGAGCACGTGGCTACGTCGACGCCATGGCCGAGCCCGGTGCGCTGACGGCCGCGCTGTCGTGGTACCGGGCAGCAGGCACGGCGCCTGGTCAGCTCCGCGCCGTCGGCACGGTCACGGTGCCCACCCTCTTCGTGTGGGGCAGCGCCGACCCCGCCCTCGGTCGCACGGCGGCGGAGGGGACCGCGCGCCACGTCAGCGGTCCCTACACGTTCCACCCGCTCGAGGGCGCGTCGCACTGGCTCCCCGAACGCCACGCAGAGCAGGTGCTTCCCCCGCTCCTGCGACACCTCGCCACTGATGAGGTTCGACGCATGGAGCTCAACGAGGCCATCAGGACCACCCGGGCGATGCGTCGCCTCGACCACGACCGACCGGTCGACGAGGCCGACATCTGGACGATCCTCGAGGCGGCGTCCAAGGCGGCGACGGGTGGCAACGCCCAGCCGGTGCGCTGGCTCGTCGTGACCGACGCCGACAAGCGCGCCCGGCTCGGCGAGATCTACAAGGCGTGCTGGCAGCCCGTGAGCGCCATGTACTCGACGCGCTTCGACGAACCAGGCACGGACCCGTCGCAGCAGAAGGTGCTGCGCTCAGCCGATCACCTCGGCGAGCACATGGGCGACGCCCCGGTCATCATCATCCCGGCGAGCAAGGGCGGCGATCCCGCCTCGGTCTTCCCCGGCGTGCAGAACCTCATGCTGGCGGCCCGAGAGCTCGGCCTCGGCACAACGCTGACCACGGTGCACCGACTGCAGGAGGCCGACGTGCGTTCCGTGCTCGACATCCCCGAGGACGTCACGACATGGGCCATGATCCCCGTCGGCCACCCGACGGGTCGATGGGGCGAAGCGACGCGCCGCCCGGTCGAGGAGATCACCTACTGGGACACGTGGCGAACCCCCAAGCCCCGGACCGCCGGGGACTGAACCGGTCAGGTCGTCGGCGTCGCGACGACGACCACCGTGGCGTCGCAGGACTCGAGGATCTGTTCGACGGTGTGACCGAGGAACGGTCGACCGTCGAACCGGCGGAGCTGGGCGCCGACGATCACGAGATCCGCGTCGCACTCCTCGACGGTCCGCAGGATCGTCTCCGCCGTCGACGAGCCCGTGTCGATGACGGTCCTGGACCGTGCACCGAGCTCGTCGGCGAGGGTGGAGGCCTGCTCGATGACCCGCTCGGCGACCTCGAGCACCGCAGGCCGAGGTGCGGTGGCGGTGCCGGTCCCTCGGTCGCCAGCGGGCTGCTGGCGCCGGAACCGCTCGCGGATGCTGCCGCCAGGTCCTGTGGTCGACAGGGTCGCCTCGTCGGTGGGCGGCGGTGCCGCGTCGATGCCGGTGACGGCGTGGACGAGCACCATCTCGGTGCCGATGTTCGCGCTGAGGCCGAGACCGATCTCCTGGGCGGTCCTCGACGCGTCTCCCGGTGACACGGCGATCACGCCCCGGGCGAACGCCTGGGGCAGCGCCCGATCGAGGCCACGGGCGCGACGGACGATGATCAGCGGGAGCGCGGAGGTGGCGAGCAGCTCGTCGACGAGCGGCGAGATGATCGAGCCCCCGTCCGTCGACTCGGGCGCCCCGACCCCGATGGCCCCGTAGCCGAGCTTCGCCTCGGCGAGTATCGCCTCGGCGGCCCCCGCAGCCTCGATCTCTGTGAGGTCGGCGCTGCGGTCGCCGAAGACGTTCAGGACGGCCTGCACGCCGTGGCGGTCGACGGGCCCCACCGTGAGCACCGTGGCCCGCACGTCCTCGGGCCACACCAGGTGCAGCAGCTGCGCGGCGACGATCGAGTTCGGCCCGCCCTGGGTGGGGAGCAGCAGGCGCTGCGTCCGGACCATCACGTTGCGCTCGAGCGCAGCCTCTCGCTTCAGTCGCGCCTGTTCCTCGTCGGTGCCCTCCCAGGAGTGGGCGATGGAACGCAGCAGCGGCGGCGCCGCCATCGACAACAGGATGGTCATCACCATGATCGCGGTGTAGCTCGCCTCGTTGAAGACCCCGAGGGAGAGGCCGACGGTGGCGATGACGATCTCGAGCGTCCCCCTCGGGTTGAGCCCGAGGCCGAGCAGCACGCCCTCGCGCGGGTGCAGCGAGGCGAAGCGGGACCCGATGTAGGACCCAACGAACTTGGCGACGCTGGCAGCGACGATGATCACGGCCGTCCACCGGAGCACCTCGCCGTCGGCGAGCAGGCCGAGGTCGACCCTGAGGCCCGCCGTGGCGAAGAAGATGGGCGCGAAGAACCCGGCGGTGATCGACTCGAGGCCCTCTCGCACCTCGTGCTGGTCGAAGCGCGACCGGTTGATCACGATGCCGGCGACGAACGCGCCGAGCACCGCCTCGGCGCCGATGAGCTGCGTGCCGACGCCGAACACGAGCGCGATGCCGAGCACGGCGGTGACCGAGCCGGTGAGCCCGACCTGGCGGCGGCGGATCTCGCGCAGCACGGCGTCCACCGCACGCTGGCCGAGGGTGAGACCACCCACGTACAGCACGGCGATGCCCCCGATCGTGAGCGCGAGCCGGCCGGGGACGACCTCGCCGGCTGCGGCGAGCGACGCCAGGACGCCGAGCATGATCCAGCCGACGACGTCGTTGGCCATGCCGGCGGCGATGGTGATCTGGCCGAAGTCCCGGCGCAGGAGCCCGAGCTCGGCGAGGACCTTGCCTGCGACTGCCAGCGACGAGATGCTCAGCGCGGCGGCGATGAAGAGCGTGAAGACGAGCGGATCGTCGAGCTCACCGACGAAGATCGCCGGCAGGGACGCGCCGACGGCGAGACCCGCTGCCAGGGGGACGAGGATGCTGCCGGCGGAGACGAGCGCGGTGGCTCGACCGAGTCGTCGGATGAGGGCGAGGTCGGTGTCGAACCCCGTCTCGATCAGCAGCAGCAGGACGCCGATCCATGCGACGGCGAAGAGCATCCCCGACTGCATCGGGTCCCGGGGGATGAGCCAGTCGAGCGCGCCGGGCGCGACCCGGCCGAGGATGGACGGGCCGAGCACGAGGCCGGCTCCGAGCTGGCCGACGACCGCTGGTTGGCCGATGCGGCGCATCGCCTGGCCGAGGAGCCGGGCGACGAGCAGGAGCACGAGGAGCTGCGTCCAGAAGATCAGCAGCTGGTGCTCGTCCGGTGCCGTGAGGTCCACGGGTCGCCCCTTGATCGGTTGCTCGACGGTGGTGCGGGCTCATCCCGGGTGCGAGCCGAGCACCGCATGCCGCCATCGTGTCAGAGGCGGGGGGCCGTGCCGGTCCTCACCCGGGCGAAGCGCCCGATGCCGCCGGGGGCGACCGCAGGTCCGACGCCCGGAGCGGCGCCGGCAGCCGTCGAGGCGCGAGCGACAGCGCCTGCGCCGAAGCGGGCGAGGAGCGGGCTCGGGACTGGCGTTGCCTGCTGCGAGCTCCACACCAGGCCGGCAGCGCCGATGGCGAGGATCAGGCCGGCCAGGAGCCGTGGGTCCACGCCGTCGTCGGAGGTCGCCGCGATCGGCCGCGACGCTGCTTCGACGACGGGCGCCGTGAACGTGAGCCCCTGCTCCTCCTCCTCGAGGGCGGGCGTGAACGCGACGTTCGCATCGGGAGCCGGGGGGGAGGGCGCGGCGAAGCTCGTGTCACCAGCTGGCGCTGGGGTGAAGTCCCCGGTGCTGGAGGTCGGGGACGGAGGCGGGCTGAACGCACCCCCGCCGTCGGAGCCGGGGTCGCCTCCGAAGTCGCCGCCGCCGATCTCGGGGACGTCGAACGACGCGCTGTCGGGGGGCGAGCCCGAGGTGGTCTGCAGCGAAGCCGTCGTGGGCGCCTGGAAGACCACCTCGAAGGCAGAGCCGTTCGCACCGGCAGGGGCCTCGGGGATGGTGCCGGGGACGAGCACGACGTCGACGAGCCCGTTCGAGAGCAGTGGGCCGAGGGCGAAGGTGAAGGCTGTCCCGTCGTCGGAGAGGACGCCGTTGACCGAGCCCTCTGCGCAGGCGGCGAAGGGCTTGTCGGCCCAGTTGCCAGCGGCGGTCGGTTGCCACGCAGACCCGGTCAGGCACGCAGCGAGCACGGCGGCGGGTGCGCCCGACTCCCGCTCGATCTGGAGGGTGAGGACCGGCATGGTCTCGTCTGCGGTGAGCTCGAAGCGCAGTGCGGCGATGGCGGTCGCGCCCTCGGGCGTGCCAGCGACCATGAGCCCGCCCTCGGGCACGGTGGGCGGGCTGGGCAGCGCGGGTGGAGGGACGGGAGATCCTGGCAGCGGAGGTGCGGCGCCCGGTGCGAGGCCGGTGCCGCCCTGCGCTCGCCACCACCACCCGGCCTGGGCGAGGGTGGCGGCGTTGACATCGCTCGCCCCGAACCCGACGAGGACCGTGCTCGTCATCATGAGCGCCAGCGCCAACCCGTAGCGGACCCGCCCCATCACGTCTCCCGACTCGCAGCGACCAGCGGCGCCTTGCGTCGCCCGCCGGCCCCGTTCCCGTTGCTGCCGTTGCCGTTCGTGCTCGTGCCGTTCGTGCTGGCGGCGGGCTTCTTCCCGGAGCGGTTGATGACGGCCATGTCGCCGCCGAGGTAGGACGACACGACCCGAGGGTTGGTGGTGACCTCCTCGGGCGTGCCCTCGACGATGGGCCGACCGAGCTCGAGCGCGATCATCCGGTCCGAGACGGTGGTGATGAGGGGCATGTCGTGCTCGATGACGAGCAGTGCGCACCCGGTCTCGTCCTGGATGCGCTCGAGCAGCGGGCCGAGTGCCTCGGTCTCGCGCTGGGCGATGCCCGAGGACGGCTCGTCGAGCAGGAGCACGGAGGGATCGTGGGCGATGCACATGGCGAGGTCGACGATGCGTCGCGAGCCGGTGGAGAGCTCACGGACGAACTTGTCCCGGTAGGCACCGAGGTTCATCAGCTCGACGAGGTCGTGCACCGTCCAGGCGACGTCTTCCTCGAGGCGCACGACGCCCGGCAGCGAGAGCGCCGACGCGACGTGGTCCTTGACGGTGAGGTGGCGCTCGAGCCCGATGGCGATGTTCTCGGCCACGGTCAGGCTCGGGATGAGGCGAGCGTCCTGGAAGCTGCGCCCGAGACCGAGCATGGCCCGGCGATCGGGCGAGAGGTTGGTGACGTCGGTGCCCTCGAAGGTGATGCGCCCGCCGTCGGGGATGAGGAAGCCCGAGATCAGGTCGAAGATCGTCGTCTTGCCTGCACCGTTGGGCCCGATGAGTCCGAGGATCTCGCCCTTGCGCAGCGTGAAGCTGGCGTCGTCGACGGCCCGGATGCCACCGAAGCGCTTGACCACGCCGTCGACCTCGAGCACCACCGGTGCATCGGGGATGTGGCTGCGGTCCCGGGTGGCGACTGCGGCGACCTTCTCGCCCTTGGCCACCGACGCCCCCTGGAGGAAGACCGAGCGCACGATGTCGTCTCGCTCGAGCAGCTCCGCCGTGGGCCCTTCGAAGCGAACCTCGCCCTTCTCCATGAAGTACGCCCGCTCGGCGACGGTGAGGGCGACGTTGATCGACTGCTCGACGAGGATGATGGCGGTGCCGGATGCCTGGATGCGGCGCACGATCACGAGCAGCTGCTCGACGATGGTGGGCGCGAGACCGAGGGAGAGCTCGTCGATCATGAGCAGCTTCGGCTTGGCGATGAAGGCCATGCCGAGTGCGAGCATCTGCTGCTCGCCACCGGAGAGGTTGCCGGCCATCTGGTCGATCCGCTCCTGGAGGCGGGGGAACGTCTTCAGGACGTCGGCGTTCGCCGCCCTCAGGTACTCCGGGTCATCCCGGTAGAGCCAGCCCGCGGCGCGGAGGTGCTCGGCGACGGTGAGGGTCGGGAACACGGCCTTGCCGCCGGGGACCTGCACGATGCCGGCCCGGGCGGTCTTGCCGGCGTCGGCGTGGGTGATGTCGCCGCCCTCGAAGAAGATGGCCCCGCCGATGGGGTCGACGGTGCCGCTGATCGCCTTGAGCAGGGTCGACTTGCCGGCGCCGTTCGTGCCGAGCAGGGCGACGATCTCACCGGGGCGCACGACGAGGTCCACGCCGAACAGAACCTGTACCTGGCCGTAGGCGACCTCGACGTCCTTGCACACGAGCAGCGCGCCCTCGGATCCTTCGGCTGCGTCGCTGCGCAACCCGGCTTCGAGCATCAGCGTGTTGAACGCCTGCTCTGCGTCGCGCTTGGCGAACTTGTTGCTGCTGGCGTAGATCACGCCGGCGATGGCGAGCACGACAGAGAGGATGGTGATGCCGGCTCGGTAGCCGTTGCGCTCGCCGAACGTGGCGACGATCGGGCTGAGGGTGAGGGCACCGAGCCCGATGAAGAAGACGAAGTAGCCGAGAGCCTGGGAGCGCAGCCGTGCCGGTGCGACGGCGGCGAGCAGGGGGAGGCCGAAGGAGTTGAAGGCGACGCCTCCCCCGAGGATGAACACGAAGAAGATGGACATGCCCAGGAACGGCGACTGGGCCATGAGGACGAGCACCACGGCCGAGCTGATGAGGGCGATGCCGCCGTAGGTGGCGAGCTTGCCGAGGTCGCCGGACATCAGCGCCTTGGTCGACCAGTGCGACCCGACCTGCAGGCCGATCAGCGAACCGACGGCGTACAGGGTGGTGATGGCAGCCCGCTGGAAGATGCTGTCGATGTTGTAGACCTCTTCGAAGAAGAAGTTGAAGAACGTGGCGATCGGCACGACGCTGGCGCCGATGAAGTAGCCGGCGTACCAGGTGCGCTTGAGGCTGGGGATGCCCTTCAGCCGGCGGTAGGCCTCGGTGAACGGCACCTTGTCCGACTCGTCGGCTCGCAGGGCCATGGCCTGGTCGATCGAGGCGCCCCGGACCGGCTCTTGCAAACGGCTGAGCAGGGTCCAGGCGATGAACGTGGGGATGGACAGCAGCACGAAGCCGAGGCGCCAGCCGACGATGTCGGCGAGGAGGCCACAGGCGAGGACGAGCACGCCGCCGACGGCGTTGGCCGAGCGGTGGAGGCTGTAGATGCGACCGTGGCTGGCCGGCGGGTAGTAGTCGGCGATCAAGCTGACGTGGACCGGCTCGTTCATGACCCGGCCGAGGCCGGCGCCGAAGCGTGCGAGGACGAGCAGCCCGAAGGCACCGACGAAGCCGGAGAGCCCGGTGAGCACGGTCATCGCACCCCAGATGAGGGCGGCAGCCGAGACCATCTTCACCCGGTTGCGGCGGTCGGCCTGGTAGCCGACCGGCACGACGAGCATGATCACGAGCGCTGCGGACAGCGAGCCGACCGTCACGATCGTGGCCTCGCTCACGCCGAACGTGTCGCGGATGTTCGGTGCGACGACGCCGAACGTGACCTGGTCGAGCTCGTCGACGGCGTTCAGCAGGAAGAGCACCAGCAGGGGCAACTTCGCGTTGTCGCCCGTCGCCTCCCGCAGCATCCTGCGAGGGCCGTGCACGTTCTTGAAGGCGCTGGCGATGGCGCTCATCGGGTCCCTGCCTTCCTGGCTCCGTTGCCGTTGCCGTTGCTCGTGAGGAGCAGCTCCGAGGGCGGGGGTGCGCCGTCGTCGGTCACCCGGAAGTGCTCGTGGAGGCTCACCTCGTGGATCGGGATGCGGGCACCGCACAGGGGGCAGCCGACGAGCTCGACGTGCTCGATCGCCTCGACGACCTCGATGTGGTGCTCGGCGCTGGAGACGACCTCGGCGTCGGCCTCAGCGGCGTCCTGGAGCGAGTCGGCGATCAGGCTCGGCACGTGGATGCCCTCCTTCGCAGCGACCTTGCGGAGGAACGAGTCGCGGGCCTTGAAGATCAGCTCGGACAGTCCGCCGGGCTGGAAGAGCAGGAGGGCGAGGAGGCCGACCCCGCTCGTGAGCAGCGTGACGATGGGGCTGGCCCCGAGCGCTGCGGGCACGCCCTCGACGTAGACGGCGCCGAGCATGGCGCCCGGCAGGGAGGTGAGCCCGCCGATGACCGTCACCGCGAAGACGGCGATGGAGCGCTCGGGGGCGAAGGTGCCGGCGTCGACCGCCTGGGAGGAGAAGGCGAGGAGTCCACCGGCGACCGCCGCGATGAACCCGGAGATGGCGAACGCCGCCAGCCGGGTGCGGGCGAGGTTCACGCCGTAGGCCTGGACCGCCTTCCCGTTGTCCCGCACGCCGATGAGCACGCGACCGGAGCGGTTGCGTCGCAAGGATCGCGCTGCGAGCAGCGAGAGCGCCAGGAAGACGAGGACCACGTAGTAGTAGCGGTAGTCCGACTGCGTGCTGAACCGGCCGTAGAGGTTCGGGCGCTCGACGGTCTGGCCCTGCTCGGGCAGCAGCCAGCCGAAGTAGAGCGGGTTGAGCACGACGGCTTCGACGGCGAAGGCGAGCGACAACGTGGTCACCGCCAGGAACAGCCCCTGGATGCGGAGGGCGGGCAGGCCGATGAGGACGGCGGCGACGGCCCCGGCGACACCGCCGAGCAGGATGCAGACGAAGAAGTCTGCGCCTCGCACGCTCAGGCCGGCTGCCACGGCGGCTCCGATGCCGGCGAAGGCGAACTGCCCGAGGCTGATCTGGCCCGACCAGCCGGTGAGGATCACGAGCGAGACGCCGACCATGGCGACGATGGCGACGAGGGTGAAGCGTCCGGCATAGCGCTCCGGCAGCAGGATGGGCAGGACGAAGACGACGAAGCCGACGACGGCGGCGATCACCGCTCTCGCCGTCGTGACCTGCCGGACGTCTCGCAGCTCGTTCGGGATGCCCCGGTACTCCCGGGCCGCCTCCCAGGTCCCCGCCCCGGTGTCGAATGCCCGGGCCAGCTTGCCCTTCTGCACGAGCAGGGCGACGAGGATGACCACGAGCATGGTGGCGATGGCGAGGTTGGATCGGCGGGTGCCGAAGATGGCGGCCTGGTCGATGATGCCGATGCCCATGCCGGCGATGACGCACGTGGGCAGGCTGTCCATGCGGGCGATGACGGCGGCGGCGAGGCCGTAGAGCAGCACGGAAGGTCCGATCGCGCCGCCCAGGCTGAGACCGACGATCGGCGCCCGGAGGAAGACCGCGAGGGCCGAGAGGACGGCAGCGATGATCCACACGATGGTCGACACCCGGGCGACGGGGATGCCGAGCAGCGCTGCCCGCTCGCCGTTCTCGGCTGATGCCCTGGTGGCGATGCCCATGTCGGTGAAGCGGAAGAACGCACCGAGCGCGAGCACGACGAGCACCGTCACGACGCCGACGATGGCGAAGTCGCCGGTGAAGTTGAGCGGCCCGAACAGGACCCGCAAGCCGCTGAACGGTGTCGAGAACTCGCTGCTGACCGCCAGCTCGCCGGTGACCAGCTCCTGGACGAAGAGCTCGAGACCGAGCAGCAGGAGCGAGATGCCGATGGTGGCCACCGTGAGGATCAGCCGTGGCGCCTCGCGGAAGCGCCTGATGAACACGATCTCGACGAGCGCCCCGAGCGCGATCGCCGTGATGATCATGATGGGCACGGCCACCACATAGGGCACGCCCTGGCGGGTGATCAGCAGGAGGGCGAGGACTGCCGGCACCGAACCGAGCTGGGCTTGGGCGAAGTTGATGATCCTGTTCGCCTTGTAGATGAGGATGAGCCCCATCCCGAGCAGGCCGTACAGGAGCCCGGTGAGCGCGCCGTTCAGGAACAGCGCTCGGGGGATGTCACTCGATTGGAGCCCGATGTCGAGCGGTCCGAGCTGTATGCGCCCGAACACGAGCTGGACACCGATCTCGACGAGCACGAGGTAGGCGAGGACGACGCGCGTCGCCGTGCCCCACACCGGGTGGCGCCAGAGCTCGATGAGCTTCGAGGGGCCGCTGGGTTCCCGCTCGTCGCGACCTTCGTCGTCACCCGGCTGGGGGGTGGTCGGCTCGGCTGCCGGCGTCGTGACGAGCGCCTCGGCCTGGAGGGTCTGCTCGGTCGTGGTCATGATGCCTTCGGGGCGACCTTGAAGTCCCCGTTGAGCTGGCCGAGCTCATAGCGACGTCCGTCGTCGATGTTGACGTAGGCGCCACGCTGGTTGTCGATGGTCGACACCGCGTTGGCATCCCAGAACACCTCACGGAAGTCCGAGATGGCGGTGTAGTCGTCCTTGCCGAACTTGATCAGGTAGATGTCGTTGCGCCCGCCGGTCTGCTCGAAGCCTCCGCGCGGGGCTGACGTGAGGAGGGACTTCTCGACCGTGAGGGGGTTGAGGTTCGGTCCCGCGCCCTGGATCATCCCGCCGATGAGCGAGAAGTAGCCCCAGGGCAGGTTGCAGCTCTGGCACGGCAGGCCGCTGTTGCCCGCAGCACGCCAGATCTTGCTGGCGTCGGTCTGCTCGTGTGGCACCGGTGTGACGAGGTGGCTCGGGCCGAAGGCGTGCGTCCACTGCGCCGCGTCGTAGAGGCGTCCGAGCTTGTCGAAGTCGAGCAGCCCGAGGCCGGCCAGCATGTGCTCGGGGAAGTAGCTGTTCTGCGTCATGCCCTGGGTGAGGAACACCGGTGCGATGGGGTCGCACATGCACACCACGGTCGTCACCTGGGCGTCGATGAGGCCGGCGACGGTCGCCCGGGTCTGCTCGGTCGCCCGGTTGATGTCCGAGGCGTAGGTGAACAGCGGCACTTCTTTGCCGCTGCACTCCTGCACGCGCTGCTGCACCCGCTGGGCGTTCGGCACCGTCGAGCCGTTGCCGTTGTCGGGCACGACCACCGCCAGCTTGCGGGGTGTGGTGCGGCCACCGATGGTGGGGTGGATGACGCTCCCGGCGTTGGTGGCGGTGCCGGCGGCGAGCTTCTTGCAGTAGTACTCGGCGATGATGTCGGCGCTCTGGGTGCCGTCGATGAAGACGTCGTAGCGGAACGGGCGCCGGCCGTTGTAGAAGCTGTTGACCTGGTGGGGGCCGCCGAGGCTGATGATGCCGTTGCGGGCCCACACGTCGTGGGTCTCGGGGCCGCCTGCGTAGTGGATGACGGCGAACGGCTGCATCTTTGCCACCTCGGTGGCGGCCTGGCGGCTCTTGGCCGGGTCGGGCGGCGTGAGCGTGCAGTCGCCGACGACCGGCTTGATCTCGAGGGTGCGGCCGTAGAACTCGTAGGTCTCGTTGAGGTACTTCGCCGCCGCAGCCCGGAAGGCGTCCGACTCCTGCTTGGACGCAGCGAGGCCCTGGGTGGCGAGGATGGCATCGACCTGCTCGTTCGGCTGGCACTGGAAGTCGATCACGAGGACCTTGTCGCCGGACACGCCCTGGTAGGTGGCGCCGCCGTTGTCGCCCTCGAACTTCGGTGCGCACGGGGGTGCGTTGAAGGTCACGTCGGTCTGCTGGCCACCCTTGCAGTGGCTCGTGTCACCGGCCGCAGCGACCCCGCCGCCCTGGCTCTGCGGCCCAGGGGCGGGCGCGCCGGGCTGGACCGGGTCGGGCTCGCCGTCACCGTCTGCGTCGACAGGTGCTCCGGTACCCGTCGGACCTCCCGAAGGGCTCGTACCTCCCGGCCCGCTCGTCCCGCCTGTCGGACCGGTACCGAGGTCAGCCCCTGCGATCGGCTCGCCGGTGCCGGGGTCGAAGCCGTCGGCGCCGACCGGGCCGGCGGCGCCGTCGACGAAGCCGCCCTCGTCTCCGAAGCCGTCGGCGCTCAGCCCGTCGAGCGCAGACACGTCGGTGCCGCCGCCGTTCGACGGCGCCACCACCACGAACAGTGCCTGCACCATGGCGAGTGCGATGAACGGTGCGTACAGCTTCAGGGACGTGCTGCGCATCCCAACCCCCCAGGGTCGACGAGGTGCTTGCGGTCAAGGTGACGTTCGTCACCTGCCGGGCCTCCTCCTGCCTCGCCCTCGAGATTCCTGACGTGAGGGTCAACAGGACCCTCCAGCGACAGCCGTTCAGGCCGAGGGGGCGTCCGCCAGGGCACGGAGGGCGCCGACGGTCATCGTCGTGAAGGTCCCGACCAGCTCGTGGCGAGACGCCCGGCGGGCCACCCACTGCTCGAGGGCGCCGTTCGTGCCGGCCAGGAGGATCGCCGCCGCCGTCTTCGCCTGGGCCTCGGAGAGACCGAAGGCCTCTGAGGCGAGGTGCGCCCAGTAGCGCTCGACGTCGCGCGTCCTCGTCCGGCGGCGGGCGGCGACGGCGCCTTCGGCCTCGGGGACGTACAGGGCGGCCATCACCGCGCCCCGCTCCGCCATGACGTCGAACCAGGCGAGCAGGGTTGCCCGCAGGCGCTCCTCGAAGCCGACGGCGTCGACGAGCGCCTCGCTCACCCGCTCGTCGACGATGGCCATCTCGCGGTCGAACAGCTCGACGAGGAGGTCGGCGGCGTTGTCGAAGTAGGCGTAGCCGAGGCCTTTGCTCACCCCGGCGCGGGTGGCGACGGCCTCCATGGTGACCGCTGCGACGCCGATCTCAGCGACGAGCTCTCCGGCGACGTCGAGGAAGTGCTCGCGACGCTGCTGGCGGGGCAGGCGCGCCGGCTGTCGCCCCACGACCGGTGGCGAGGGCGGCGCGGCCATCCCCGGACGTTACCGCCGTCGGTTCGGCACCTGGCGTGAGGCGCTCGGTTCCGCGCCGGCGCCAGAGCCATGCCGCGGTCAGGGCCACGGTCAGTGCGGTGAGCGGGATGACGTGCTCACCGGCGAAGGCGACGACGGCGTCGATCGGCGCAGCCGCCTCCTCACCGAAGCGACGCAGGGCGGCGAGGGTGACGAGCGTCCCGACGACGTTCAGCGTCACGAACGCGACCGGGCCCATGCCCGATGCTCCTGCGAGGAGGCACACGACGCCACCGGGGGCGAGGGCGACGAGGGGGTAGCCGAGGAGGCGGAAGCGACGCCGGACGAGGTCGAGCCAACGTCCGCCACCCGCCTTCCGCTCGACCCAGGCGAGGGCGTCGTCGCCGTGCCAGCGCCCGATGAAGTAGAGGAACGGGTCCTCGAGCAGCCGACGGCCGAGGCCGAGCAGCACCCATGGCACCACGTCGACCGACGTCGAGGTCAAGAGGAGGTGCCGGGTGGTCGCGTTCAACGCCAGGAGCAGCTCGGGCTGGTCGTCGACGAGCGCAGGGGCCAGGGCGTTGCCGAGCGCAGCAGCACCGAAGACCACGACGAGCGGCACGGTGAGCAGGGCGAGGCCGCTGCGCTTCTCGGACCGTCGACGCCACGGCTGCCACCAGGGCGGCTCGCTCCTCAGCCGGTCGACGTCGCCCACCGCCTGACGCTACGGCCGGCACCGGGCGATGGGCCCCTCGGGTACCTTGACCCGGGGTCAGGATCGGTCGAGTCGACACAGGGGGCGTCATGGGGACGATGGACGGCAGGATCGCACTGGTCACCGGTGCGAGCAGGGGCATCGGCAACGCCATCGCCAGGCGCTTCGCCCTCGAGGGGGCGACGGTGGTCGTGACGGCTCGGACGGTCGAGCCGGGTGACAGCCGCTTCGAGGGCTCGATCAGCGAGACCGTCGAGCAGATCACGACGGCCGGAGGCCATGCCGTTGCCTTCGCTGCGGACCTCGCACTCCAGGACGATCGCAGGCGCCTCGTCGAGGAGGTGGCGCGCGACATCGGTCCCGTCGACATCCTCGTGAACAACGCCGCGGTCACGTACTTCGAACCGGTCGTCGAGTTCGGCGAGCGCCACTACGACCTGATGTTCGAGGTCCAGGTGAAGGCAGCGTTCGAGCTCGCCCAGCTCGTGCTGCCCGGCATGGTCGAGCGGGGGAGTGGCTGGATCCTGAACATCTCGAGTGGTGCTGCTCGTCACCCGGTCGGCCCGCCGTACCGCGCCGGCGTCGGGCGGGGCACCGTCTACGGCATGTGCAAGGCAGCCCTCGAGCGCTTCACGACCGGCCTCGCCGGCGAGGTGTCCGAGGCCGGGGTGGCGGTGAACGTGCTGTCGCCGGCCGGTGTGGTGGCCACGCCAGGTGTGGTGCACCACAAGCTCATCCCACCGGGCGCCGAGGACCAGGCCGAGCCGGTCGAGGTCATCGCTGAAGCAGCCCACGCCCTGTGCACCGGCAGCGCCACCGGGTTGACGGGGCGCATCGCCTACAGCGCTCCGCTGCTCGACGAGCTCGGGCTGCAGCCGACGGCGCTCGGCTGAGGCTCACTCACAGCGCCTCGAGGGCGACGAGCACCCCCATCCCGACGAGCAGCGTGAGGGCCGCGTTGCGGGTGCGCCACGCGACGAGGGCGGCGACGAGGCCGGCCGTGAACCGGGGGTGGAGCGGGTCGATGGCGCCGTCTGGCCGGAGCAGGGCGGGGAGGACGATGGCGGCCAGGGCTGCAGGTGGGATCTGACGGAGCAGCCGCTGGAGCGCGGGCGGGACGGTCGTGAGCCGATCCGCAGCAGCGAGGAACGAGGCACGCATGGCGAACGTCCCCGCCCCCGACAAGAGGATGGCCACCCAGACCCGGCTCATCGTGGCCCGCGTTCCTCGAACCACTCGGCCATGGCCCCGGCCACGATCCCGCTGAGTGCGCCGGCGATGACCGAGAGCGGCCCGGCTCCGAGCTCGGCGGCCACGACGGCCGCGCCACCGCCGACGAGTGCCGCCACAGCGGCAGGTCGCGACGAGATGGCGGGGATGAGCAGGACGAGGAAGACGAGGGGGACGGCGAAGCCGAGCGGGAGCGAGTCGGGGACGACCCCGCCGATGAAGATCCCGGCGATGGTGCTGAGCTGCCAGACCACCCACAGCAGCGCGCCGCCCCCGAGGTAGTAGGGGAGCCGTGCCGCCGCATCGCCTCCCGCCGACCACCTGGTGATCGACACCGCGTAGGCCTGGTCGGTCATCAGGTAGGCGGCGCCCATGCGGCGCCAGAACGGGACGTGGGCCAGGTAGGGGGCGAGCGATGCGGAGTACAGCAGCATCCGCAGGTTGATGGTGAGCGCGGCGAGGGTGGCGACGACGGCCGAGCCTCCGTCGGCCAGGACGTCGGCGGCCGCCAGCTGTGACGCCCCGGCGAACACGATGGTGGAGAGGCCGACGGCGGCTGCTCCTCCGAGGCCCTCGGTCGTGGGCTGGGCGCCGGCCACCAAGCCGAAGGGGATCACGCCGACGAGCATGGGTGCCACGGCAGCCGCACCGGCGCGCAGGTCGGAGGAGCCAGGTGCGCGCACCTCGCCATCTTTGCGGCTGGGCGCCGCCTCCCCGACAGCTACAGGGACCCGGGCTCCCCGGGGCGCGACGCCAGGCGGCGCTGCTCTCGTGCGAGGACGACGTCGCCGGCGTCGGAGAGGAGGAAGGCGCTGACGCCGTGGGCCACGAGGCCGATCCCCCAGCCGAACAGCGGATAGAGGAACCACGGGTGGCCGCCGCCGGAGAGGACCCAGATGACGACGAGGAACAGGTTGACCACCGCCCACAGCGCCAGGTGGATGTAGAAGCCCCGTCGCCGGAGGATCTGCTTGGCCTCCCGCTCGCGGAACGCTGCTCGTGCGAAGTCGTCCATCAGGTGCTCCTCGTGGTCAGGATCTCGGTCAGGTCGTCGGCGAGGCGGAGGAGGTGGGCCTCGACCGCTTCGCTCTCGTGGGGTTGCAGGCGGCGGGTGCGCCCAGGGGTGCGGCGGGCGAAGTCGTCCAGGACGGCGCCGAGCGTGGGTTCGGGAGCCGGGGCCTGGCGGGCCCGCTCGGCCACGGCGTCGAGCACCAAGCCGCTCGCAGCCACGGCACGGCGGCCGGCGGCGGTGAGCTCGTAGGTCCGCGTGCCGTCCTGGTCCCGGCCAGCGATGAAGGCGTCGTCCTCCAGGGCGAGCAACGCCGGGTACACGGCGCCCGGGCTCGGCCGCCATCCCTCGCCCACACGTCCGGCGAGGGCGCTGATGATGGCGTAGCCGTGGGCGGGGCCACCCTCGTCGAGCACGTGGAGCAGCGCCGCCTTGAGCTCGCCGCGGCGGAACAGCCGAGTCATGCCAGGACCACCCGACGCACCGCGACCTCCGTGTCGAGGCCCCGCACGCCCAAGCGCTCGTCGCCACCGCCGGCACCGACGAGCGACAGGACGAGCTCGTCGGGTCGGGCGGCGTCGCACAGCCGGGCGACGAGGTTCACGTCGGCGCCGAAGACGTCGTTGCGGTGCCGGATGGGGGTGCCCAGGTGGGCAGCGGCGCGCACCGGCCACGCCGTGCCGTCGTCGCGGGTGGCGTGGCGCTTCACCCGCCGGACGAAGGCGACGACGTCGGCGGCGGGATCGAGCGCGGCGAGGAAGCCGTCGCCGAGGCCCTTCACCAGCCAGCCAGCGCCACGCTCCAGTGCCGCTGCAGCTGCGTCGCAGAGACGGGTCGTGGCCCGGTGGGCGGCGGCGTCGCCCGCCATCGCCGTGTAGGCGACGTAGTCGACGAGGTCGACCATGACGAGCTGCAGTGCCACCCGGTGTCCGGGGGCGAGCTCGTGAGCGGACGCCTCGCCCGCCGCGGTGAGCGCGAAGCGGTACGGGTCTCGCTGCACGCTGACGTGTCCGCTCGCCTCGAGCCCGAGCAGGGTGGTCAGCAGCGACGAGGCGCTCACCTTGCGACCGGCGTCGCTGAGGCGCTCGACGAGCTCGTCGCCGCCGACCGGCTCAGCGCGGTCGGCTGGGAGCAGGGCGAGGAGGACGTCGAGCGGTCGGCCCTGCATGCGGCAGTTGTAACGTACTACTACGTTGAATGCAAGAGCGGGCTCGATCAGCTCCCGCCGGCGCGCTCCAGGAGGCGGCGGGCGATGATCTTGAGGCACAGCGTCTCGTCGGCGCCTTCGAAGATCGAAAGGACCCGGGCGTCGACGTAGTAGCGGCTGACGTCGTACTCCTCGGCGTAGCCCATGCCGCCGTGGATCTGCAGCGCCTCTCTCGTGACCCACTCGGCCGCCTTGCACACGTAGGCCTTCACCATCGAGGCCTCGAGGGCACCCTCGCCCTTCGCCATCATCCCGGCCACGGCGTACGCGAACTGGCGCGCAGCCTGGATGATCACCGCCATGCGGGCGAGCTTGACCTGGGTGAGCTGGTAGTCGCCCACGGCCTGGCCGAAGACCTTGCGATCCTCGGCGTAGGCGACGGCCGCCTCGTAGGCGGCCTGCATGACGCCGACGGCCCGTGCCGCGGTCTGGAGACGGCCGTTCTCGAACCCCTCCATCTGGTAGTAGAAGCCCTTGCCGAGGCCGTCGTCGCCACCGATGAGGGAGTCGGCGGGGATGGTCCAGCCCTCGAAGGCGACCTCGTAGGAGTGCATGCCCCGGTAGCCGATGGTGTCGATGGCCCGACCCGAGATCTTGCCGCCGCCGTCCTGGGTGAACTCGAAGCCGTGGCCCTCGCCCCGGGGCTTGGGCACGACGAAGAGCGACAGGCCTCGGTGGGCCTTCGACCGGTCGGGGTCGGTGCGGGCGAGCAGCATGAACACGTCGGCTCGGGCGCCGAACGTGCACCACGTCTTGACGCCGTTGATCTCCCAGCCGGCGTCGACCTTCGTGGCGGTGACCTTCAGGTTGGCCACGTCGGAGCCGTAGTCGGGCTCGGTCACCGCAACGGCGGCCATCACGGAGCCGTCGGCGAGCTTCGGGAGCCACGCCCGCTTCTGCTCCTCGGTGCCGCCACGCACGAGGGCTCGGGTGAGGATCTCCGGGCGGGTGATGAGCGAGCCGCCGATGCCGAGTGATCCGCGCGACAGCTCCTCGGTGGCGACGACCATGCCCATGTAGTCCGACTCGCCTCCGCCGGCGAAGCCCTCGTACTCCTCGGGGACCGACAGGCCGAACGCACCGATCTCGGCGAGCCCGCTGATGATCTCCTCGGGCACGTCGGCGTTCTGGCGGTGGACGTGCTCGGCGTGAGGCTTGATCTCCTGCTCGGCGAAGCGCCGGAACGTGTCCTGCACCATCTCGAAGTCGCCGTCGAGGTGGCGTGGACCAGCCTCGCCGCCCAGGCCGACGAGGAACTCCGTCGACCGGTACGAGACGAGGAAGGGACGGGCGCTGTCGAGCGCGCCGGGCTCCACACCCCACTCCTCCTCGCGCCCGAGCAGCTTGCAGGCGAGGTCGTGGACCGCGTCGGCGACGAAGGCGCACGTGATGCGCGCCTCGACGTCGCCCTTGCCTCCGTAGTCCAGGAGCGCGCGCGAGCTCTCGATCGCCGATGCCGCATGGGCGAGGTCGTAGGCGACCTGCTGCTGGTCGTCGATCGACCCGTCGGCGGCGAGGTGCTTCGCCGTGCGGTCGAGGAGCAGCGAGGAGGTCTCGATGACGGACGCGGCGGCGCTGAGGTCGGGCTCGGTCATGCTCGGACGCTAGGTCGCGCCGCACCGCAAGCCCACATCAGCGCTGTTCGGGTGCCCTGCCTTGCCCTCGGGTCGCTGAGGTGGTGGTGTCGTCGTCGTGGTGCACCGGCGGCGAGGCGCGTTCGGACGGGTCGACAGGTGGGCCGTGGCGCTGCTCGTCGCGCTCGTGGCCGCCTGCTCGGGTGGTGGCCCCGAGGTCCCGGACCGAGCAGCGGAGGACGCGCCCGGCCGCACGACGTCGACCACCGCGGCCCCGCTCCCCGGCCTGGAGCGGGTCACCGCGAGCGCGAGCGCACTGGCAGGTGAGGGCGAGAGCAGGTTCACGGGCGTCGTCGTCGGGTCTGCTGCGATCGTGGTCATCGGCGAGCGGAACGGCGAGGCGGCGATCTGGACCACCTTCGACGGCGTCACCTACGACGAGGTCCCGCTCGACGATGCGGCGTTCCCGACCGGGACGGTGCTCCGCGATCTCCTCGTGACGACCGACGGCTTCGTCGCGGTGGGGTCGGCTGGTGGCGACGCAGCGGCATGGACGTCGCCTGACGGGCGCTCGTGGCTCCCGGCCGAGCTCGACGGCGGTGCCGTCGCCGATGTCGTGATCGTCGGCGAGCTCGGCATCACCGCGTTCGGCAGGGACGACGGTGGGGTTCTCGCCACGTGGGTGTCCTTCGACGGGTTCGGCTGGGAGCGCGTGCCCGGCGGAGCATCGGTGTTCGACCGTCCCGGTCCCGCACAGATCGTCGGTGCCTACGACGACGGCGATGGCTTCCTCGTCGTTGTCGACCGGGTCGGCGTGGCCGAGACCTGGACCTCGCCGGACGGCCGGACCTGGCAGCCGGAGCCGCTCGAGGGCGCCGAGCTGTTCCCGGCCGCCGGCCCCCCTCGGCCGACCACCCTGCTCGGGGCCGGCTCGACGAGCGTGGTGCTCGGCGCGGTCGAAGACCCCGACGGGCCCGATGCCGCGGTGTGGACATCGGTCGCCGGGGCTCCCTGGGAGCGCGCCAGCCCGAGCGAGGCGGTGTTCGGTGGCGACGGCGCACAGGTCGTGCTGGCGGCCGTCCAGCTCGGTCCCGACCTGGTGGCCGTGGGCACCGACACCGATGACACGGGGGACGTCGACGCTGTCGTGTGGAGCACCGGGACGGGCGGCGGTTGGCGACGTTCAGCCGAGCAGGCGGGTGACGGCCTCTCCGGTGCAGGGGACCAGCACGCCGTCGACCTCGCCCCGACGCGCGACGGCGCCCTCGTCGTCGGTTGGGAGGTCGTCGAAGGCTCGGCGCAGGCAGTGGCGTGGACGTTGGTCGACGGCGACCCCGTACCGGTCGAGCCGGCGCGGGGGCCGGCGCTCGGATGGCAGCGCGTGCCCCCCGATGACGAGCTCGGCGGGCCGGGTGAGCAGCGCCTCGACGACGTCGTGGCCGTGGGTGACGAGCTGCTCGGCGTGGGGTCGTCGGCGCGCCCCGACGCGCCCGATGCCGATCTCGACGGCGCGCTCTGGCGGTCCGAGGACGGGATCGCCTGGGAGCGGGTGGCCGACACCGACGGTGCCTTTGGCGGCCCAGGCGACCAGCGGGTTCTCGGGATCGTCGAGGACGCGGGCTCCGGTGGGGCGCTCGTCGCCGTCGGGAGCGACGCCGGCTCGGCAGCGGTCTGGGTGCGCTTCCCCGGCGACGCCGGGTGGGGACGGGTCCCCCACGACGAAGCCGTCTTCGGCGGGCCGGGCGACCAGGTCGCTCGCTCCGTCGCCGCCCTCCCCGGTGGGGGCCTGGTCGCTGTCGGTACCGACGGTGGCACCGGCGACGCTGCCGTCTGGCGCAGCACCGGTGGTCGCGACTGGGTCCGTGTCCTGCCTGTCGGCGAGCTCGGCGGGGAGGGGACGCAGGCGATGGCCGACGTCGCCGTCGTGGGCCCGCTCGTCGTCGCCGTCGGCTCCAGCGACGACGACGCGGTGGCGTGGACGTCGCTCGACGGTGTGACGTGGGAGCGCGTCGACCTGGGGCCGGGTCTGGCCGAGGGGCTCGCCCCCCTCGCGGAGGGTGTCGTCGCCGTGGGTGCTCGCCCCGGCGCTGCGGGCGAGCTCGACGCCACGGCCTGGCGCTCGGTCGACGGCCGGTCGTGGAGCCCGGTCGCCATCGACGACGGACCACTCGGTCGCGCCGACCAGCAGCTCGAGGACGTCTTCGCGACCACCACGGCCGACGACGAGCAGCTCGTGGCGGGGGTCGGCTGGACGAACCTGGGACCTGGCGACGATGCGGCTGCGTGGGCGAGCCCCGACGGTGCGACGTGGTCGAGGAACCCCCACGACGAAGATGTGTTCGGCGGCGACCAGGCGCAGCGGATGCTGGCTGTCGCCGAGCTCGGTGATGTCGTCGTCGCTGTCGGCTACAGCGGGTCGACCCCCGGGTCACGCGACGCCGCGGTGTGGGTCACCGCCCCCGTCGGCGGTGGCGGAGGCGTCCTCTAGGCCGGGGACCGGGTCGTCGACCAGCGCCTTGCTATGCGTGCTGCGCGCTGGACGTGAGCTCGCGACGCTGCTCGTCGGGGACGGTTCCGGTCTTGCGCTCGGGCCGACCGAGCAGCCAGCCCTGGCCGAGGTCGCAGCCGAGCTCGACGACCTCGTGGTGCTGCTCGGCGGTCTCGATGCCCTCGGCGACGACGATCGCCCCGAGCCCGTGCGACATGTCGACGATGGCCTTCACGATGGCCCGGTGCCCGGCTTCGGGCAGGCCCTGCACGAGCTCCATGTCGAGCTTCACGACGTCGGGGCGCAGCCGGGCGAGGACGTTGAGCGACGCGTAGCCGGATCCGACGTCGTCGAGCGCCACCCGGCAGCCACGGTCGCGGTAGTGGTCGAAGATGCGCTCGAGGTGGTCGAGGTCGTCGATGCGGTGCCCCTCCACGACCTCGAACACGAGCTGGTCGAGGGCGATGCCGGCACCGTGGCTCGCCTGCTCGGTCGTGCGCAGGCACAGCTCGGGACGGTAGATCGAGGTGGGGATGAAGTTGATGAACAGGCTCCCCGTGCCGAGCCAGCTCGAGGCGTGGCGGATCGCCGTCTCCCGACCGATGCGGTCGAGGACGTGGGTCCACCCTGCGGCCTCGGCGGCGCCGAAGAGCCTGCCCGGGTGCACGGTCTCACCGTCGTGGTCGGCTCGGAGCAGCGCTTCGTGGGCCACGACGTCGCCGGTGCGCAGGTCGACGATGGGCTGGTACGCGGACCAGAAGGCGAGCTCGTCGGCGACGAGCTCGAGCACGTCGGCGTGCTCGTGGCGGGCGGCGAGCACGCGCAGGGTCGGAGCGGAGATGCCTGCGGCGATGGCGGCATCGACGTCGAGGTCGGCCGGGATGAGGGTGGCTCGCGCCTCGGCGGTCTCGGTGGCCGAGAGCGTCGAGGCTGCGAGCGCTGCGAAGCCAGGCAGGTCGTCGCCGGTGATGCGCGCGAAGCCGCCCCTGACCGAGGCGGCACGGCCGTTCGCCCTCGCCAGGCGAGCGACCTCGCCGACCGTGTGGCCGGTCGCCGACGCGATGATCAGCGCCTCGCCGTCCCCGATGCCGCACGCCTGCCGGCAGGCGCAGACGCCCCCGCAGCTGTTGTCACTGGACATGATCACTCCCGATCGATCGCCGTCTCGAACGCGCCCGAATCCGGGTGGCGTTCATCAACCTCCCGGAACCATCGGCACGAGGTGGGTGGTCCTGAAGACATGGGGATTCCCGGGAGGGCGGGTCGGGCGGGTCGCGCAGGCGGGGTGCCCGGCCGTCTCGCTGCCCCCGGGCGCCGTCGGGGGCGATGCGCGCGGCGGGAGCTGCGTTCGCCGGGTGGTGGGGCCGCAGCCTCGCCACCGTGACGCATGGTGGACGATGAGTTCCCGGCTGACCGTTCGTCAGAGCCAGGACGATCGACACCCGACTCGAGGAGAGAGACCATGGCCTTCCACCCGTACCGGTTCTTCAGCGGCACCTGCCGCGAGGCGTTCACCCGCTACCAGGAGATCTTCGGCGGCGAGCTCGAGCTCATGGCGATGTCCGACGCGCCTCCGGGCGAGGACGTGCCCGACGGTCAGAGCGACTTGATCATGCACGCTGCGCTCATGTTCGAGGGCAACCTCCTGATGGCCTCCGACGACCCCACGGGGTCCGGCGGCCCGGTGCAGGGCCTCGCCATCAACTACTCGACCACCGACGTCGCCGAAGCGGAGCGGGTCTTCGCCGCGCTGGCCGAGGGTGGCGAGGTCCAGATGCCGATGGCGCCGCAGTTCTGGTCACCGGCGTTCGGCAGCTGCGTCGACCGCTTCGGCACCCCCTGGATGGTCAGCGCCGACCCGCCGGCCGCACCCTGAGGATCGCCCACGCCCGAACCTCTGCTCCAGCGGAGGTTCGGGTCAGGCCCTTGCGAGCAGGTTCCTCGCGATCTGGCTGACCTGGATCTCGTCGGTGCCGGCGTAGATCTGAAGGACCTTGGCGTCACGACAGAGCTGCTCGACCTGGAACTCGGCCATGTAGCCGTTCCCGCCGAAGAGCTGCACGGCTTCGAGCGCCACCTCCATCGCCGCTTGCGCCGAGTAGAGCTTGCAGGCCGACGCCTCGGTGAGGTCCATGCCCTTGCCGGCGGCCGACATCTCGATCTGGCGGAAGACGAGGTTCTGGATGTTCAAGCGGGCGACCTCCATCTTCGCCAGCTTCAGCTGGATGAGCTGGAACTCGCCGATGGGCTTGCCGAACTGCACCCGGTCCCTGGCGTAGGCCACGCTGAGCTCGAGGCACTGCTCGACGATGCCGAGGGCCATGGCGGCAACACCGGTGCGCTCCATGGAGAACGTCTCCTTGTGGGCCGATCGGCCGCCGCCCTGGGGCTCCTCGGTCTCGCCGATCAGGCGGTCGCGCCCGACGCGCACGTCAGAGAGGAACAGCTCGCCGGTTGGGGAGGAGTGCATGCCCATCTTGCGCAACGGCTTGCTCTGCTCGAGGCCGGGCATGCCCTTGTCGAGCACGAAGCTCACGACCTTGCGGGACTCGATGGGTGTGCCGTCGCCCTCGTCGAGCTTGCAGATGAACACGATGGTGTCGGCGTAGGGGCCGTTGGTGATGAACGTCTTCGAGCCGTTCAGCACGTACTCGTCGCCGTCGCGCTTGGCCGAGGAGCGCATGCCGCCGAAGGCGTCGGAGCCCGAGCCGGGCTCGGTGATGGCCCACGCACCGATCTTGTCCATCGTGAGCAGGTCGAGCGCCCAGCGCTCCTTCTGCGCGGTCGTGCCCTTCGACATGATCGCTGCTGCGGTCAGACCCATGCTCACCCCCATGGCCGTGACCATGCCGGGGCAGTACCGGCACAGCTCGATGATGGGGATCATCGTGAACGCAGCCCCGCCACCTCCTCCGCCCCCTTCGCCGTCGTCGATGAGCGCCTCGCCGGCGGCCACCGCCTTCTCCTTGGCGATGCGCTTCTCGAAGCCGGCCCGCGCCATGGCATCCATGCCGAAGGTCGAGAACAGCTTGCGGAGGATGTCGTAGGGCGGGAGGTCGCCGTGCTCGAGCTCCTCGACGTGGGGCTTGACCTCCTTCTCGACGAAGTCGCGCACCGCGCCCTGCACCATCAGCTGTTCTTCGCTCCACTCGTACACGGCTGCTCCTCCGCTCACCCCGGCCCCCAGCGGACCGTCCTGCGAACCCTAGGCTCGCCCCCCATGGCCGAGACCAGTCCCCGCTACGAGCGCACCGATCCGGACGTCGCCGACGAGATCGTCGCCACGGTGCGCCGGTTCGTGGAGAAGGAGGTGCTGCCCGTCGCCATCGAGCTCGAGCACGCCGACGAGTACCCCGGAGCGATCGTCGAGGGCATGGCTGCGCTCGGGCTGTTCGGGGCGACCATCCCCGCCGAGCACGGCGGCCTCGGCCTCGACGTCGTCACCTACACGCGCATCGTCGAAGAGCTGTCGGCCGGCTGGATGTCGCTCTCGGGCGTGGTGAACACGCACCTGATCGCAGCAGGGCTCCTCGCCCGCCACGGCACCGACGACCAGCGGGAACGGCTGCTGCCGGCCATGGCGAGCGGCGAGCTGCGAGGGTGCTTGTCGCTCTCGGAACCGGATGCCGGCAGCGACACCCAGGCGCTGCGGTGCAAGGCGACGCCCGACGGCGACGAGTACGTCCTCGACGGCACGAAGATGTGGGTGACGAACGGGGTCCGGGCGAGCATCGTCGCCCTCGCCGCCCGCACGCCCGAGGGCATCACCTGCTTTATGGTCGAGAAGGAGCCGGGCGAGGTCTTCGAGGGCATCACGGCGACGAAGAACATCGGCAAGCTCGGTTACAAGGGCCTCGAGACGGTGGAGATGACGTACGCCGACCACCGGGTGCCGGCCTCGTCGGTCCTCGGCGGCGCGGACGGCTTGGGCAAGGGCCTCCACCAGATCCTCGCCGGCCTCGAGCTCGGCCGGATCAACATCGCGGCCAGGGCGTGCGGGGTCGGGCGAGCGGCGTTCGAGGCGTCGCTCCAGTACGCCACCGAGCGCCGGACGTTCGGCAAGCCGATCGCCGAGCACCAGGCGATCCAGTTCAAGCTGGCCGACATGGCCACCAAGCTCGAGGCAGCACGGCTGCTGACCCGCAGCGCCGCCGAGCGCTACCAGTCGGGGGAGCGATGCGACGTCGAGGCCGGTATGGCCAAGCTCTTCGCCAGCGAGGCTGCGCTCGAGATCGCGACCGAGGCCATGCGGGTCCACGGCGGCTACGGCTACGCCACCGAGCTCCCCATCGAGCGCTACTACCGAGATGCCCCGCTCATGGTCATCGGCGAGGGCACGAACGAGATCCAGCGCATCGTGATCGCGAGAGGCCTGCTGCGGAGGCTCGCCGAGCGCAGCTGAGTACCGTTGACGATCTGCATGCAACGCATGCAGAATGCAGGTATGCCCACGTCGATCACCGTACGGAACGTGCCCGACGAGGTGCGCGACGAGCTGGCGGCTCGCGCGGCGCGCGCCGGGCGCTCGCTGCAGGAGCACCTGCGAGGAGAGCTGATCGAGATGGCGTCTCGCCCCACCCTGGACGAGGTGCTCGATCGGATCCGGCGGCGGAAGGAGCTGACCGGGACCGTGGTCGACCCCGAGTCGATCCTCGCCGACCTGGACGCCGATCGACGGTGACCGTGGTCGTCGACGCCAGCGCCGTCGTGTCGCTGCTCATCGACGCCGGCACCGCCGGACGCTGGGTCGAAGAGGTCGTCGCCGGAGAGCGGCTGGCGGCTCCTCACCTCATGCCCGGCGAAGCAGCGAACATCCTCCGTCGCCGTGCGCTCGCCGGGGACGTCTCGGCCGACGTCGCTTCTGTGGCGCACGCCGATCTCGTTGCGCTGCCCTTCGACCTCGTCCCGTACGAGGCGTGCGCCGACCGGGTGTGGGAGCTGCGCCAGACCGTCACCGCCTACGACGCCTGGTACGTGGCCGTCGCCGAGGCGCTCGGGGCCACGATGGTCACCCTCGACCTCCGGCTCGCCCGCGCACCAGGACCTCGCTGCCGGTTCTCGACGCCCCCAGGAGCCGACTGACCGTGTTGCCGACGACCGGTCGGGCGTGGTGGCTCAGCGGCCGAGACGAGCGACCAGCTCGGCCAGGTCGCCCTGGCGGCGCTCGGTTCGCAGGATGACCTGGAAGCCGAGCTCGCGGTTGATGGCGATCATGGCGTCGTTGGAGCCGGCGTTGTAGGTGTCGACGACCCGCAGGGCCGGCCGCTCCTCGATCGCCCGCTCCAGCAGCGCCGCCTTGAGCCAACGCCCGAGACCCCGCTCGCGGTGGGCGGGGTCCACGGCAGTGTCGCCCTGGTAGCCGAGGCTCGGTTCCTCGTCGGAGAACGCGAGCTCGGTGTAGCCGACGAGGCGACCGCTCCCCTGGTGGCGAGCGCACAGGGTCCACCACGGCAGACCAGCTTCGTCCCAGGAGTCCTCGAGCTCGTCGAGCTTGTCGACGGTGAAGACCTCGTCGACGTGGTCGGAGGTCTGCGGGGCGGTGTTCATCAGCTCGCGCGCTGCGGCGTAGCGCTCCCGGAGCGCGGTCGGGCACCGGCCGTCCCACCCGACGAGCTCGTAGCCAACCGCCCGCTCGGCGGCGCGGGCGACCCACGCTGCGGTGAGCGAGCGGTCGACCTCGGTGACGCGCAGTCGGTTCAGCTCCAGCTCATCCTCGACGAGCAGGCCGAGCGCGTCGGCGAACGCGGCGCCCGGTCCCGCAGTGGTCGTCCACGTCTGCACACGGGTGCGCTCAGCGTCGAGTGCGGCCCCAGCGACCAGACCGAGGAGGTTGGTGCCGATGCTCTGGCGTCGTGCGCCAGGCGCGACCTGGACGACCAGCCTGGCTCGGTGGCGGTTCTCCACGGACCTGGTTGCGTAGAAGTGGCCGACCCCGAGCGGTGCACCGTCGGCGTCCCTGGCCAGCCAGTCGGCACGATCCTGGATGCCGGCATCGGCGCGCAGCTCGGCGACCCACTCCGACGCCGGGACAAATGGCGGCTCGGGCACGTCCTCCTGCTCGATCTGGGTGGCGACGGTGAACATCTCGTGCAGCACCTCGTCGGGTGCGGTCCGGACGTCGACTGCCGCCACCGTGCAGCCAGCCGGGAGGGTGCTCATCGGGGTGCTCATCGGGGTGCGCTCAGGCGCTCGACCAGTGCGTCGATCGGCCCCTGGACCAGCTCCTGCACGGTGACGGGGCGGAAGCCCATGGCGTGGTTGATCGCCAGCATGTGGGGGTTCGTGCTGGCGTTCCACGTCTGGATCGCTTGGACCTCGGGGTGCTCGTCGAGCAGGCGCAGGGCGTTCGTGGCCTTGAGCCATCGTCCGAGGCCGTGGCCTCGGTGCTCCCGGGCGACGCCGGTGTCGCCCTGGTGTGCGAGCCACCGGTCGTGCTTCGGGAGGTGCAGATCGGTGAGCCCGGCGAGCTCGCCGGTGTCGTCGTGGCGGGCGACGAGCGTCCAGCGGGTGGTGCCACGCTGCTCGGAGGCCTGCTGGAGGGCGCGCAGCTCGCCGGGGCTGTACTCGAAGTCCTCGATCTCGAGCTCGTCGACGGGGGCGTCGTTCATGACCAGCGCGAGCTTGGCGTAGGGCTCGAGCAGCTCTTCGGGGAAGGGGCCGTCGACGGCGACGAGCGAGTAGCCGGGCGCCTTCGACGGCGCGTCGGCGACCCAGGCTTCGAGGACGTCCTGCGGCATGTCGGCGGTCCGGGCGCGGTTGCTGTGCTCGAGCTGACCCACGGTGAGGCCGAGCGCCCGTGAGAAGGCGGCGCCAGGTCCGCCCTCGGGTGTCCCGGCCATAGCCAGGGTGCGCCCTTCCCCGAGCGCCACCGGGAGCAGCGCGGCCAGCACCGCCGACCCGAGGCCCTGGCGGCGCGCGTCTGGAGCAGTCGACGCCTCGAGCCACGCGAGGTGGCGGTTGTCGGCGCGGTCCTCGATCTCGACGGTCGCGCTCGCCACCAGGGCGCCGCCGGTGCCCCAGGCCAGGGCGTGGGTGCGGCGGAGCCAGGGGGGGTGGATCCGCTCGTCGAGGGCGAGCTGCGCCGGCGAGACCGGCGGGTCACCCTCCACGCGCTCTGACGACGCCACCGACTGCAGCCCGGCCAGCGCCTCGACCTGGCGGTCGTCGAGGTCCTCGCCGGCGACGAGCTCGATGTCGGGGTGGCCGGTCACGGCTCGCTTTCTATGCCCGGGACGCCGTTGGGGCCAGCGATATCGGGGACCGTAGGATCCGACTCGTGACGATCCACGACCGCCCCTTCGGCCGCCACCTCGAGGACTTCGAGGTCGGCGACATCTACAAGCACTGGCCCGGCAAGACGATCACCGAATACGACGACCACCTGTTCTGCATGATCACGATGAACCACCACCCGCTGCACACGAACGCGTGGTTCGCCGAGCACGAGGCGCCCCAGGGCCAGAACGTGGTCGTCGGCAACCTCGTGTACT
>JBBSLC010000015.1:0-30524 GCA_038255685.1 Acidimicrobiales bacterium | reverse complement strand
GTCCAGGCTCGCGGCAGCGGCCCGACAGGCTCCCGGCCGCCTCGCCGAACGTCGCGTCCCCATCCCCGTCACCGTCCTGTCGGCGCTGCAGGACGCTGCGCTCCCCGTCGCCCCTGAGCGGGCCTGGAGGCTGTGGCTCGGTGGTGGCCCCGCCCTCGCGGGTGCCGGGCTCGTGGTGGGTGGGCCGACGGCTGCCACCGTGGTGGCGCTGACGTGGCTCGCCGTCCCTGTTGCGATGGTGGTGCTGCGTCGCGGCGCTGCGGGACGAGCGGTGGATGCTGCCCTCCCGCAGGCACTCGACGCGATCGCCCGCTCCCTCCGCGGCGGCGCCGGGCCGCACCAAGCCCTTGCTGAGATCGCTGCCGTCACCGAAGGCCCCCTCGGCGTCGAGCTCCGGCGCGTGGCTGCCGACATCGGCGGCGGGGCCGGGCTCGAGCGGGCGCTGAACGACTTCGAGCACCGCCACCCTCTCCCCGGGGTGAGGCTGTCGGTCGCTGCGCTCCTGCTCGGCACCGAGGTGGGCGGCGCGCACGCCCGGGCGCTCGACGGGGTGGCCGAGAGCGTGCGTGCCCGGGCGGCGATCGGTGCCGAGGTCCGTGCGCTCGCATCCCAGGCCCGTCTCTCCGGCATCGTGATCGCCGCTGCCCCGGTCGGTTTCGGGCTCCTGGCCGCAGGCACGGACGGGGCCACCGCACGGTTCCTCCTCCACACACCCCTCGGGGCAGCGTGCCTGGTCGCCGGTCTCGCGCTCGACGGGATCGGCGCGCTGTGGATGCACCGGATCGCGGCGGTCGACGGGTGAGGCCGGTGACGGCACTGGTGTCGTTGGGTTGGATGGCGCTGGGGGGCTGCGCACTGTGGTCACGGCGACCGCTCCCGGCGGGTGCAGCCGATCGGCTCGCGGCGCCCCGCATCGATCCGGGCCGCACCACCGTCGCTCGTGCGGGCGGTGTGGTCATCGGCGTGCTCGCCCGAGCGTCGGGCAGACAGGACCTCCACCGCCGCCTCGATCCAGTGCGGCTCGGGCGCTGCCTGCTCGGAGCGGCCGTGGCCGGCGTCGTGCTCCCGCTGGCAGCGCCCGGCGTCGTCGCAGTGCTCTGGGGTGCGCCAGCACTCCGTCAGCGGCGGATCCGCCTCGGACGGGCTGACGACCTGCAGCGCCAGCTCCCCGAGGCGGTGGACCTGCTCGCCCTCGCCATCAGTGCCGGTGCCACCGTGGCGAACGCCATCGAGGCGGTCGCACATCGAGCGGGAGGTCCGATCGGCGCCGCCCTCGACGAGATCCTCCGCGCAGCGTCGGGGGGGCGGCGGCTGGCCGATGTCCTCGCCGAGCGGGCCGGGCTGCTCGGTGACGGTGCTCGGCCGCTCGTGGCCGCACTGGTGGCGGCGCTCCGCGACGGCGTGCCGATCGGTGCCAGCCTCGAGCGCCTCGCCGCCGAGCTCCGCCAGGATCGCCGTCGTCGCGCCGAGCAGGCGGCCCGGAAGGTCCCCGTCAAGCTCCTCTTCCCCCTGGTCGCCTGCATCCTCCCCGCCTTCGCGCTGCTCACCGTGGCACCGCTGCTCGCCGGCGCGCTCGACGCGCTGCGCCCCTGACACCCACCTCCACCAGGAGGCACCACGTGCTGTTGCTCATCGTCTACCTCCACACCAACCTCCTCCTCGCACGGGCTCAGGCCGAGGGGCTCGCCGTCCGAGTGCGCTCGGAACGGGGCCAGACCTCGGCGGAGTACGCGCTCGTCCTGCTTGGGGCCGCATCGGTCGCCCTCCTCGTCGCCCTCTGGGCGAAGAAGAGCAACCGGGTCGGCGCCCTCCTCGACGCCGTGTTCGACAACGTCGTCGAGCTCGTGCGGTGAGGGGACGGGGTCGGGGGGACGAGGGTCAGGCTGCGGTCGAGCTCGTCCTCGTCCTCCCCCTCGTCCTGCTCGTCGCCCTCGCTGCGCTACAGGTGGCCCTCGTCGCACGAGACCAGGTGCTGGTCGTCCACGCTGCTCGGGAGGGGGCTCGCCAAGCCGCTGTCGGAGCCACGGACGACGAGGTCGTGCGCGCCGCAGCGGCGGCGACAGGGCTCACGGCGGGACAGCTCCGGATCCTCACGGAACGTGCGGTAGGTGCGGGGCGGGTTCGGGTGGTGGCGACGTACCTCGCGCCCACCGATGTCCCCCTGGTGGGCGACCTGGTCGGTTCGGTGGCCCTGCGAGCGTCGGTGAGCATGAGATTGGAGCGGTAACAGCCCTTTCGCACGATTCGTGCCATCATTCTTACGAGAGCGGTGCAGGACAAGGGTGTGGGCTCGGCGAAACACGCTCGCAGGGTGCCGTCGGTCACGTCCGACACCACCCGTGGCACACCACATCAGGGGGACCGGGGCGACCCGGCAGAGAACGGAGCACAGATGCGGAACTCGCGACGGATCGCAGCGGTCGGCCTGAGCGCCGCCATCGCAGCACTCACCGTGGGCGGCAGCGCCAACGCCCAGAGCGGGGGCCCGTCAGCGGGACCGGAGTCCTACGCCGGCAGCGCGACCGCCCAGGCGTTCGAGCTCAGCGCGTTCGGCCAGGGGCTCACCCTCGGCGCCAGCGTCGCCTCTGGCTCCTCGGTGCCCGAGGCCACGGCGACGGGCACCGGCCAGCTCAACCCCCTCGCCGAGAGCACCTCGTCGACCTCGACGGGCGACCAGGACGCCGACGAGGCGTGCGACGGGATCAACCTCTCTCCTGAGCTCGAGCCGCTCGGTATCTCCCTCGCCATCGCCTGCGGCGACTCGGTCTCGAGCATCGCCGGGGGCCTCCCCGTCGCCAGCGCTCGCGGCTCCGCCGCCGACATCGGCATCGGTGCGAACACCCTCCTCGACACCATCCCCGTGTCGGAGCCCATCGGTGACGCCGTCGAGTCGGTGTTCGACGGGCTCGCCCCCGTGTTCGGGCTCGACCCCGCGCTCGAGCAGGTCGGGACGACGCTCGAGGACATCATCAACGACGTCCTCGAGACCCAGACCCTTGCCATCGCCGTGGGCTCGTCGTCCTCGTCGGTCACCACCACCGAGGCGTCGATGGTCGCCCAGGCCGATGCGAGCGGCGTCACCATCGACATCCTGCCCGAGGGGTCGGTCAACCTCGAGACCCAGGCGCTCGAGCCCGTCGCCCGGGTCATCGTCGGCGCAGCGTCGGCGACGGCGACCTACGACCGGGCCGCAGGGACGAGCGCCACCGCGGTCGAGCCCGCACTGGTCAAGGTCGTCATCAGCGAGACGGTGGCGACGGCGCTCCAGCTCCCCGAGAACGAGATCGCCGTCACCCCTGGGCAGTCGCAGTGCATCCCGCTGCCCGACCCGCTCGAGATCTGCATCGTCGCCGCTGCCGGCGAGGAGTTCACGACCGAGCAGGGCGGGATCGGCGCCCGCTCGAGCGCCGTGCGCGTCGAGCTGTTCACCGGCCTCGGCGAGGCCACCGGTGCTGGTGAGGGTGGCATCGTCCTCAGCCTGGCCGAGACCGAAGCGGTCGTGCAGGGTGCCCCCGCCGTGATCGCTGCCCAGGAGCCCGAGGTGGCTCGCGAGCTGCCCCGCACGGGCAGCAGCCCCGCAGTCCCCCTCGCCGGTGCAGGCATGCTCGCGCTCGCCGTCCTCGGCGGCCGAGCGGTCCTCGCCGGCCGCCCCGACTGAGCTCCGCTCGCAGCCTGCGAGCCAACAGGTTCGAACGAAGGCCCCGGAGACGTCGCTCCGGGGCCTTCCCCTATCGTGGAGGCCCACATGCTCGTCGCTGTCGCCGCTCTCCTCCTCGCCGTCGTCACCGTCGCCCTCGTCGCCCTCGTCGCCTTCGAGCGGGACCGCCGCCGTCGGGACGCCTCGCTTGTCCGGGCGCTCACCGGGCCGGTCCACGCCGCGGTCCCGACTCGCCCCGTCGATCCGAGCGGACGCCTCGTGCAGGTGCTCCGGTCGCGGCCGTGGGCTCGCAGGAGCCTGTCGGCGCTGAGCCTGGTGCTGCTCCTCGGCGCAGCCGGGGTGCTCGGATGGCCGTTCTACACGAACCTCTACCAGGACCGGGTGATCCAGACCCGCCTCGAGAGCCAGCTGGCCAGCCCGACCCCTGAGCTGGAGCAGGCCTTCGCTGCGGGTGAGATCGCCGTGGGCGATGCACTGACCCGTCTCACGATCGATGCCATCGACGTCGACACGATCGTCGTCGAGGGGACCACCGAGAGCGCCCTGCGCGCCGGTTCGGGCCACTACCCGGACACGCCGCTGCCGTGCGAGCAGGGCAACGTCGCCATCGCCGGCCACCGGACCACCTTCGGTCGTCCGTTCCACAACCTCGACCGGCTCGCACCCGGTGACGTCATCACCCTCTCGACCCCGGTGGGGGCGTGCACCTACGTCGTGGACGCCGTCCCGTTCGTCGTGGCACCCACCGATGTCGGGGTCGTGGAGGACAAGGGCCGGAGCATGCTCACCCTCACCACCTGCCACCCCAAGGGATCCGCTGCGCAGCGCCTCATCGTCACCGCCACGCTGCAGGGCCCTGCCACTGCAACGTGATGTCACGAGGCCGGGGTCGGCGGGTCATCGCTGCGCTCGCGCTCTCCGCAGCGCTCGGGTCGGCCGTGCCGGCGCACGCCGATGAGCCGGTGGTCACCGTGGTGCTCGAGGAGCTCGACGGGACGCCGGTCACCGGGACGGTGCGCGATCCCCGAGACCTCGTCATCCACGGGCAGGCGAGCCACCCCGAGGTGCCACCGGTCGAGCGGGTCGAGCTGCGCCTCGGGGCCCCAGACCTCTCGGACCGGTGCGAGGTGGCGACGTACGAGCCTGTGCCTGCCGGCGAGGCCACGGACTTCCGGCGCCCGTTGCTCGCGCCGAACTGCAACGGGACCTGGACCATCGCCGCGACGGCGATCACGAGCGACGACCAGACCTTCGGCCACGGACGCACGGAGGCGGTTGCGACGGCGACCTTCGCGCTCGCCGTCCCCCCGAGCGACCCGCTCGGCGTCACCGCGACCGCCACGGGCGAGGACGGCGGCGACGACCGGTCGGTCACGCTCAGCTGGCTCGCGAACGAGGAGCCCGACCTCGTCGGGTACCGCATCGACCGCGCCGAGCCCGACGAGGACTTCCGGCTCCTGACCGTCGTCGGACCGACCGAGGAGCCGATGCTCGTCGACGACGACCTCGCGGCGGGCGGTGACCATCGCTACCGGGTCTTCGCCGTGCGGACCGGGGTGACGCCGGCCGACTCCGACCTCGTCACCTCGCTCGGCTTCGGTGCAGCCAGCGCGGAGGTCGCGGAGCCGCCGCCCACCACGACGACCACGATGGGCGACGAGACGACGACGACCGCTGGTGCCGGCACGGCGACGACGAGGCGAAGCGCTGGATCGACCCGACCCGGCCCTGGCGGGAGCGCAGGGCCTCGCACGGTCACGACCGTGGACACCGGCTTCGGCCAGACCCTGCCCTTCGATCCCTCGCAGACCACGCTCCCCGAGCAGGCTGCCGCGCCTCCTCCTCCGCCCCCGACCACAGAGCCGCCCACCGACGGCGCGGTCGTCGCCATCCAGGAAGACGGTGCCGGCGAGGACGACCCCCGGACGTTGCTGGTGCCGATCGCCGGCAGCCTCGCGCTGGTCGTGGTGGCCGCGCACGCCCGCCACGTCGTCCGCAGGGCAGCCGAGCCCGAGGAGCTGATCCCCCCGCTGTAGATCAGCTGGCGAGGGCAGGGGCGACGCCTCGCCCTGCCGACGCGAGCACGACGCGCAGGAGGGCGACGGCACCGGCCTTGTCGAGCGGCTCGTTGAGGTTCCCGCACTTCGGCGACTGCACACAGGACGGGCAGCCCGTGGCGCACGGGCACGCAGCGATGAGGTCGAGCGTCGCCGCCAGCAGATGCGGTCCTCTCCCGAAGCCGAGCTCGGCGATGCCAGCCCCACCCGGGTAGCCGTCGTAGATCACGATCGTGGGCAGGCCGGTGTCGCCCTGCAGGGCGGTGGAGACACCACCGACGTCCCAGCGGTCGCAGATGGTGAACAGCGGCAGCATCCCGATAGCCGCGTGCTCGACGGCGTGGAGCGTACCTGGCCAACGGGCCGCGTCGAGGCCGGCCTGGGCGAGCGTGGCTGGTAGGACGGTCCACCAGACTGCCCGGGTCGTGAGGCGCGAGGCCGGCATGTCGAGCTCGACGTGGGCGAGGACGTCGCCGGTGAAGGCGTCCCGGCGCTGGTAGCCGGTGACCTGCTGGCTGACCTCCACGGCGCCGAGGTGCATGGCGGCGCGCCCGACGACCGCCCGCTCCTCGACCTCGAGGATGCGGATGTCGGTGTCGGATCGGACCTGGGTCGTCTCCTCGCCGCCGACGGCGATCACCGTGGCCACCCGATCGGCGAGGTCGAGGTCGGTGACCTCGAACGCCTGGCCCTGGTGGAGGTACACCGCCCCTGGGTGGACGACGGAGAAGGCGCGCCCACCGTCGACGGTCCCCACGACGTGGCCCTCGCCGTCGGCGATGCGGTACTCCTCGGCGGAGCCGCTGCGCAGGCCGACCTGCCACGCCGGGGAGCCGCGGCCGGACCAGTACGCCGTGCGGTGACGCACCTTCAGCGCATCGGCGAGCACGAGGGCGCGCACGCCGTCCTCGAGGTCCTCGCCCCACCACCGCTCGTCGCCTGGCGTGAGGGGCAGCTCGTAGGCAGCGCAGGCGAGGTGGGGGAGCAGGACGTGGTGGTTGCCGGGGTTGATCACCGCCGGCTCGGGCGAGCGGGTGAAGACCTCGTCAGGGTGGGCCATCAGCCACTGGTCAAGCTGGTCGTCGCCCGCCACGAGCACGGCGAGCGAGCGCTGCGAGGCGCGCCCGGCGCGCCCGGCCTGCTGCCACATCGAGGCGATGGTGCCAGGGAAGCCGTCGAGCACGCAGGCATCGAGCCCGCCGACGTCGATGCCGAGCTCGAGCGCGCTCGTCGCCACGACCCCCCTGAGGCGGCCGCCGAACAGCTCGTCCTCGATGCTCCGCCGCTCCGATGGCAGGTAGCCGCCCCGGTACGGGCGGACGGCGCCGTGGCGTCCGAGGCGACGTTCGGCGTCGGCGGCGACGAGCTCGGTGCCCTTGCGGCTCCGGCAGAACGCGATGGCCCGGTGCCCGCCGGCCACGAGGCCGGCGACGAGCGCCGCCGTCTCGCCGTTGGCGGATGCCCGGGCGCCGGAGCGCTCGTCGAGCAGCGGGGGGTTCCAGAGCGCGAAGAGCCGCTCGCCACGGGGCGACCCGTCGTCGGTGACGGCGGTGACGTCGACGCCTGCGAGCGCCGTGGCGAGCGCAGCCGGCGCGCCGATGGTGGCCGAGGTGAAGATGAACGTGGGATCTGACCCGTAGTGCCGGCAGAGGCGTCGCAGTCGTCGCAGCAGCTGGGCGACGTGGCTGCCGAAGACACCTCGCAGCACGTGCAGCTCGTCGACCACGACGTAGCGGAGGCGCATCAAGAAGGTGGCCCACCGACCGTGGTGGGGGAGCAGCCCCACGTGCAGCATGTCTGGGTTCGTGAGCAGGGCCGTGGCGTTGGCGCGCGCGAAGGTGCGCTCCTCGGTGCCGGTGTCGCCGTCGTAGCAGCACGGCACCACGCCGGGCAGGTCGAGCGCGCCGAGCGCCCGCAGCTGGTCACGGGCGAGCGCCTTGGTGGGGAACAGCAGCAGCGCCGTCCCAGGGATGGGGTCCGCAGCTGCCGCCCCGATCGCCGCCTGGTAGCAGAGGGACTTGCCGGACGCGGTCCCCGTGGCGACAGCCACGGATCGACCGGACCGGGCGAGGTCGATCGCCTGTGCCTGGTGCGCCCAGAGGCGTTCGACGCCGAGCTGCGCCCCGACCGCTGCGGGCAGCGGTGTCTCGAGGTCTGCGTAGCGAGCGGCGCGGGGTGCGAGCCGCTCGAGGTGGACGAGCCGGTCGTCGCCGGCGAGCGACCGCAGCAGGTCCTCGAGATCCACACCGTGAGGCTATCCCTCGTCGAACGGGTGTTCCTCGCCATCTCCACGCGGGACGCCGTGTGGTGGGGCAGGTGGCGAGTCGCTAGCGTCACCGGCGCGACACTCGAAGCGAAGCGGCTCGTCGCAGCCCCAAAGCGGTGGAGGAGACCCCCGGCATGGATCTTGGTCTGGACGTGACGGAGCGTGATGGGTGCGCGGTGCTGGCGGTGTCGGGAGAGGTCGACGTCGCCACGGTGCCCCGACTGCGTGAGCAGCTGCACGGTCTCGTGGCCCAGGGGACGAACCGGATCATCGTCGATCTCGACGGGGTCGACTTCCTCGACTCGACGGGCCTCGGTGTGCTCGTCGGCGCGCTCAAGCGCGTCCGTTCCAACGACGGCGAGCTGTCGCTCGTGTGCACCCAGCCGCGGATCCGCAAGGTCTTCGAGGTGACCGGGCTGACCAAGGTGTTCTCGTTGTTCGACTCGGTCGACGACGCGGTCGCCGGCACCGCCTCCGCCTCCGCCTGACCGAGGCGGTGAGCGACGGGGGACCCGAGGGGTCCGGGGGGATGGCGTCGGTCGCCAAACCGGACGAGCTCTTGGCCCTCCACGGCGTGACCGCGCAGATGTTCACCATCCTGCGCCGGTGGTTCGACGTCCCTGCGTCGGTCTCCCTCGATCTCGCAGCCGTCGACTCAGCAGTGGTGGAGCTCGGTGAGCCCCGGCTCATCGCGGCCATGGCGATGCGCAAGCTGCAGGCGCTGCACCTCCTCGCCACGCCCGGCGTGCGCACCAGCACGGACGTCGTCGTCGCCATCGTGCAGGACCTCCAGCGAGCGCTCATCCAGGCGCCATCCATGCGGTTGCGCCTGCAGGCGTCGTCGACCGACTGGGACGCCGCACTGCGCTCGCTCGACGATGCTCCAGGTGCTGGTCCGCCCGGGGTCGCCGCACCCACCGCGAGCGATGACGCCGACCCCGAGGTCGACGAGTTCCGGGCGCTCCACGCACTGCTCCTCCTCGCCGTGGATGCCGTGATCAGCGCCTCGGACGGGGAGATCCGCTACCTCGACTGAACGCCGTCTTGCTCGATCTCGGGCAAGGCGTCACGATGCCGCGGTGAACGACGCACCATCGACCGAGGACCAGCCACTCCGCCGCTCCTGGAGCGAGTCCTCGAGGTTCGTCCCCCGTGCGGTCGTGCGCCCTGCGCAGCGGTTCATGGAGCTCGAGACAGCCGGTGGCATCGTCATGCTGCTGGCCGCGGTCGTGGCCCTGGTGTGGGCCAACTCGCCGTACAGCGGGAGCTACGAGGCGCTGTGGGAGACCCCGCTCGACATCTCGCTCGGCGAGCTCCTCCACCTCGAGCTCTCCCTGCGCGAGTGGATCAACGACGGCGCCATGGCGATCTTCTTCTTCGTCGTCGGCCTCGAGATCAAGCGTGAGCTCGTGCAGGGCGAGCTCCGTGACCGCCGCGCGGCGGCGCTGCCGGCGATCGCCGCCCTCGGCGGCATGGTGGTCCCCGCGCTCATCTACGTCGCCTTCAACGCCGGTGGGGAGGGATCCGGCGGCTGGGGCATCCCCATGGCCACCGACATCGCCTTCGCCGTCGGGGTCATCTCGCTGCTCGGCCGCCGTGTGCCGACGGGCGCGAAGTTGTTCCTGCTGACGCTCGCCATCGTGGACGACCTCGGCGCCATCCTCGTGATCGCCTTCTTCTACACGAGCGATCTCTCGTTCCAGTGGCTCGCCGTGGCCTTCGCTGCGCTCGCCGCCGCCTACCTCCTGCGGCGCGCCGACGTCCGATCCACGCTGCCGCACGCGCTCACCGCCGTCGTGTGCTGGTTCGGGCTCCACGAGTCGGGAGTGCACGCCACCCTCGCCGGGGTCGCCTTCGGCTTCATGGCCCCCTCGGTCGCGTTCTACGACCCTCGCCTCTTCCGTGACCGGGCCCGCAACCTCATCGATCGGATCCACGGGGCGCTGGTCGGTGGCGGTGGTCCCGACGAGGAGCACGCTGCGAGCGAGGCGGGGCTGCGCGACCTCGTCCGCCTGGCGACGGAGACCCAGTCACCCCTCCAGCGGGTCGAGCACCGGCTGGCGCCGTGGGTCAGCTTCCTCATCGTGCCTGTCTTCGCGCTGGCGAACGCAGGCGTCTCGCTCTCCGGTGACGCGCTCAGCGGTGCGCTCGGGAACGACATCGTGCTCGGCGTGGCGCTCGGCCTCCTCGTCGGCAAGGCGGTCGGCGTGTTCGGCGCCACGTGGCTGGCGGTGCGGCTCGGCATCGGGAGGCTGCCTGCGAGCACCACGTGGCGTCACGTCTTCGGGGTCGCACTGTGTGCCGGCATCGGCTTCACCGTCGCCCTGTTCGTCGCCAGCCTGTCCTTCACCGATCCCGACCTCGCCGACTCCGCGAAGATCGGGATCCTCGGCGGGAGCCTCGTGGCCGGCGTGGCCGGGTACCTGTGGCTCCGGGCGTGCCCGCCGCTCGCCCCGACCGACGTCGACGTCTCGCCGGGGGGCATCGAGTCGGATCGCCTCGCCACCGTGGGCCGCTGAGGTCCGTCTGGCAGCGGCGACCGGGGCCGCGGTCCCCCCCAGCACAGCCCCATCTGGCTCTGAGCGGGCCCGAACCCCTATCTTGGCGGGCCGTCGTGCCCCCGCAGGCGCGCCGCACCGTCCGCAGTCGAAGAGGAGCCCCACGTGGAGTCCGTCCCGTACATCGCCGCCCTGACGGCGGTCGCAGGCCTCGTCCTGGCCGTCTACTTCTACGGGGTGGTGAAGAAGGCCAGCCCCGGCAACGCCCGCATGGTCGAGCTGATGGAGGCCATCCAGGAGGGATCTCGTGCCTTCCTCCGCCGCGAGTACACCTGGGTCGCCGGGTTCGTCGTGCTGATGACGGTGCTGATCGCCGTCTTCCTCGACTACGGCCGACCGTGGGGTGCGATCGCCTACATCTCGGGCGCCGTGCTCTCTGCCCTCGCCGGCTTCGTCGGCATGACCGTCGCCACCATGGCCAACGCCCGCACCGCCGAGGCCGCTCGCACTGGGCCCCAGGTCGCGCTCCCGCTGGCCTTCCGCGGTGGCGCCGTCATGGGCTTCACCGTCGCCGGCCTGTCGCTGCTCGGTCTCGCCGTCAGCTATCTCGTCTACGTCGAGTGGCTCGAGGTCGACGACCCGTTCAGCGTCCTGACCGCCTTCGGTCTCGGCGCCAGCTCCATCGCCTTGTTCTCCCGCGTGGGCGGCGGCATCTACACCAAGGCTGCCGACGTGGGTGCCGACCTCGTCGGCAAGGTCGAGGCGGGGATCCCCGAGGACGACCCCCGGAACCCGGCCACCATCGCCGACAACGTGGGCGACAACGTCGGCGACGTCGCCGGCATGGGCGCCGACCTGTTCGAGTCCTACAGCGGCGCCATCATCGCCCCGATCGCCCTCGCTGCGTTCATCCCGTTCCTGGTGGTCAACGGCACCGACGTGCCCGTCACCCTCGACCGGGTGCCCGAGCTGTTCCTGTTCCCGCTCGCCATCGCCGCCGTCGGCATGGTGGCGTCGATCATCGGCGCCTTCTTCGTGAAGTCCTCGGGCAGCACGTCGGTCCACGAGCTGTCGAAGGCCCTCCACCGGGGCACCAACGTCGCCGCCGCCATCACCGTGCTCGGCGTGGTCATCCTCGCCCTCGTCATGTTCGACGGCAGCGAGGTCATCGAGAGCTGGTGGGGCCTGCCCGTGTCGGTCATCGGCGGGCTCTTCGTCGGCTACGCCATCGGCAAGGTCGCAGAGATCTGGACGTCGGACCAGTACGGACCGGTCAAGAAGATCGCCGCCCAGACCGAGACCGGTCCCGCGACCACCATCCTCGGCGGCATCTCCGCCGGCATGGTGTCGGTCGCCGCCTCCGTCGTGCTCATCGCCGTGGGCGTGGGCGTGGCGTACTGGGGTGGCGAGCAGGCGGTGGAGGGCCTCGGCATCTACGGCATCGCCGCAGCGGCCATCGGCATGCTCGCCACCACCGGCGTCGTCGTCTCCGTCGACGCGTACGGCCCCATCGCCGACAACGCCGGCGGCATCGCCGAGATGGCGCACATGCCCCCCGAGGTCCGCGAGGTCACCGACAGCCTCGACTCGCTGGGCAACACCACCGCAGCCGTCGCCAAGGGCTTCGCCGTCGGCTCCGCCGCCCTCACCGCCCTTGCGCTGTTCAAGGCGTTCGAGGCGTCACTGCTCGTCGAGGGCCACGTCCTCGACCTCAACGTCGGCCAGGTCGAGGTCTTCATCGGCCTGTTCCTCGGGGCCATGCTCCCGTTCCTGTTCGCCGCGCTCACCATCGACGCTGTCGGCCGTGCCGCCAACAAGATGATCGAGGAGGTCCGCCGCCAGTTCCGAGAGATCCCGGGCTTGCGCGAGGGCAAGGAGGGCGTCGTCCCCGAGTACGCGAAGTGCGTGGACATCTCGACCACCGCTGCGCTGCGGGAGATGCTCGTCCCGGGTGCGCTGGCGATCGTCGTCCCCCTCGTCATCGGCTTCGTGAACGTCGATGCCCTCGGCGGGTTCCTCGCCGGGGCGCTCGTCACCGGCTTCTGCCTGGCGATCTTCATGGCCAACGCCGGTGGCGCCTGGGACAACGCCAAGAAGTACATCGAAGCCGGTGCCCACGGCGGCAAGGGCAGCGAGGCCCACAAGGCAGCCGTGGTCGGCGACACCGTCGGCGACCCCTTCAAGGACACCTCGGGTCCGGCCATGAACATCCTCATCAAGGTGATGACGATCGTGGCGCTGATCTTCGCCAGCGCCTTCGTGTAGCAGGCGAGGCACGCAAGACCAGCGGCGCCGGGTGACCCCCGGCGCCGTTGTCGCGCCGGGGGTGATCGAAGAGCCCGTTTGACAGCGGACCCTGCGAGGGCTTCTCCTGTCAGCGTGCCCAAGCCCCTCGTCATCGTCGAGTCACCCGCCAAGGCGCGCATGCTCGCCGGGTTCCTCGGCGACGACTACGTCGTCGAGTCCTCCATCGGCCACGTGCGCGACCTCCCCCGCAACGCCGCCGACGTGCCCGAGGCCTACAAGGGGCTCCCGTGGGCCCGTACCGGCATCGACGTCGACAACGGCTTCAAGCCGCTGTACATCGTCCCCCGGGAGAAGAAGGAGCAGGTCGCCAAGCTCAAGAAGCTGGTGAAGGGAGCGAGCGAGATCTACCTCGCGACCGATGAGGACCGCGAGGGCGAGGCCATCGCCTGGCACCTCCTCGAGGTGCTCAACCCCCAGGTCCCGGTGCGCCGGATGGTCTTCCACGAGATCACCCGCCAGGCCATCGAGGCGGCCATCGCCGCCCCCCGCGACCTCGACCTCAAGCGGGTCGACGCCCAGGAGACCCGGCGCATCCTCGACCGCCTCTACGGCTACGAGACCAGTCCCGTCCTCTGGAAGAAGGTCGCGCCCAGGCTGTCGGCTGGACGGGTCCAGAGCGTGGCCACCCGCCTCGTGGTCGAGCGGGAGCGGGCCAGGATGCGGTTCCGGCGCGCGTCGTACTGGGACGTGGACGGGATGTTCGCCCCGACCGGTACGGGCACGACCTTCGGCGCGACGCTCGTCTCGATCGACGGGAGCAGGCTGGCGACGGGCCGGGACTTCGGCGAGACGGGGGAGATCACCCGAGACGTCGTCGTGCTCGACGAGGCCGGTGCACGCGGGCTCGTGGACGACCTCGCTGGCGTCACCGCCGCGGTGCGCTCGGTCGAGCGCAAGCCGTACCGCCGCCGGCCCGCGGCGCCGTTCATCACCTCGACGCTCCAGCAGGAGGCAGGCCGCAAGCTCGGCATGGGTGCCAAGCAGGCGATGGCCACGGCCCAGCGGCTGTACGAGAACGGCTACATCACCTACATGCGGACGGACTCGCCGACGCTCTCGGAGCAGGCCGTCGCCGCTGCCAGGTCGGTGGTGCGGGAGCGCTTCGGTCCCGAGTACGTGCCTGACGCGCCTCGGACCTACGCCTCCAAGGCGAAGAACGCGCAGGAGGCCCACGAGGCCATCCGGCCTGCGGGCGAGCGCTTCCGGGCGCCGGCCGACGTGGCACGTGAGGTCGGTCCGGCCGAGGCGCGCATGTACGAGCTCATCTGGCAGCGGACCGTGGCGTCGCAGATGGCCGACGCGGTCGGCGAGACCGTCACCGTGCGCCTCGGGGCGATCGGGCGCTCCGGTCGCGACGCCGAGTTCTCGACGAGCGGCACGGTCATCAGCTTCCCCGGCTACCAGCGGGTCTACGTCGAGGGCCGCGACGAGGGCGCCGCAGAAGCCGACGAGGCCGAGCGCCGCCTGCCCGCCCTCGCCGAGGGCGATGTCCTCGACATCGCCTCGCTCGAACCCCAGGGCCACGAGACGAGCCCCCCGGCGCGCTTCACCGAGGCGTCGCTCGTGAAGCGCCTCGCCGAGCTCGAGGTCGGCCGACCCTCCACCTACGCGGCCACCATCGAGCGCATCCAGAACGTCGGCTACGTGTGGAAGAAGGGCTCCGCCCTCGTCCCGAGCTTCACCGCCTTCGCCGTCGTCACGCTCCTCGAGCGCCACTTCCCCGACCTGGTCGACTACGCCTACACCGCTCGGATGGAGGACGACCTCGACGACATCGCAGGAGGCACGACCGAGTCGGTGCCCTGGCTCGAGCGCTTCTACTTCGGCACCGACGACACCCAAGGCCTCAAGCGGATGGTCAACGAGAACATCGGCGACATCGACGCCATCGCCGTCAGCACCATCCCGATCGGCGTCGACGCCGCCGGCACGCCGGTCGAAGCCAGGGTCGGTCGCTACGGCCCCTACCTCGTGCGCGGCGACGTCCGGGCCAACATCCCCGAGGACATCGTCCCCGACGAGCTGACCATCGAGCGGGCCATCGCCTTGCTCGAGGCCCCGAGCGGCGACCGTGAGCTCGGCGACGATCCCGAGTCGGGCCTCCCCGTGGTCGCCAAGGGTGGCCGGTACGGGCCCTACGTCCAGCTCGGCGAGCTGGTCGACGGCGCCAAGGAGAAGCCGAGGACGGCGTCGCTCTTCCAGACGATGTCGCTCGACTCGATCACGCTGGAGGACGCCCTGCGCCTCTTGACGCTCCCTCGCGTCGTCGGCGTCGACCCTGACGACGGCCAAGAGGTCACGGCCCAGAACGGTCGCTACGGGCCCTACATCAAGAAGGGCACCGACTCGCGCACGATCGGTTCCGAGGAGCTGCTGCTCACGATCGACATCGAGGAGGCGCGCAAGGTCTTCGCCGAGCCGAAGCGCCGACGGGGCCAGGCTGCGACGCCGCCGCTCAAGGAGCTCGGTGACGACCCCGTCTCCGGCAAGCCCATCGTGTTGAAGGAGGGGCGCTTCGGGCCCTACGTGACCGATGGCGAGACGAACGCGTCGCTGCGCAAGGGAGACTCGATCGAGGAGATCACGCCTGAGCGCGCGATCGAGCTCCTCCAGGACCGCAGGGACAAGGGGCCGGCGCCGAAGAAGAAGGCGACGGCCAAGAAGGCGCCGGCGAAGAAGAAGGCGCCGGCCAAGAAGGCGACCGCGAAGAAGGCGCCTGCCAAGAGGGCCCCGGCCAAGAAGGCGGTTGCGACGAAGGCCGCAGCGAACGAGGCGGCGTCAGCCGGCGAAGCGGACGCCGGGGGCTGAGCGCCATGCCGAGGCGCCTCGGGGCCGTCCCGTAGGCTGATCTGGTGCCCCAGGCTCGACGAGAGGACGCGCCCGGCGGCCGCGTCGAGCCCGCCGAGGAGGTCGTCGGCGCACCCGACGCCGACGCTGCCTCGGGGCCCGAGTCGCACGCCGAGGTCCCCACCCGGCGGGTCGCGCACGTGCTCCCCGAGCCCGAGCTGCCTGACCGCTCCACCGTCGTCCGGCTCTTCGGCTCGGCCAGCTTCTTCCGGCTCTGGCTCGCCCAGGTGGTCTCGGCCATCGGTGACTGGCTCGGCTTCGTCGCCATCGTCGCGGTCGCGACCCGCATCAGCGGCTCGGCGGGGGCCATCTCGCTCGTCATGAGCGCTCGGCTGGTGCCCGGCTTCTTCCTGGCCCCGGTCGCCGGGGTGCTCGTCGACCGCCTCGACCGCAAGAAGATCATGGTCACGTGCGACCTCGTGCGGGCCGGCGTGCTGTTCACCATCCCCTTCGTCACCGAGATCTGGCAGCTCGTGGTCGCCTCGCTCGTGCTCGAGATCGCCACGCTCATGTGGTCGCCGGCCAAGGAGGCGACCGTGCCCAACCTCGTCCCGGCGAGCCACCTCACCACGGCGAACTCCCTCTCCCTCGTCGCCGCCTACGGCACCTTCCCCATCGCCACCCTGCTCTTCGCCCTGCTCGCCAAGGTGGCTGACCGGCTCGGCGACATCGACGTCTTGAACGTGCTCCCGATCACCCAGGAGTCGGTGGCGCTCTACGTCGACGTCGTCACCTTCGGCCTCTCCGCCCTCTTCATCTCCACCCTCGTCCTGCCCGAGCGCCGGGCCGCCGGTGTCGCGAGCGAGGCGGTCCGGATGGACCTCGGCCAGACCGGGCGAGAGCTGAAGGAGGGGTGGAGCTTCATGGTCTCCAACCCCGTCATCCGGGCGGTGATGATCGCTCTCGGCACCGGGCTCATCGGTGGCGGGATGCTCGTCCCCCTCGGCGATCTGTTCTCGCGTGAGGTCCTCGGCGGGGGCTCGGCCGGCTTCGGCCTGCTGCTCACCGCGCTCGGCTTCGGGCTGGCCTCGGGCGTGATCGCGATCTCGGTGCTGCAGAAGCGCCTGCCCAAGGTGCAGGTCTTCTGCGGGGCCGTCATGGCTGCTGGGGTCGCGCTCGTGCTCGGCGCCACGATGTCGAGCCTCACACCGGCGCTCGCCTTCGTCTTCGTGCTCGGCATGTGCGCAGGGACCATCTACGTGCTCGGCTTCACCATCCTCCAGGAGCGAGTCGCCGACGAGCTGCGGGGCCGGGTCTTCGCCAGCCTCTACACGCTCGTGCGGCTCTGCGTGCTGCTCTCCTTCGCCGTCGGGCCCCTGCTGGCCGACCGCCTCGAGGCGCTCTCCCAGCAGCTCTTCGACGGCTCCATCCAGGCAGCAGGGGTGACCGTCGCCATCCCCGGCGTGCGCCTGGCGCTGTGGGCGGCGGGTGCGATCATCCTCGTGGCAGGGGTGCTCGCCGTGGTGGTGCTGCGGAGGAGTGAGGCCGAGCCCCCGCCGGTCGGCACCTGACGTGGCCGGCAGGCGCCAGGGGGTACTCGTCGCCGTCGAGGGCGGCGAGGGGTCGGGCAAGTCGACCCAGGCGGCGCGCCTGGCCGAGGCGCTCGGTGCCCGCCTGACGAGGGAGCCGGGTGGGACCGAGCTCGGCGAGCGGGTCCGAGCCCTGCTGCTCGATCCCGACGGTGTGCCGATCGCACCGCGGACCGAGGCGCTGCTCATGGCCGCGGCTCGTGCCCAGCACGTCGTCGAGGTGCTCGCACCAGAGCTCGCCGAGGGGCGAGACGTCGTCACCGACCGGTACATCGGCTCCTCGCTCGCCTACCAGGGCTACGGACAGGGCCTCTCGCTGGACGCGGTCGCCGCCCTCTCCGCCTTCGCCGTGGCCGGCGTGGTGCCCGACCTCGTCGTGCTGCTTCGGGTCCCGCCGGCGGTCGCCGCCGGCCGCCTCACGGGGCGTCCCGACCGGATGGAGGGGCTCGGCGCTGCGTTCCACCAGCGGGTCGCGGACGGCTTCGCCGCCCTCGCCGCCGCCGATCCCGACCGGTGGGTCGTCGTGGACGGTGACGGCACCGAGGACCAGGTCGCAGCGCGGGTGTGGTCCGTCGTGGAGCAGCGCCTCCCCTGATCGCTTTCTGGAAACCGGAGGTGGGGGTCGATGCGAGATGATGGGGCGGTGAGCGCCACCGACACCGAGGACGGCCGCAGCGACGCGTTCGCAGCGGTGGTGGGGCAGGCGCAGGCGCTCCGTTCGCTGCGGGCGGCGGCGCGCGCCCCGGTCCACGCCTACCTCCTCGTCGGCCCTGCGGGGGCCGGCGCGCGGGTCGCAGCCGAGGGTCTGGCCGCGGCACTGCTGTGCTCCGACGGTGGGTGCGGGAGCTGCCGGGACTGCCGACTCGGGCTGGCCGGGCAGCACCCCGACATCGTCTCGTTCGTCCCGTCAGGTGCATCGCTGTCGGTCGAGCAGGTCGAGGAGGTCATCCGTGTCGCGGTCCGGAGCCCGATCGAGGGGACCCGCAAGGTGCTGCTCCTGCACGACCTGCACCGGATCGCAGCGAACGTCGGTCCGAAGCTGCTCAAGACCGTCGAGGAACCGCCGCCGAGCACCGTCTTCGTCATCGTCGCCGACCACGTCCCGCGCGAGCTGGTGACGGTGGCCTCGCGGTGCGTCCGCATCGACCTGCCACCGCTCCCGGTCGCAGACGTCGAGGCCGCGCTCGTGGCGGGTGGCGCGAGCCCGTCGGCGGCCGAGGTCGTTGCAGCAGCAGCCATGGGAGACGTCGACCGGGCGCGCCTGCTCCTGACCGACGAGGGCCTCGGCACCCGGCGTGCATCGTGGGCCGGTGTCCCCACCCGGCTCGATGGCACGGGTGCCGCCGTCGCCGCCCTCGTCGCCGAGCTGCTCGACCAGGTGGAGCGAGCAGCCGGACCCCTGCAGGCGGCGCAGGACGCCGAGCTCGTCGCCCTCGAGGAGCGGGTGAGCACCTACGGCGAGCGTGGTGCCGGCCGCAAGCAGCTCACCGATGAGCACAAGCGCCAGCTCCGGCGCCACCGGACCGCCGAGCTGCGCTTCGGGCTCGCCACCCTGGCGGGCCGTTACCGGGACGAGCTCGCAACCGGCGGTGATCGGGGCCGCGCCGCGGGCTGCGTGCACGCCGTCGCCGCCGTGGACGCAGCGTCCGAGGCGCTCACCCGGAACCCGAACGAACCGCTCCTCCTCCAGGCCCTGCTCCTCGAGCTCGCGCCCCTCGCCTGAGCCCCGAAGCGTGCGGGCGCCCGCCTGGTGCCTCGCTAGGCTGTCCCGGCCCGCCCGGGTAGCTCAGACGGCAGAGCAGCTCACTCGTAATGAGCAGGTCAGGGGTTCGATTCCCCTCTCGGGCTCCACCTCTCCCCGGTCTTCCTCCGCTGGATCGGCGCCGGCCGGGGGTTTCGCACGAAACGACGTGCGGTACATCGCCTCGGGGCGATCGAGCACGGCGTCCCGGCCGAACCGTCGGAGGGAAGCTCACCATGGACGTCTTGCACCTCGCCACCGAGCACGTCGACGGGGCCACGGTCGTCCTCTCCGTCGGAGGGGAGCTCGATGTGGCGACGACGCCAGCCCTCGCACGGACGATCGGGGAGCTCGTCTCACGGGGGCACAACCGCCTCGTCCTCGACCTCGGGGCGCTCTCCTTCATCGACTCCACGGGGATCGGCGCCTTCGTCGGCGCGCAGAACCGGGTCCGCGAGGCGAACGGGAGCCTGGTGCTGCGCTCTGTGCCCGACCGGGTTCGCAGCGTCTTGGCGATCGGAGGTCTCGACGGCGTGCTGGAGATCGAGACGGATGACCTCATCGACCTCACCGACGGGCGGCTCGCCCTGCGCTGAGCGCCGAGCGGCGGTCCGGGTGCGGCGTGACCACCCGCAGACCGGTAGAAAGAAGGTCGGATGGCTGACCAGGCGACCTTCACCGACCAGGCGATGGACCTCATGCCGTCGCTGTACTCGGCGGCGCTGCGCATGACCCGCAACCCCGCCGACGCCGAGGATCTCGTACAGGAGACGTACCTGAAGGCGTACCGGGGCTTCGGCTCCTTCGAGCAGGGCACGAACCTGAAGGCCTGGCTGTACCGGATCCTGACCAACACCTTCATCAACCGGTACCGGGCCGCGAAGCGCCGGCCGGACGAGACCGACCTCGACGACGTCGAGGACTTCTACCTCTACCGGCGCCTCGGTGGCCTCGAGGAGGCACGGGCAGGTCGCAGCGCCGAGGACGAGCTCATGGACCTGTTCTCGGAGGCCGAGGTCAAGGCGGCGGTCGACGCCCTTCCCGAGCAGTTCCGGATGGCGGTCCTGCTCGCCGACGTCGAGGGCTTCTCCTACAAGGAGATCGCGAGCATCCTCGAGATCCCGATCGGCACGGTGATGAGCCGCCTCCACCGTGGCCGCAAGAACCTGCAGAAGGCCCTCTTCGAGTTCGCCACCACCCAGGGCCTCATCACCGCTGACGACGTCGACGCACCTTCGGACGCAACCGGCGCCCCGACGAGCACCTGAGCAGACCCGGTCGACGGCGTGCTGCCGGCCGATGGAAGAAACCCCGGCACTGCGAGGTTGGAGGGAACGTGCCAGACGAGGACTGCAACGACGCCGTGAGGGAGCTCTACACGTTCCTCGATGGGGAGCTCACCGATGCTCGGCGCTCGGCCATCCGCGGCCACCTCGACGGTTGCCATCCCTGCCTCGAGGCGTTCGACTTCGAGGCCGAGCTGCGGATGGTCGTGTCCCACCACTGCCGCGAGCAGGTGCCAGACGCGCTCAAAGCACGCATCGCGGCGCTGATCGAACAGGGCGCTCCCGAGGGCCCCATCGTTTAGTTGTAAATCCGGAACAAGGATCGGTGGAGGTGGGTTGCACCGTCCATGGACGGACCGAGCGTCAGCGGCCACCGCTTCACCAGCGCCGAGGGGACCACGCCACGGGCGAGACCCGGTCGGGTGTGCGACGAGGACGGGTGCGGCACCCGCCTGTCGATCTACAACGACGGCGCGTGGTGCAGCTTGCACGCACCGATGGTCACGCCTCGCACGCGTGGCCGCAAGATCGACGCCGCCTGAGCGGGGCCCGGCCGGGCTGGCGCTCGGAAGGTCTGCGGCTCGGCGTACGATCGGGCGATGGACCCCGCCCTCACGCTCGACCTCGCACCGGTCCTCGCTGCCAAGGTGTGGCACTACTGGATCGCCGTGCCCCTCGCAGGTGGCGCGGTGCTCGCCATCATCGCCACGATCGCTGGGTACCTCAAGAAGGTCCAGTCGCTGAAGTACCCACGCCAGTAGCGCCGGCAGCGGCCGCGCCGCGGAGGAGGCCAGCCACATGACCGATCCGATCGCCTGGGAGACCGCAGCGCTCGTGGCCAAGCGGGTGTCGGGGCGCGACCCGTTTGCCGACTCGTACCACGCCGACTCCCTGGCCGCTGACTTCGAGGAGCTGACCGCCCAGGCGGAGGCGCTCGTGACCGAGGAGACCGGGCTGGTGTCGGACGCCGGTCCCGCACGGGCTCGGGTCACCGACCGGGCCGGTTGGATCGATGCGAACCTCAGGTCCTTCCGGCGCATGCTCCGGCCGCTCACCGACAAGCTCGGGGAGAAGGTCCCTGCAAGCGGGCCCGCGGCGCTCATCACCCGCAACGTCGCCGGCGCCGAGGTCGGCGCGATGCTCGGCTGGATGTCCACCCGGGTCCTCGGCCAGTACGACCTCCTCATCGTCGAGGACGAGGACAGAGACGACCAGGACGTCGTGTACTACGTCGGGCCCAACATCTTGGCCCTCGAGAAGCGCTTCGGCTTCCCGCCTCGGGAGTTCCGGCTGTGGCTGGCCCTGCACGAGGTCACCCACCGGGCCCAGTTCACCGGCATCCCGTGGCTCCGCCCGTACTTCCTCTCCCTCGTCGACGAGAGCCTGGGCGGCGTCGAGCCCGACCCCAAGCGCCTGCTCGCAGCCCTGCGCAAGGCGGCGGAGGAGGTCCGAGCGGGGCGCAACCCGCTCGACGAGGGCGGTCTCGTCGCCCTCCTGGCATCCGACGAGCAGCGTGAGGTGATCTCCAAGATCGGCGGGATGATGAGCCTCCTCGAAGGTCACGGAGACGTGACGATGGACCGGGCCGGCGCCGACCTGATCCCTTCGGCCGAGCGCTTCGGGCGCGTGCTGCGGGCGAGGCGGGCGCAGCGGTCCGGCCCGGCCAAGCTGCTCCAGCAGCTCATCGGGCTCGAGGCGAAGATGGCCCAGTACGCCCAGGGCGAGGCGTTCATCGAAGCGGTCGAGGGTGCCGGCGGGACAGCGCTGCTCGAACAGGCGTGGGTGGGCCCGGCGTGGCTCCCCACCCTCGCAGAGATCAAGGAGCCGGCTCGGTGGATCGACCGGGCATCCGCCGCGCAGGCTGGCGTCGCGGCACGGGGCGCCTAGGTGGCCCTCGTGCTGGTCGTCGACGACGAGCCGGACATCCGCCAGCTCGTCAAGATCAACCTGCAGCTCGACGGCCATGACGTGCGCCTCGCCGACGACGGAGCGCTCGCCCTCGCATCGATCGAAGAGCAGCGCCCGGACCTGCTCCTGCTCGACGTCATGATGCCGAACGTCGACGGGTGGGGGGTCCTCGAGGCGGTGAAGTCCCACGTCGACCCGCTGGTGCGATCGATCCCGGTGCTCATGCTCACCGCCAACGTCACCGTCGATGCACGGGCGCGAGGTGGCATCGAAGGAGCGATCCGCTACCTGGCGAAGCCGTTCGCACCCCAGGAGCTGAGGGACGAGGTCGCCGCCGCCCTCGACGGCGAGCCCGAGATCGACAAGCGCCGCAGGGTGCAGCGGGCGACGCTCGAACAGCTCGCCCGTGCCCAGAAGGGCGGCGACCAGACGCCGAGCGCCGCCACCCGACCGCACCTGACCCGCTACGAGCGAAGGGTGGACGCCCCAGCGGCGGACCCACGGCTCGACGTGGCGAGGAGTCGTGTCCCCGACCTCACCGACAACCAGCGACGCATGCTCGTCGCCCTGGCCGCATCGACGTCGGTCACCGAGGCAGCGAGCGGTCTCGGGGTCAGTCGCTCCAACGTCTACGCCAGCCTCCGTCGTGTCAGCCGACGCCTCGGCATCACGTCGGTGACCGAGCTCCTCGCCCTCCTCCGACGAGGTGAGCTCGACGTCGCCGAGGTCGCCGAGGTCGCGCCCCCTGGCTGACCTGCTCCTGTCCGATCTGCTCCTGCGCTGCACGTTCCCGCCCCGCGGCGCGCCCGCTGTGGCTGCGGTCTCCGGGGGCGCCGACTCGCTCGCGCTGCTCGTGCTCGCACGGGAGGCAGGGCTCGACGTCACCGCCGTCCACGTCGACCACGGGCTGCGGGAAGGCTCGGCGGCCGAGGCCGCCGTGGTGCGGACCGCCGCCGAGGAGCTCGGGGCGGGCTTCGTCTCCGAGCGCGTGGAGGTCGCTCCTGGCCCGAACCTCGAGGCACGGGCTCGGGATGCTCGTCGAGCGGTCCTTCCCGTCGATGCCATGACCGGCCACACCGCCGACGACCAGGCCGAGACCGTCCTGCTCAACCTCCTCCGGGGGACGGGCCTCAGCGGCGTGGCCGGCATGCGCCCGGGGCCGGCCAAGCCGATCCTCGCGCTGCGCAGGTCCGAGACGACCCGCCTCTGCTCGGCGCGCGGCCTCGTCCCGATCTCCGACCCGAGCAACACCGACCCGTCGTTCCGCCGCAACCGCGTGCGGGCCGAGGTGCTGCCGCTGCTGGCCGACGTGGCCGAGCGCGACGTGGTGCCGCTGCTCGCCCGCACGGCGTCCCAGGCCAGGCTCGATGTCGACCTGCTCGACGAGCTCGCCGCTGCCATCGACCCCACCGACGGAGCCGCGCTCGCCGCTGCACCGCCGTCGCTCGCCCGAAGGGCCGTGCGGCGGTGGCTCGTCGAGGCGGCGCCGCCGTACCCCCCCGACGCGGCGGCCGTCGAACGGGTGCTGCGCGTGGCGAGGGGTGAGGTGGTCGGCGCAGAGGTGGTAGGTGGGCTCCGCGTCGCCCGTACAGGCGGACGCCTCCGCCTCGAGCGGACGGGGGAAGCCGCACCACCGGGGCGATAGGTTCGCCACGTGCTCGACGAGACCGACATCGGCCCTCCCTTCGGCGAGGTGCTCGTCTCCGCCGAAGCGCTCCAGACCCGCATCGCCGAGCTGGGCGCCCAGATCACCGAGGACTACCGGGACGACCCGCCGCTGCTCATCTGCGTGCTCAAGGGCGCCTTCCTCTTCCTCGCCGACCTGTCCCGGGCCATCGACCTGCCGGTCGAGTTCGACTTCATGGCCGTCTCGTCGTACGGCAGCTCGACCAAGTCGAGTGGGGTGGTGCGCATCGTGAAGGACCTCGACCTCGACCTGTCGGGCCGCCACGTCGTGCTCGTCGAGGACATCGTCGACAGCGGCCTCACGCTGTCGTTCCTCCGCCGCAACCTCGAGGCGCGCAACCCGGCGAGCCTGGCCGTGTGCGCGCTGCTCGTGCGGGAGGAGAGCGAGGCCCCGGACCTGCGCTACGTCGGGTTCCGGGTGCCATCGCTCTTCGTCGTCGGCTACGGGCTCGACGTCGCCGAGAAGTACCGGAACCTCCCCTACATCTGTGCCTGGGAGGGCGAGGCCTGAACCCCGGGTGGGTCGCGAGCGGGTCGCGGGAGGGCGTCGGTAGCCTGACGGCACCAACCGCTGCCCTGATCGAGGTGTACCGCCGTGCAGAAGCTCCGCCGCAGCGTCGTCTTCTGGGTCGTGCTGGCCCTGGTCGTGCTGCTCGTCGCAAGCCAGAGCCTGCGCGGTGGCGAGGACAGGGAGGCCCTGCGCTACGACGAGTTCGTCGACCGGGTCGAGGCCGGGCAGGTCGCTGACGCCGAGATCTCCGTCGGGGACGCCACGTCGGTGATCACCGGCGAGCTGACCGAGGGCACCGCCTACCGGACCGAGATCGGCACCGAGTCGTTCGACCGGGTGAGCGAGCTCCTCCGCAGTGCGGACGTGCCGCAGGAGACGACGCAGGAGGAGGGCTCGATCTGGCTGTCCCTGCTCTTCAACTTCCTCCCGTTCATCCTGATCATCGGGGTGTTCCTCTTCTTCCTCAACAGCGCGCAGGGTGGCGGCAACAAGGTCATGCAGTTCGGCAAGGCCAAGGCGAAGCAGGTCAGCAAGGACCAGCCGAAGGTCACCTTCGCCGACGTCGCCGGTGCCGACGAGGCCGTCGAGGAGCTGCAGGAGATCAAGGAGTTCCTCGAGAGCCCGGCCAAGTTCCAGGCCATCGGTGCCAAGATCCCCAAGGGCGTCCTGCTGTTCGGCCCGCCCGGCACCGGCAAGACCCTGCTCGCCCGAGCCGTCGCCGGCGAGGCAGGCGTGCCGTTCTTCTCGATCTCGGGCTCGGACTTCGTCGAGATGTTCGTCGGCGTCGGCGCGAGCCGGGTCCGTGACCTCTTCGAGCAAGCCAAGACGAACAGCCCCGCCATCATCTTCGTCGACGAGATCGACGCCGTCGGCCGTCACCGCGGCTCGGGCATGGGCGGCGGCCACGACGAGCGCGAGCAGACACTCAACCAGCTCCTCGTCGAGATGGACGGCTTCGACGCCCGCACCGGCGTGATCCTCATCGCTGCGACGAACCGGCCCGACATCCTCGACCCTGCGCTGCTGCGCCCGGGTCGCTTCGACCGCCAGATCGTGGTCGACCGTCCCGACCTCGAGGGTCGCAAGGCGATCCTGAACGTCCACGCCAAGGGCAAGCCACTCGGCACCGACATCGAGATCGACGTCCTCGCCCGGCGGACCCCGGGCTTCACCGGCGCCGACCTCGCCAACCTGATGAACGAGGCCGCACTCCTCACCGCCCGCCGGGGTGCCTCGGTCGTCGGCATGTCGGAGATGGAGGAGGCGATCGACCGGGTGATGGCCGGCCCCGAGCGCAAGAGCCGGGTCATGAACGACCGGGAGAAGCGCATCATCGCCTACCACGAGGCTGGTCACGCCCTCGTCGGCCACGTCCTGCCCAACACCGATCCGATCCACAAGGTGTCGATCATCGCCCGGGGCCGCGCCCTCGGATGGACCCTCGCGCTGCCGACCGAGGACAAGCACATGCAGTCCCGCTCGGAGCTGCGTGACGAGCTGGCGATGCTCCTCGGCGGTCGCACCGCAGAGGAGCTCGTCTTCGGCGACCCGACCACCGGCGCCCAGAACGACATCGAGCGGGCGACCACCATCGCCCGCTCCATGGTCACCGAGTTCGGCATGACCGATGCCATCGGTCCCCAGCAGATGCGGACCCGCCAGACCGACCCGTTCCTCGGCCGCGAGTCGGGCAGCTCGACGTTCTACTCAGACGAGGTGACGGCCCGCATCGACGCCGAGGTGCGCGTCCTCATCGACGCCGCCCACACCGAGGCAGGCCAGATCCTCACGACCCACCGCGCCACGCTCGACCAGCTCGCCGACGCCCTCGTCGAGCGCGAGACGCTCGACACCCCGGCACTCTTGGAGATCTTCGGTGGCCTGCCCGTGTGGCAGACCGGCTACGCCAGCGCAGCGATGCCGCCGGCCACGGCGAACGGCACCGGGGTGGTGCTGCCCGAGAAGGCGGCACCGCGACGACGGACGCGCATCACCCGAGCCGCCCCGCCGGAGTGAGCGAGCGCGACCCGAGCGGCCAGCAGCGGAGGACGAACGTGGACGTGCAGCCGGCCGACGACGAGGCCGACGCCGGCGCGCCCCCGCCAGGTCCCGTCGACCACGAGCGCATCCGAGCCGCCGTCCGAGAGATCCTGCTCGCCGTCGGCGAGGACCCCGACCGGGACGGCCTGGTCGAGACGCCGGCGCGGGTGGCGAGGATGTACGCCGAGGTGTTCGCCGGCCTCCACGAGTCGGCGGACGAGCACCTGAAGGTCACGTTCGCCGCCGATCACGACGAGATGGTCATGGTCCGCGACATCCCGCTCTACTCGAGCTGTGAGCACCACCTGCTGCCGTTCCACGGGATGGCGCACGTCGCCTACATCCCGGGAGCCGACGGTCGGATCACGGGGCTGTCGAAGCTGGCCCGGCTCGTCGATGCGTACGCCAAGCGACCGCAGGTCCAAGAGCGGTTGACGGCCCAGATCGCCGACGAGCTCGAGGCCTCGCTCGGGCCGCGGGGCGTGCTCGTCGTCATCGAAGCCGAGCACCTGTGCATGTCGATGCGGGGCATCCGCAAGCCGGGAGCGTCCACGGTGACCTCGGCGGTGCGGGGACTGTTCCGCTCGAACGCCGCCACGCGCGCCGAGGCGATGGCCTTCATCCACGCCGTCCGCTGAGGTCGCTTCCCTCGTCGGTCATCGACACCACGTGCGTCGCGTACGATCAGCGGGTGCGCGGGCTGGTGATGGGGATCGTGAACACCACACCCGACTCGTTCTCCGACGGTGGCCGCTACATCGACGCCGAACCTGCGATCGCCCACGGGATGCGCTTGGTCGCCGAGGGTGCCGACGTGATCGACGTCGGCGGCGAGTCCACCCGGCCCGGCGCGCAGCCGGTCGGCATCGACGAGGAGATCCGCAGGGTCGTCCCCGTCATCGAAGCGCTGTCGCCCCACGTGCGGGTCTCGGTCGACACCCGCAAGGCGCCGGTGGCGCAGGCGGCGATCGCTGCCGGGGCGACGCTCGTGAACGACGTCGGAGCGTCCCTCCACGAGGTGGCCGCCGCGGCAGGCGTGGGTTGGGTTGCCATGCACATGCAGGGCGGGCCGGCGACGATGCAGGACGATCCTCGCTACGCCGACGTCGTCGCCGAGGTGGGAGCGTTCCTGGCGCAGCGAGCCGAGCTGGCCCACGCCGCCGGCGTCGCCGAGGTGTGGGTGGACCCTGGCATCGGGTTCGGCAAGACGGTCGAGCACAACCTCGAGCTGCTGGCACGGCTCGACGAGCTCGTCGCCGACGGGACGCCCGTGGTCGTCGGCACGAGCCGCAAGGGCTTCCTCGGCGCCCTGACCGGCGGCACCCCCGTCGAGGACCGGCTCGAGGCATCCGTCGCCACCGCGCTCGCAGCGCTTGCAGCAGGCGCCGGGATGGTGCGGGTCCACGACGTCGCGGCCACGGTGGCCGGCGTGCGGATCATGGCCGACGAGGTCGCAGCGTGAAGGGGAAGTGGGCGCAGGGGATCGTCCCGAGGAACTTCACGTGGGTGCTCAAGGACCGCCTCGCCGTGTCGGAGCGCCCCGGCGGCTACGGCGCCAGCCACCGGCGGGTGCGTCGCCAGGAGGAGATCATCTGGATCCGCCACCAGGGCTTCACCTCGATCGTGAGCCTCCTCGCCTCGCCGCACAACCTCCATGCCTACGAGGAGCTCGAGGTTGCCTTCGAGCACGTCCCGTTCGGCATCCACGACGAGCCTCGTGCGGTGCTCGCTTCCCTCTACGCACTCCTGCGCCGCCAGCTCGGCGCCGGTGGCCGGCTGCTCGTCCACCAGGACGAGGTCGGTGATCGGCTCCACGGCACCATCGCCGGCTACCTCGTCTACGCCGGCCTGGTCCCCGAGACGACGCGTGCGATCGCCATGAGCGAGCAGCTGCTGTCCCGCCAGCTCGGTCCTCCGGGACGTGAGCTCGTGGCGCTCGCCGGCATCCTGGCCGCCGAGGCCAAGGCCTGAGCGTGGCCGTCGACGCCGTGGAGCTGCGCGGCCTGCGCCTGCTCGGGCGCTGCGGTGCACTGCCCGAGGAGGCGGACAGGTCCCAGCCACTCGAGGTCGACCTCCACGTCGAGCTCGACCTCCGGGCCGCCGGGGGGAGCGACCAGCTGGTCGACACCGTCGACTACGGCGTGCTCTGCACCACGATCGGATCGGTGGTCGCCGCCGGCCACGTGGTGCTGCTCGAGCACCTTGCCACGCTCGTCGCCGACGCCGTCCTCGACGTCGACGGTCGGATCGTTGCGGTGACGGTGTGGCTCCGCAAGCTCCGGCCCCCCGTCCCCGTGGACCTCGCCACCGCAGGCGTCCGGATCACCCGCACGAGGGGCTGATCCTGCGCGCCTTCCTGGCTCTCGGGTCGAACCTCGGGGATCGGGCAGCGAGGCTCCGGCGCGCCGTCGCACTGCTCGACGAGGTCGTGGCGGTGTCACCGGTGTACGAGACGGCTCCCGTCGGCGGGCCGGACGAGCAGGGTCCCTACCTGAACGCCGTCGTGGAGCTCGCCACGACGCGTTCCGCTCGTCAGCTCCTCGAGGTGTGCCAGCGGCTCGAGGCTGATGCCGGTCGGGTGCGAGCCGAGCGGTGGGGCGCCCGGACGCTCGACGTCGACGTGCTGCTCGTCGGCGACCTCGTGATCGACGAGGAGGACCTGGTGGTGCCCCATCCCCGGCTGTGGGACCGCCGCTTCGTGCTCGCCCCGCTCGCAGACCTCGCGCCCGAGCTCGTCTCTGCCGGGGCGCTCAGCGCCGCCACCGGGGACGTCCGGCGCACCGACATCGAGCTGGTCCCTCCGTCAGGGTTCGGCTGAAGCCCCGTCGGCTCCCCCGTCGGCGGGCGGGGCGGTGGTCGTCGTGCTGCCACCACCCGGCCTCGTGGTCGTGGTCGTGGGGGCCGTCGTCGTGGTGGTGGTCGGCGCCGTCGTCGTGGTCGTCGTCTCCTCCGGCACGGTCGTCGTGGTCGTCTCCTCTGGCACCGTCGTCGACGTCGTCGAGCTCGTCGAGGGGGTGGTCGGCGGAGCCGACGTCGGGGGGTTGAGCAGCTCGTCGGGCGGTTGCACGAAGTCGGCCGGTTCGGTGCCCTCCACGGCCACGGCCATGAACTTCTGCCAGATCTCGGCGGGGAGACCGCCACCGGTGACGGCACGGCCGCGGACGTCGTCCATGGAGCGCTGGCCCTCGGCGCCGTAGCCCATCCACACCGACGTCGACAGCGTCGGCGTGTACCCGACGAACCAGGCGTTGGTGTTGTCCTGGGTCGTCCCGGTCTTCCCGGCGGCGGGCCGGCCGATGTCAGCCCCCGTCCCGGTCCCGTTGGTGATGACGCGGCGCAGCACGTGGTTCATCAGGTCCGCCCGCTCGGCGGGCATCACCCGTTCGAGGTCGGGCGCGATGGCGTAGACGATGGCTCCGTTCGCCTCGGTCACCCGGTTCACGTACCAGGGCGTGACGCGGTTCCCTCGCCGTGCGTAGGTCATGTAGGCGTTCGCCATGTCCAAGGGGGACACGTCGAAGACGCCCAGGGCGATCGACGGGAACGGCTCGAGCTCGGTCGTGACCCCTGCGGCTGCGGCAGCGTCGGCGACCGCCTGGGCGCCGGTCTCGGCTACGAGCTGGGCGTAGACCGTGTTCACGGAGTCAGCGGTCGCCTCGATCAGGTCGAGGTCGCCGTAGCCGGCGTCCCCGTAGTTCGTGACGGGGTACTCCTGGCCGTCGACCTCGACGGTGATCTCCCGAGGGCCGGGGAAGCGCTGGGTCACGGGGATGCCCGCTTCGAACGCAGCCTGGAGGACGAACGGCTTGAACGTCGAGCCGGGTTGGCGCCCCTGGCTGCCGCCTGCACCTGCGAGGGCGAGGTTCACCTTGCTGGCCTGGAAGTCGCGGCCGCCGATCATGGCGACGACGGCGCCCCGGTCATCCACCGCCACGAGCGAGCCATCCGGGTCACCCGGTTCGTTCAGGGTCTCGAACACCGCCCGCTCGGCGGCTGCCTGGAGGCGCGGATCGAGGGTCGTCTCGATGCGCAGGCCACCGCCGAAGGCGGCCTCCTCGCCGTAGGTCGCCACGGTCCACGCCCGGACCTGGTCGGCGAAGTAGGCGGTGGAGCCCTGGAGGGCGGTGCGCTCGTCCACCCGCTCCACCGAGGCGAGCTCAGCGCCCCCGGCCGCGTCGGCCTCGGCCTGG
>JBBSLC010000014.1:0-30981 GCA_038255685.1 Acidimicrobiales bacterium | reverse complement strand
CGTCCGCACCATCGACGACGTCCTCGGCCTCGCCCTCGACGGCCTCGATCTCCTCGATCTCCTCGATCTCCTCGATCTCCTCGATCTCCTCGACGTCGTCGCCCTCATCGCCCTCATCGCCCTCGAGCTCGTCGGCCACCGTGGGCTCCGCACCCTCTTCTTCGGCAGCGAGGAGCGTCGGGCGAGGGGGCTCCCCCTGCGCGACGGCGATGCCGGTCCCGAGCACGAGTGCACCGGCGGCGACGAGTGAGGCGAGCTGCGAGCGGGTCATGCGTCGACGTCGGCGCGCCTGGCCGCCGACTTGAGCGCGCACCGCATGTGACAGGGATGGGACGTACGGGGGACCATGGGGCCATGGTCGAGCGTGATCGCCCCTGGCTGATGCGGACGTACTCGGGCCACTCCACGGCCCGAGCCTCGAACGAGCTGTACCGGACGAACCTGGCGCGGGGCCAGACCGGTCTCTCCATCGCCTTCGACCTGCCGACCCAGACGGGCTACGACCCGGACCACCTGCTGGCCAAGGGCGAGGTCGGCAAGGTCGGGGTGCCGGTCGCCCACCTCGGGCACATGAGCCAGCTGCTCGACGGCATCCCGCAGGGCGACATGAACACGTCGATGACGATCAACGCCACGGCGGCCTGGCTGCTCGGCCTCTACGTGGCGAACGCCGAGGACCAAGGCGTCGAGAGCCGGGCGCTTCGGGGCACGACCCAGAACGACATCATCAAGGAGTACCTGAGCCGGGGGACCTACATCTTCCCGCCGCTCCCGAGCCGCCGCCTCATCGTCGACATGGTCGCGTTCTGCGCCGAGTGGATCCCCCTGTGGAACCCGATGAACGTCTGCAGCTACCACCTGCAAGAGGCAGGCGCCACGCCGGTCCAGGAGATCGCCTACTCCCTCGCCACCGCCATCGACGTGCTCGACGCCGTGCGCGACTCGGGCCAGGTGGCCGAAGACCGGTTCCCCCTCGTCGTCGGCTCCATCTCGTTCTTCGTCAACGCCGGCATCCGCTTCGTCGAGGAGACGTGCAAGGTACGGGCCTTCACCCAGCTGTGGGACCGCATCTGCCTCGAGCGCTACGGGGTCACCGACCCGAAGCTCCGGCGCTTCCGCTACGGCGTGCAGGTGAACAGCCTCGGCCTGACCGAGGCGCAGCCGGAGAACAACGTGCAGCGCATCGTGCTCGAGGCGCTCGGCGTGACCCTCTCGAAGAGCGCCCGGACACGGTCGCTCCAGCTGCCGGCGTGGAACGAGGCGCTCGGCCTGCCCCGCCCGTGGGACCAGCAGTGGTCGCTGCGCATCCAGCAGGTGCTCGCCTTCGAGACCGACCTGCTCGAGTACGACGACATCTTCGACGGCTCCAAGGTGATCGAGGCGAAGACCACCGAGCTCGCCGAGGCGGCAACCGCCGAGATGGACGAGATCCTGGCGCTGGGCGGCGCGTTCGAGGCGATCGACGAGATGAAGGGCCGGCTCGTGTCGAGCCACACCGAGCGCCTCCGCCGCCTCGAATCGGGCGAGCTGCAGGTCATCGGGGTGAACACCTTCACCGACACCGCAGACTCACCGCTCGGCGGCGATGACAACATCATGCGGGTCGACCCCGCCGTACAGGACGAGCTGATCGCCGACGTGGTCGAGTGGCGCTCGAGCCGCGACGCCAACGCCGTCAAGCGCTCCCTCGACGAGCTCCGCAGGGTGTCGGCCTCGGGCGCCAACGTCATGCCCGCGACGATCGACCTCGCCCACGCAGGAGGCACCACGGGCGAGTGGGCCGACGTGCTGCGCGGGGAGTTCGGCGAGTACCGGGCGCCGACCGGCGTCGCTGCCGCCGCCGGCCACGGCGGCCTCGGGGGGCTCGCGAAGGTGGCCGAACGGGTCAAGGCCATGCCCGGTGGCCCACCCCGGTTCCTCGTCGCCAAGCCCGGCCTCGACGGCCACTCCAACGGTGCCGAGCAGATCGCCGTCGCCGCCCGTGACTCTGGCATGGAGGTCGTCTACCAGGGCATCAGGCTGACCCCCGAACAGATCGCCGCGGTGGCCAGGGACGAAGACGTCGAGGTCGTGGGGCTCTCGATCCTCTCGGGCTCCCACCTCGAGCTCGTGCCCGATGTGCTGCGCCTCCTGCGCGACGCCGGCGTCGATGCCCCGGTCGTCCTCGGCGGCATCATCCCCGAGGTCGACGGCCGACGCCTCCTGGCGGAGGGCATCGCCGCGGTCTACACGCCCAAGGACTTCGAGCTCGTCCGCATCATGGGTGACATCGTCGATCTGGTCGAAGCCTCCCGCGACGGTGCGGGCTGAGCGACGCCCCGCTCAGCGCTCGCTGTCCTCGATGGTGCCCTCGAGCGGCGGCTCGTCCGGGGCGAAGGCGGCGCAGATGACCTCCCGGTCGTCGGCGTCGTCCCACGTCTCCTCGGTGGGGGCGATGCCGAAGACCTCGAGGTCTGACTCCTCGAGGGGGGATCCGACGTAGCCCTCGAAGCGCTCAGCGCAGCCCGCCTGGGCCAGCGCCTGCAGCTCGGTGGTGCCGGGGAAGGCACCGTCGTCGAGGTCGAAGACAGCGAACACCTCGTTGTCGTGAGCCTCCTCGCAGTCGACCTTCTCGAGCTCGCCGACCTCGCGCTCGCTCTCGGGATCCTGGAAGCAGTCCCCGACGGACGCCTCGGTGGCGACCTCGGTGCCGCCGCACGCCACCAGCGCGAACACCCCCAGGGCGCCCACCGCCACGCCGAGCCCCCTTCGCAGGAGCCCCTCCCCTGCCCCTACCGCCACCGTTCCGCCTCGCCGCCGCACGGCCGAGCGCCGCTGCGCCGCATCAACCGAGGTCCGGTGGTCGGGCGGGCCAAGCACCGTCGGCAGCCAGCGCCTCGAGGACACCGTCGGTGTCTGCACCGAGGGGTCTGCCGACGTGGCGGATGGCGCCCGGTGTGGCCGACAGGCGCGCGAGCAACCCCTGCATCGGGACGCCGTCGACGTCGGCGACCACTCCTCTCGCCAGGTAGTGGGGGTCGATGGCGATGCCCTCCATGTCGAGGACGGGGGCGATGGCCGCCTCTGCCGCCTCGAAGCTGGCGAGCACCTCGGCCAGCGGACGAGCGCCCACCCACGCGACGACGAGCGCCTCGACCTCGTCGCGATGCTCGACCCGACCGGCGAAGGTGGCGAAGCGCTCGTCGTCGCCCACGCCGAGCAGCGCCATGACCCGCCTCGCGACCGACTCCGCCGACGTCGAGATCGCCACCCAGGCACCGTCGGACGTCTGGTAGGTGCCACGCGGCACGGAGTACGGGATGCCCGAGCCGAGGCGAGGCTGGGCGTAGCCGAGCAGGTGGTGGGCGGAGATGAGCGGCCCCATGAGCTGGAAGAGGGACTCGAGCAGGTTCACGTCGACGACCTGGCCGACCCCACTGTGCACCGCGACCATCGTTGCGAAGGCGGCGGCGAGGGCGGTGACCTCGTCGGTCAGGGCGATGGGTGGCAGCAGCGGCGCACCATCGGGCTCGCCGTTCACGGCAGCGAACCCAGACATCGCCTCTGCGAGGGTGGCGAAGCCGGGCCGGGCTGCGTAGGGCCCGTCCTGGCCGAACCCGGTGACACGGGTGATCACGAGGCGCGGGTTGCGCTCGAGCAGGGCGTCGGGGGCGAGGCCGAGCCGCTCGAGGGTGCCGGGCCGGAAGTTCTCGACGAGCACGTCCGCCTCGGCGCACAGGGCTCGCATCGCCTCGATGCCAGCTGCCGACTTCAGGTCGAGCACCACTGATCGCTTCCCCCGCCCGGCGAGCTTCCACCACAGCGTCACGTCGTCCGCCGGGTCCCGCCACCCCATCGCCCGGGTGGTGTCGCCCCCGTCCGGGCGCTCCACCTTCACCACGTCGGCTCCGAAGTCAGCGAGGTACCTCGCGCAGCCGGGTCCGGCGAGCACGGTGGCGCAGTCGACGACGCGCAGGTCGGCGAGTGGTGCCGTCATCCGGTCGCCCTCGCCCGGTTCGCCCTCAACGGTCGGTCGAGATGGCGTAGCAGCGATCCTCGAGGCGGCCGAAGGCGTAGTCGGCGTACATGCCGCCGTACATGGCACGGGTGCGGTCGGTCCACGCCAGGGCCTCGGGCGAGGAGACCCGGCGCAGGACCTGCAGGATGCCGTCCTCGAAGACCCGGTACTCCGCCCACGCACCGGGGAAGTCCTTCACCGCGCTCACCTCGGCGAAGGGGACGCCACCTGTTGCGGGGAAGCGACGGACCCGGTTCCGGTGGGTGTGGCCGGCGAAGTAGCCGACCAGCGAGCCACGACGGGCGACGACCTCGATGAGGCGCTCGCTGTCATCCGGGTTGATGCCGAAGTAGCCCGCAGGACGGGCGCGCGACGTGGGGTCCCAGACGTGGTGGTGGCCGAAGACGAGGACCGGACGATCGACGCGCCCGGCGAGCTCGTCGAGCCACTCGAGCTGGTCAGCGGTGACCTGGCCCTGCGCTGCTCCGTCCCTGCTCGTGTCGAGGATGGCGAGGACCACGCCCGGCAGCTCCACCTCGTTGGTCGCCACAGCAGCGAAGGTGGCCCGGTGGTAGCTCTCGTGGTTCCCCCGCACGTGGTGGAGCCGGTCGCCGAACGCCGGGGCGTAGCAGTCGAGGAAGGCGTCGTACTCGGCCCGGGTGCCACCAGCGGTCAGGTCACCCTTCACCACCACGGCGTCAGGACCGGACCCGTCACCGAGGGCGAGGATCTCGGTGACCGCCGCCCGGTTCATGAGCTCGGGGTAGGGCGGCTCGCCAGGCGCGCTGCGCAGGATCGGACCGACCTCGCTCCCCTCGACCACGCCGCACTCGACCTCGCCGAAGTGGACGTCGTTCACCGTTGCGACCGTGGCGAGCAGCTCGCCGCCCGGCCGGTCCAGGGTGCGGACGTGCATCCCGTCGAGCTCGTGCTCGGTCCCGGGCGCCAGATCGGTCCAGCGGCGAACCTCGTCGCCGAGGTGGGCGACGACCTCGTCGTCGGCGACCGTCGTCAGCTCGAGCTCGGCCACCGCCCGACCCTACCGGCGGCTCCCGTGCAGGGAAGCGTGCCGGGGTGGGCGAAGATGGAGGTCGTGGACAGACTCCCCAGGTCCTCGGGGCGGCTCCGCCGTGCCGAGGGATCAGCACCCCTGCGTCCCACGACGGGTCGGCCGCACCCGATGTCCTCTTCCCCGTGGCGCCTCACGGCGCTCGCCCTCGTCCCTGTGCTCGCGCTCGCATCGTGCAGCGGCGCCGACGAGGGGGACACGGCGCAGGAGACCACCACGTCCACCGCCGACGCCACCACGACGACCGCTCCGGCCACATCGACGACCGCGGCGCCCGTGGACCTCACCAGGGTCCCTGATGAGATCGACGAGGCGTACGTGCAGGCGGTGGTCGACCGCTTCGACGTCCTCCTCCAAGACGCCTACACCGCAGCGATGGCGAGCGGCACCTTCGACGGCGAGTTCGAAGCCCGGCTCCGAGCGCTCTACGGGGGCCTCGAGGCCGACCGTCTGCTCGAGAACCTCCGTCGAGTCGGCACGGAGCCGTTCGCCGACCCCCCCGGACGACCCACCACGACGGTGCTCGAGGTGGCGACCGCTCGCCGGGACTGCATCTTCCTCACGGCCGAGCGAGACCTGACCCCGCTCTCCGACGAGACCTACGAGCAGGTGCAGCCGTACTACCTGCAGCTCGTCGCGGCGACGCCGGGGCCGCTGAACGAGACGCCCTGGGTGCTGGCACGGGATGTCTACTTCGCCGACGGCGCCCAGCTCGGAGACCAGTGCGCCTGACCCGCTCGCTCTCCCTCGCCGCCGCAGTCGCCGTTGCTGCCACGACCCTGGGCTTCGCGCCCGCTGCGGTCGCGCAGGTGTCCTGCCCTGAGACCAACCCGCAGTGCCAGGTCACGGTCCCAGGCACGCCCGGCGCACCGGGCACGCCCGGTACGCCCGGCGGCGGGGGACCAGCGGGGGATCCGAACGCGCGGATCTGGCGGTACTTCCTCGGTGTGGCGAACGAGCTCTCCCAGCTGCTCCTGCCACCCGGGACGACGCAGTGCTACAACACGGGTCTCGGCGGCAACATGACCTTGGCCGAGGCCATCGCCGCCGCCAGCTCGCAGCCCGACGCACTCCCCTGCCCCGACCTGACCGGGCTCGACGCCATCCCCGGCGCCGGCGGTCTCACCGAGTCGGTGAAGGCGAGCATCCCACCCCCTCAACCAGAGATCCGACCCGGCCGGAACATCACGGGGCTGAAGGCGTACCTGGAGACCGGGCTGGCGCCGTTCACCAGCGACGAGACCGCAGGTCCGTTCACCGTCCGGTTCTCGCTCGAGCCCGAGGAGATCGTCGTCGACTGGGGGGACGGGGCCGCGGTCGAGACCTACGACCGGCCGGGCGTGCCCTACGAGGAGCGCGACGGACGCCGGGAGATCACCCACGTCTACGAGCGCAGCGGACGAGAGCGGTGCGACGATCCCGCCGACGGGACGACCTGCTACGTGGTCACGGTGGAAGCCAAGTGGTCGTGGCGCGCGGAGGTGGTCGCCGGCCCGCAGACCGGGCTCACGTTCGACGGCACCTACGTCGACCCACGCCAGGGCGAGCTCACGTTGCCGGTCGAAGAAGTCCAGGCCGTCCGCAACCGGTGACGTCTGCCGGCTACGGGACGGGCAGCTGGTCGATCTCGAGCTCGACCGGGAACGGGAGGTCCGTCGTGAACGTGTCTCCGGGACCGACGGTCACCACCTCGACGTAGCGATCGTCGACGAGGCGCAGCTCGGTGAGGGTCGGGCCCTCGGGGTCGACGATCCAGTAAGAGGGGATGCCGAGGCCCTCGTACACGACCCGCTTGGAGCCGAGGTCGTCGGCCCGGCTCCCGGGACTGAGGACCTCGATCACGAGGAGCGGCGTCGTGGAGGTCCGCAGCTTCGCGGCCTCCTCGGCAGCGACGACCAGCACGTCGGGCTGGAGCGAGGTCCGGTCGTCGGGACGCAGGTCGAACGGCGCCACCATGACAGCCAGACCTTCGGTTCGGGCAGAGCGCAACGCCATCGCCACGTTGAAGGCAATCGTCTGGTGCGGTCCGCTCGGCGCCGGCGACACGTGGAGGGTCCCGGCGAGGAGCTCCCAGCGCTTGCCGTCGGGCGGGAGCCGGTCGAGGTCATCGGCAGAGAACTCCTCGAGCTCGTCGATCCGCACGGCCACGGCCCCATGGTACGGGTGGGCGCCACGGACGTCGGTCGCATCCAGCGACAGAGGCGACCGACGTGCGCACGCCTCGTCCGAGCTACCAGGGGCGGTCGCGGCGGGCGGCGACGGGCTTGCGCCACCAACGGCCCGAGAAGCGCCACACCGGCGAGGCGGCGAGCGCTTCCTCCGCAGCCATGACCGGACGGGGCCAGAGCGCCTCGACCGCTGCCATGATGGCGGCGACCTCCTCGGGGCTCGGCGTCGGTCTGATCGCTTCGATGTGCAGCGGCTCGGCCATCACTAGAGCGGGACGTTGCCGTGCTTGCGCTTGGGCAGGTCCTCGCGCTTCGAGCGCAGCATGTCGAGACCGGCGATGAGCTTGATGCGGGTCTCGGCGGGGTCGATCACATCATCGATGTAGCCGCGCTCCGCTGCGTTGTAGGGGTTGGCGTAGCGCTCGGTGTACTCCTCGATGAGCTCGGCGCGCCGGGCGACCGGGTCGGCGGCGTCGAGCAGCTCGCGGCGGTAGATGATCTCGACCGCCCCGCTCGGGCCCATGACCGCGAGCTCGGCGGAGGGCCAGGCGAAGGCGAGGTCGGCCCCGATCGACTTGGAGTTCATGACGACGTACGCACCGCCGTAGGCCTTGCGGGTGATGACCTGGATGCGAGGGACGGTCGACTCGCAGTAGGCGTAGAGCAGCTTGGCTCCGTGGCGGATGATGCCGCCGTACTCCTGGTCGACGCCCGGCAGGAACCCGGGCACGTCGACGAAGGTCACGAGCGGGATGTTGAACGCGTCGCAGGTCCGCACGAAGCGTGCCGCCTTCTCCGAGCTCTCGATGTCGAGCACACCGGCCAGCACCTTGGGCTGGTTGCCGACGATGCCGACCACCCGGCCGTCGAGCCGGGAGAAGCCGCACACGATGCTGCGGGCCCAGTGGGGGGCGTACTCGAAGAACTCACCGTCGTCAGCGATCGAGTGGATGACCTCGATCATGTCGTAGGGCTTGTTGGGGCTGTCCGGCATCAGCGCGGAGAGCTCCGGGCACAGGCGGTGGGGATCGTCGGTCGCCTCGAAGCTCGGCGGCTCCTCCAGGTTGTTCGACGGCAAGAAGCTGACGAGGTAGCGGACCTGGTCGAGGCACGTCCGCTCGTCAGGCGCGACGAAGGTGGCGACGCCCGACTTCGTGGCGTGGGTCATGGCCCCGCCGAGCTCCTCGAGGGTCACGTCCTCGCCGGTCACCGTCTTCACCACGTCAGGACCGGTGATGAACATGTGCGAGGTCTCGCGCACCATGAAGATGAAGTCGGTCAACGCCGGGCTGTAGACGGCACCGCCCGCGCACGGGCCCAGGATCACGCTGATCTGGGGGATGACACCCGAGCTCTGGACGTTGCGGTGGAAGATGCCGCCGTAGGAGGCGAGGCTGACCACGCCCTCCTGGATGCGGGCGCCGGCGCCGTCGTTGAGGCCGATGAACGGTGCCCCGACGGAGTTCGCCAGGTCCATCACCTTGTGGATCTTCTCGGCGAACACCTCGCCGAGCGCCCCGCCGTAGACGGTGAAGTCCTGGCTGAAGAGGAACACCTTGCGACCATCGATCGTGCCCCAGCCGGTGATGACGCCGTCGGTGTAGGGCCGGTCGTTCTCGAGGCCCATGCCGTGGGCGCGGTGGCGGGCGAGCATGTCGAGCTCGTGGAAGGAGCCGGGGTCGAGCAGGTGCTCGATGCGCTCCCGGGCGAGGAGCTTGCCCTTCGCGTGCTGGCGCTCGACCGACCGCTCGGAGCCAGCGTGGAGCGCTGCCTCCTTGCGCTTGGCGAGCTCGTCGAGGCGCTCCTGGAGGGGGTGTTCGCTCATACCTGCCGAACGCTACCGGAGCCTCTCGACCGGGCACCAAGGAGGGTCGTGCGAGCATCACGCCGTGCACCCGATCGGCATCGTCGCCAACCCCGCGTCAGGGAAGGACGTGCGCCGGCTGCTGACGAACGCCGGCACCTCCACGCTCGACGACAAGGTCGGCGTCGTGCGCCGCTTCCTGGTGGGCGCGGTCGAGGCAGGGGCCTCCCGGTTCCTCGTGCTCCCCGAGCCACACGGCATCGTCCGCCGCGCCCTGTCCACCCTGCCCTGCGCCTCGTCGCTCGACGTCGCCGTCGCCGGGGGGCTGCGCCACCACGATGAGCGGGACACCGTCGTCGCCGCGGCCGCCATGGGCACAGCCGGGTGCGCAGCGGTGGTGGTGCTCGGCGGCGACGGGACGAACCGGGCAGTCGCACTCGGCTGGCCCGAGGCGCCGGTCATACCGCTCTCGACGGGGACGAACAACGCCTTCCCCACGGCCGTCGAAGCCACGGTGGCAGGCGTCGCCGCCGGTCACCTCGCGACCGGACGTTGCTCGCTCGAGGACGTGGCGACCCGAGCGAAGGTCGTGCGGATCGAGGTCGAGGGAGAGCAGGACGACCTCGCGCTCATCGACGTCGCCCTGCTCCGTGAGCCACCCGTGGCGGTGGGGTCCCTGAAGCCCTTCGACCCGGATCACCTCGCCGTCGCAGTGCTGTCCCGAGCCGAGGCTGGTGCCGTCGGCGTCAGCGCCATCGGCGGCGTGCTCCTGCCCACGTCCGCCACCGACGAGCGCGGCGTGGTGGTGGACCTCTGCCCCGTCGGCGCACCCGGCTCGCGCACCGTCCGGGCTCCGACAGCTCCCGGGACGTTCCTCGACGTCGGCGTCGACGGCTGGCGACCCGTCTCGCTCGGCGAGGTGGTCGCCCTGGAGGGGCCAGGGATCCTCGCCTTCGACGGGGACCGGCGTCGGGTCGTGGCGCCGGCGCAGCGGGTCCGAGTGCGCGTGGTCCGTGACGGGCCGTGGGTCATCGACGTCGGGACCACCCTCGCCACCGACGCCGCCCGTGCCCACTGGCTCCGCGACTGACCGCCCCCCCTCGAGCGCTCGCAACGGGTCCGGTCAGGTGCGGCGGCGGGTGAGGGCGTCGATGCGCCGGACCAGGTCGGGCTGGTCGAGGCGGTCGGCCATGGCGGGGAGGGCGTCGGTCGGGCCGGTCCAGCGCCAGTCGTCGACAGCGCCGACCTCGCAGTCGGTGCGAAGGGTGGCGAGGGTGCGGAACAGGTACGCCTCCTCGCGGTTGGCGACGAGGACCCGCGCCAGCGCGGTTGCACTGCGCACGGTGATGTCCCACTGGCCGGGAGCGTCGGGGATGTCCTCGAGGTGGCCGTAGCGCTTGAGCACCGCCGCAGCGGACTTCGCGCCCCACCCGAGCAGGCCGGGGAACCCGTCGGCGCTGTCGCCCACCAGCGCGAGGTAGTCGGGGATGGACTCGGGCCGGACACCGAACTTGGCCTCCACCCCGTCGGCGTCCAGCACGACGCCCTTGCGGCGATCGAGCTGGACGATCTTGCCGCCCACGCACTGGCCGAGGTCCTTGTCCGGCGTGCAGATGAGCGCCTGGTCGACGCGGTCATCTGCCGCAGCCACGAGCGCAGCGGCGCCGAGGGCGTCGTCGGCCTCGTCCTCCACCATCGCCCACACCGTGAACCCGGCGGCCTCCAGCGCCTCCTCGAGCAGCGGGAACTGCGCCTTCAAGGTGGGGTCGATGCCGCTCCCGTCCTTGTAGGTGACCCACAGGTCGTTGCGCCACGACTCGACCACGTGGTCGGTGGCGACGCCGACGTGCGTGGCGCCGTCGTAGAGCAGCCCGATCATGGACCCCACGACCCCGCGCACCGCCGAGACCTCCTCGCCGGCACCGTTCACGTGGGACGGCACGGCGTGGAAGTAGCGGAACAGCTCGTAGGTCCCGTCGACGAGGTGGACCTGCACGTCAGCAGCCCTCGCCGGACCGACGCGCCGGCGTCGTCGTGCGGAGGTGTGCGCTCCTTCGAGCGCGCAGGGTCGGGATGGTGCGTGGCCGTCTCACGCCCGCAGTGTGCCTCGGCTGCACGGACCTGGGTGGTCCAGACGGTCGGGTGCGACCGACCCGATGTCTCGTTGATACCCCTGGTGGGTATCATGGCGCAGCGGCCGGGACCAGCCTCTCGGCCACGCTCGCCCACCTCGAGGAGAACCCGATGACACGATCCCCCCTGCTCACCGGAGCGCTCGGCCTGCTGGTCGCCACCCTCGCTGCCTGCGGCAGCGACGACTCCGGGAGCGACGCGGCGTCGAGCGACGGCGGTGCCCGCACCATCGAGGTCGAGATGGTCGACATCGCCTTCGAGCCCGACGCCATCGACGTCGATGCCGGCGAGACGGTTCGGTTCGTGTTCACGAACAACGGCGAAGCCGTCCACGAGGCGTACGTCGGCGATGCCGACGAGCAGGACGACCACGCCGGCGAGATGGCGGACATGGGCATGGACCACAGCGACGACGACGTGGTCACGGTCGACCCCGGCGAGTCCGGTGAGCTGACCTACGCCTTCGACGAGGCCGGCACGACGCAGATCGGCTGCCACCAGCCAGGCCACTACGAGGCCGGGATGCTGATCGAGGTCAACGTCACCTAGCAAGTTCAGCAGGTCGTGCGCCTGGGTCAGAGCGTGTGGGCGCGCCCGGTCGATAGCGATGTGGTGCTCACGGGTAGAGGCCCCCAGCCATGCGGCCGGACGGGCCGTCCGCTGGCGGTCGGCTCTCCCCGACCTCGGAGCCCCGTGAGCTGTCGAAGAGGTCTGTCGTGAGCGAGCTCCCGTCCCCCCCCAACGTGGCCCTCGTCGGCACGGCCCCTCCTCGCCGGTGCGGCATCGCCACCTTCACTGACGACCTGCGGCAGGCGCTCACCGAGCTGCGCCCTGCCTCCCCGGCGGTCCACGTCGCGCTCACCGACGCTGGTGGGTCCTACGACTACGGGGACGACGTGGTCTTCGAGATCAACGAGGCCCAGATCAGCGACTACCGCACGGCTGCGGAGATGCTCAACGCCGGTGACATCGGCGTCGTCTGCGTGCAGCACGAGTTCGGCATCTTCGGCGGCCCCGCCGGTCGCCACGTCGACGAGCTGCTCGAGCACCTCGACGCCCCGGTCGTCACCACCCTCCACACCGTGCTCGCCGACCCGCCCGCGGTCCTGCTGGCGGCGACGCGCCGGCTGGCCGACCGCTCCGGACGGCTCGTGGTGCTCGCCGAGCAGGCTGTCGAGCTGCTCGTCGATTCCTACGGCATCGATCGCGACCGCATCGCCGTGATCCCCCACGGCATCCCCCAGCCGATGGCGACGTCGGCCGCCGCCGCAAAGGCCGCCGTCGGCGTCGAGGGCAGGCGGGTGCTGCTCACGTTCGGGCTGCTCGGCCCGTCGAAGGGGATCCACGTCGCGATCGAGGCGCTCCCCGCCGTCGTCGCCGAGTTCCCCGACGTGCTCTACGTCGTGCTCGGAGCGACGCACCCCCACGTCAGGCGGGAGGAGGGCGAGTCCTATCGGTCGTCGCTGGAGGACAGGGTCACGGCGCTCGGGCTCGAGGACCACGTCCGGTTCGTGGACCGCTACGTGGACCTCGACGACCTGTGCCAGCACCTCGCCGCCGCCGATCTCTACCTGACGCCCTACCTGGGCGCCGAGCAGATCGTCAGCGGGACCCTCGCCTACGCGATGGGGGCGGGCCTGGCGGTCGTCTCGACCCCGTACCGCTACGCCGTGGAGCTCCTCGCGGACGGGCGCGGCGTGCTCGTGCCCTTCGACGACCCGGACGCACTCGCCGCCTCGGTCCAGGACCTCCTCAGGGACGACGTGCGTCGGGCCGAGCTGCAGCGGCGAGCCCTCGAGCACGGCCGCACGATGTGGTGGCCAGCCGTGGCGGCAGCCTACGAGGAGCTCTTCGCTGCCGTCGTGGCCGAGCACGAGCGCCCATCGGTCACGTGGGAGCCGGCCCCGATCCCTGCGCCCCGCTTCGACAGCCTCGTCGCCATGACCGACGACACGGGCGTGTTCCAGCACGCCGACCACGGCGTCCCGACCCGCTCGCGGGGCTACTGCACCGACGACGTCTCCCGTGCGCTCGTCGCTGCCGTGCTCGGGACGAGCCGCGGCGACGGTGCCGCCGCCGGCCTCGTCCCCACCTACCTCAGCTTCCTCGGTGACGCCCAGCGACCCGATGGGCGCTTCGAGAACCTCCTCGGCTTCGACCGTCGCTTCGTCCCCGACACGGCGAGCCAGGACACGCTCGGCCAGGCGATCTGGGGCCTCGGGACGGTGACGGGCTGCTCGTCGTCCCGGTCTTGGAGGGCGCACGCGATCGAGCAGCTTGAGCGCGCCCTCCCGGCGGCTGGTCGGCTCACCGACACCCGGGCGATGGCCTACGCCGTCGTGGGGCTCGCGAGCCACCTCGAGCGGCTCCCGGGTGCCCTCGGCGCCCGCCGCACGATGCGAGGGCTGGCCGACGGCCTCTCGGCTCGGCTCGCCGAGCACCGCCGGGACGGGTGGGAGTGGTTCGACGATGCACTCACGTACGCGAACGCGAAGGTGCCCGAGGCGCTGCTGCTCGCCGGCAGGTCCTGTGACGAGCTGCGCTGGACCACCGAGGGCCTCACCACCCTCGACTTCGTGCTGGCGGCGACCTTCAGCGACGGGCGGTTCGACTTCGTCGGCAACGAGGGCTGGCTCCCTCGCGACGGGGAGCGGGCGACCTACGGGCAGCAGCCGATCGAGGCCGCGTACACCGCCCAGGCGTGCATGGCCGCCTACGACGCCACCGGTCAGGAGTCCTACCTGCAGCTCGCACGAGCCGCCGCGGAGTGGCTCCTCGGGCGCAACCGGCTCGGCCTCCCCCTCTACGACCCGGACACGGGCCGCTGCGCCGATGGCCTCGACCGCCACGGTCCGAGCGACAACGCTGGCGGTGAGTCGATCGTGAGCGCGCTCCTCGCCCTGCTCGCACTCCCCGCTGGTCCTGGCGTGGACCTCCGCCACGTCGGCGCCGCCACGGCGGTCTGACCCGTTGCGCGTGGCGATGCTCGCCCCGATCGCCTGGCGCGTCCCGCCCCGGCACTACGGCCCCTGGGAGCTCGTGGTCTCGCGGCTCACCGAGGGCCTGGTGGCGAGCGGGGTCGACGTCACCCTCTTCGCGTCGGGTGACTCGGTCACCTCCGCCACGCTGGCGTCGGTGTGCCCGCGTCCGTACGAGGAGGACGAGACGGTCGACCCAAAGGTCGTCGAGTGCCTCCACATCGCCGCCGCCTTCGAGCGTGCCGACGAGTTCGACGTGCTGCACAACCACTTCGACTTCCTCCCGCTCACCTACACCAGGCTGGTCGACGTCCCCGTCGTCACGACCATCCACGGCTTCTCCTCGGCGCGCATCCTCCCGGTCTTCCAGCGGTACGACGACCGCGTGGCCTACGTCGCGATCAGCGACGCCGACCGGTCCCCGGACCTGACCTACGCCGCCACCGTGCACCACGGGACCCCGGTCGCCGGCGTCCCCGTCGGGGCCGGGTCGACCGACGGGACGTTGGCCTTCCTCGGCCGCATCCACCCCGACAAGGGGACCGCCCAGGCGATCGAGGTCGCGCATCGGACCGGCCGACCCCTCGTGATCGCCGGGATCGTGCAGGACGAGGCCTACTTCGAGGCCGAGGTCGCGCCCCACCTCGACGGGGAGCAGATCCGCTACGTCGGGCCCGTCGACGCGGAGGAGCGCGACCGCCTGCTCGGTGCCGCTGACGCGCTCCTCCACCTCGTGGGCTTCGCCGAGCCGTTCGGGTTGTCGATGGTGGAGGCCATGGCGTGCGGGACCCCGGTCGTGGCGACACCGCTCGGAGCGGTGCCCGAGGTCGTCGTGGACGGTCGGACCGGGCACCTGGTGGCTGACGTCGACGCCGCCGTCGACGCGGTCAGGCGTCTCGGCGAGCTCGACCGGGCCGAGTGCCGAGCCCACGTCGAGCGGCACTTCAGCGTCGAGCGGATGGTCGAGGGCTACCTGCAGGTCTACGAGGACGTCTGCCGCTGACCGGCACCGGCTCGATCCGGCGGAGCAGCGAGGAGCGCTTCGAGCAGCTCACCGAGCGAGCAGCGGGCAAAGGCGGTGCGCTGGTCCGCGACGCCGTACGGGAGCACGAGGTGGTCGCCGTGGACCATGCCCCCGCAGGAGTACACGACGTTGGGGACGTAGCCCTCGCGCTCGTCCTCGCTCGCCTCCAGGATCGGCTCGGGGAGGTCGCCGATGATCTGCTCCGGGTGCTCGAGGTCGAGGAGCAGCGCACCGATCCGATAGGTCCGCATGGGCCCCACCCCGTGCGTGAGCACCAGCCAGCCCGCCTCGGTCTCGATCGGGGAGCCGCAGTTCCCCATCTGGATGAGCTCCCAAGCCCGCTGCGGTCGGCGGAGCGGGGTCGATGCCTGGTACCACCCGCGCGGGTCGGGTGAGCGGAGCAGGTGGAGGTTCTCCCGGTCGGGCCGGGACAGCGCCAGGTAGCAGCCGTCGACCAACCGCGGGAAGAGCGCCATCCCCTTGTTCTGCGCGCTCGCCCCGCTGAGCGTCGACATCTCGAAGGAGCAGAAGTCTCGGGTCTCGATCAGCTGCGGGAGGATCTCGAAGCCGTCGTACGCGGTGTACGTGCCGTAGTACGTCGTCGACCCGTCGTCCTCGGTGAGCTGGACGAAGCGCGCATCCTCCATCCCCTTGCTCTCGAAGGGCCCCTCGGGCCAGATCAGGCGCTCCTGCACCGTCGTGCGCCCAGGGTCGAAGTCGAGGAGGTAGTTCGACGCAGCGAGCCAGCGCATGAGCTTGGTGCTCTCGTGGGTGACCGCCCGGGGGAGGCCGTCGAGGACGCCGATCGCCCGCTCCAGCTCGTCCCGGCCGAAGTGGCGCCCGAGCGTGTCGAGGACCTGGTCGGTGAGCGAGACGTCGGCACCGAGCTCCCCGAGCTTGGCGGCGAAGTGCTTCCGCTCGTAGACCGCGACGCCCCGCTCCCCCGTCTCGGTGAAGCGGCTCCGCTCGTCGAGGACGACCTCGCCCGACGCCGACACCTCGCCCGTGCGGAAGGCGATCGACGAGATGTGACCCTCACCGACGGTGCGCAGGCTGAGCACGAAGCGCTTCGCCCCAGGGCTCGCCCCGGCCTGCGAAGGCGCAGGCACCATGGACGGGTTCGTGACGGCCGCCGACTGGTAGGCGTGCTCCTGGGTCAGGTAGGCGCCGACGAGCGCTCGCCGCTCGTCGTCGACCCCGTCCAGCAGGTGCGCGACCCTCTCGGCGTTGCGGGCCAGCATCGTGTCGAGGTCGGCATGGCGCGCCCCGAAGCGACGACGGACGTCGAGGAGCTCGGCAGCGACGTCGACATCGGAGAGCCCGAGGATGCGCGAGGCGATTGCCGCCAGCCGCGGGACGCCCACCGGTGCCGGATCGTCTCCTGGGACGTGCGGGCGACCGACGACCTTGCTGCTGTCGGGGCACAGGATCGCCTCCGCCCGCTCGACCCGAGGGCTCCCCACCTCGGCGACCCTACGCCGGCCCGCGCCATCGACTCCGTGATGCCACCAGCCGGCGACGGCTCAGCCGACGCCGGGACCTGCCGGCGGGTCCGTCTCGTCGATGATCGCCCGGAGGCGCTCGTCGACCTGGGGCTTGATCATGTCGGGGTGGGTGAGCACGTAGAACCGGTCGGTCCTGATGGCGTCGGCCACCATGGCCGCGACCTCCGCTGGAGCCATGCCCTCTGACAGGAAGTAGCCCTGGATGAGCTCCTTGCGCTCCTCCGCCGCAGCGTCGGGCTCGTCTCCCTCGTTGCGCAGCTCGGGGGGCCGGTTGCGGTCCGAGGACACGATGTGGGTGGCGATGAGGCCGGGGCACAGCACGGACACGCCGATGTTCGAACCGAGGGCCCTGAGGTCGTGGAAGAGGCCCTCGCTGAGCCTCGTGACGGCGTGCTTGGTGACCGAGTAGATCGACCCCCCGCCGCTCGAGAGGCCGAGCACCGACGAGGTGTTCACCACGTGGCTCGGCTCGCCGTGTTCGAGCATCCGGGGGACGAACGCCTTGATCCCGTGGACGACGCCCATCAGGTTCACGCCGACGACCCAGCTCCAGTCCTTCTCGCTCGCCTCCCAGATCGAGCCACCCAGCCCGCCCGAGACACCGGCGTTGTTGCAGAGCACGTGGACCGCGCCGTAGCGCGAGGTGGCTGCGTCAGCCAGCGCCTCGACCGACGACAGCTCGGCGACGTCGCAGACGATCCCGGTGACGTCCGCCCCGGCCGCCTCGAGCTCCTTGGCGGCGAGGTCGAGCGCCGCCTCCTCGACGTCGGCGAGGACGACCTTCGCGCCGTCCTCGGCGAAGCGCGCCGCCATCGCCTTGCCGATCCCGCTGGCTGCGCCGGTGACGACGGCGACCCGTCCCTCGAGCCCGTCCATCACGCGGCGCTCGTGGCGGTGGTGTCGAGCGCGTGGAAGCCCTCGAGGATGTCGGCACCACGGGCGTGACGTCCGCACCAGTGCTCGACCTCGCTCAGCACCGCGGCCCGGTTGGCGGCACGACCGGCGCCGAGGGACTGCTCGAGCGCCCGCGCCCAGAGGATGCCGATCATGTCCTCGCCAGCGTGGCGCTTGCCGCCGTCACCGAGCCAGGTGCGGTCGCGCATCTCGGTGAGCACGGTCTTGAGGTAGCCCACGTGCGGTGTCTCGTCGGCTCGGATGTGGGAGACGAGGCGCGCCGCCTCGCCTTCGCCAGCGACGAGGTCGGGGTCCGAGAGCCACTCCTCGGCCCAGGCGAAGGTGTGGAACGCCTGCACCTCGATCAGCAGGACACGGACCATGAGCCCGGCGATGAGCTCGACGTTGACGTCGACGTCTGCGGGCAGGGCCCGCTCGAGCAGCCCACCTGCGCCGCCGCCGCCCTGGCCGAAGCCCATGCGGGCGAGCATGGCGTCGACGTCGATCACCGAGGTGCTGCCGGGGAAGGCGACATCACGCGCCGCGAACCACATGTCCTGGTGACCGGCCTCCTCCTCCCAGCCTGCCTCGTCCCGGCCGTGGGCCTCGAACAGGCCCCGGCCGAGGTGGTCGATGCCCGTGCCCTTGAGCTCCTCGACGAAGTGCTGCTGCATGCCGGCGGGGTTCAGGTGGCGGATGTTCGCACCGAAGCCCTCGACCGTGCCGATCCGGGTGAGGGTCCCGATGAGCGGCTCGGGCACGCCTTCGGTGATGAGGTGGCGCGCCTGGGCCACGTTCGGGAAGTGCTCGGGCCAGGTCGCGAGCGGCACCTCCAGCACCGGCTTGTCGAACTGCTCGGCGTGCTGGGCCTGCCACGCCTCGATCGCCGGCACCCGGTGCTTCGTACGGGGGGACACGTAGGTCCCGTCGGCGTCGAAGCCACCGTGGCAGCGCACGCCACCTGCGAGCAGTGGCTCCGCCACCTCGTGGTCCATGAGCAGCTCGTGCTCGTCGAACTCAACCTGCAACGTCGTCATGTCGGTCTCCCCCGGCTCGTCCCGCCGACTGTATACTCGTGCGTATACAGAGGGCAAGTGCGATCGTGGGGGTGATGACCGACAGCGCAGCGACACGAGGCGGGGCACCGGCACGACCTCGCAAGCTCCTGTCCCGAGCCGACCGGCGGGCGACGATCCTCCGGGGCGCAGCAGCGGCCTTCGCGCGCAGCGGCTTCGCGGCGACCTCGATGGACGACGTGGCGGTCGCCACCGGGGTCAGCCGGCTCATCGTCTACCGCCACTTCGACGCCAAGGAGGACCTCTACCGAGCCGTGCTCGAGCAGGTCGGCGACCGGCTGGCCCAGGAGTGGGTGGCCCAGGTCACCCACCTCGACCACGGCATCGGCGCCCGGGTGCTGCTGACCGTCGCCCGGGAGGACCCGGACGGCTTCGCGCTCCTGTGGCGCCAAGCAGCTCGTGAGCCGAGCTTCGCCGACTACGCCGACGAGCACCGGGAGCGGGCGACCGGAGCGGCGCTCGCCCTCATGCAGGGCCGCATCGGCGCCCGCGTCGTACCCCACTGGGCTGCCGCCACCGTCGTCGCCACCCTCGTCGAGGGGGTCCTCGCCTGGCTCGACGACGGCGAGCCGGCGCGCGACGACGAGGCGATCGCCCTCCTCACCGCCGCCGTGCGAGCCGTCATCACCGCCTGGTCCGATCCGACCTGAGGACGGGTCAGGAGCTCAGCGCTCGGAGGGCCGGGCCTCGACGACCTCGAGCTCGGCGAGGTGGTCGTCGCCCACGTCGCGGGGGTCGTCGCTGAGCACGACCGTCCCGGCGCTCGCGTCGGTCATGACCGACAGCGCCTGGTCGAGGGTCAGCGGCGCAGCGAGCTGCTCGGCCTTGCCGAGCTCGGCACCGGTCACGAGGCGCTGCAGGCCCTCGAGCGGCGAGAGCGCCTCGATCGGCCAGTCCGCCCCGCTGATCACCCGCACGCCTGCAGCGAGCAGGAGGTCCCACCGGTAGGCGTGCTCCATCCGGCTGCTGCCGAGCGCCGCGAGCGCGCTCGCCGCGTCGTGCACGGCGAACGACGGCTGGATGCACGCGACGACACCGAGGTCGGCCATGCGGGTGATGAGGTCGGGACGCAGGACCTGGGCGTGCTCGATGCGTGGCGCCGCAGCAGCACAGTCGCTGCCGAAGAGCCGCTCGTAGGCGTCGAGCACCGTCTCGATGGCCCGATCGCCGATGGCGTGGGTGGCGATGGTGAAGCCCGCTTCGGCGAACGGGTCGGCCCGGCGGGCGAGGGTGTCGGCGTCGAGGAAGAGCACGCCGGTGTGCTCCTCGTCCTCGAACGGCTGTGACACGGCACAGGTGCGGGGCCCGAGCCAACCGTCGGCGTAGAACTTCACACCCTCGAGCTCCACCCAGGGGTCGCCGGTCCGTCGCATCCGGGACACCTCGGCGATGCCGCTCGCTGCGAGCACGCGGACGCGCACGGGCAGGGGGCCGCGGGCACGGAGGTCCTGCAGCGCCTCGAGCATCGTCCAGTCGTGCATCCCCGCCTCGGTGACCTGCACGATGCCGAGCCCTGCGGCCTTGGTGAGGCCCCGTTCGAGGCGGCCACGGACCCGGTCGTCGACGACGAGCGGCGCGTGGGGCTCGTCCATCGGGGTCGACCAGCGGCCGACCACGCCACGGTGGTAGGCGGCGACCTCGGCGGGGTCGGTCATGTCGCAGGGGGCGGTCGCGCCGACCGAGACACGGAGGAGGTGCGTGTGGTGGTCGACGAAGCCAGGTCCCTCCCAGGTCACGTCCGGACGGTACCCGGTACCGGGATGCGCTCCGGCGGTCGCCTACCCTGCGGCGTCGTGGCTGCCACCGACGCTGTCGACGTCAGGCGCCTCCGCCGATCTGCCCTCGTGGCGGGCATCGGTGACGGCGTCACCGCCGTCGCGCTCCCCCTGCTCGCCGCCGGCCTCACACGCGATCCGCTCGCCGTCGCCGGCGTGGTGGCCGCGCAGCACCTCCCCTGGGTCATCCTTGCGCTGGCGCTGCCGGCGCTCCGAGGGGTCGATCGGCGCACGCTGGCCGGGGCCGGCGGCTCCCTCGCAGCGATCGCCGTCGCCTTCGCCGGCATGTCGGCGATCGTGGGCGACGAGACGATCACGCTCCTGCAGGTGGTCGCCTTCGTCCTCGGTGCAGCCCAGGCGCTCGACGACGACGCCCAGCGGGTGGCCGGCCAGACCTTCCCCGACCTCGGTCGCAGCAGCGCCCACGGCACCCTCGCAACCGCAGGGTTGCTCGGCCTCGGGCTGGTCGGGCTCCCGCTCGGAGGCTTCCTCTACGAGCTGCTCGCTCCGATACCGCTGCTGTTCGGTGTCGGCGTCTTCGCCGTCGCCGCCCTCCTCGCCCTCGTCCTCAAGCGCCCGCTGCTGCCGGCCGCCGAGCGAGACGGGCGCACCTCGCCACGACCGAGCCGGCTCCCCCCCGGCGCGGGGCTCGTCACGGCGGCCACGGCGGTCGCGACCGCCGCCAGCGGCGCGGTCGCCGGCACCCTCGTGCTGCTCGCCCTCGACGACCTCGGACTCGGCGCACCGGCGTTCGGGCTGCTCCTCGCCGGGCTCGGCGCCAGTGCGCTCGTCGGCGCGCTCACCGCGCCGGCGATCGCGCAGGCGACCTCGCCCCGCATCGGGTCCGTCGTCGCCCTCATCGGCTCGGCCGCCGGCCTCGTCGCCACCTGGGTGCTCCTCGACCCCGACCAGCCGGCACCGGCGGTCGTCGCGCTCGGCGCCGCCACGGCTGGATCGATGGCGGCCGGGGTCCTGCTGCGGGTGCAGCTCCAGGGCTCGGCTGCAGCGCGCCTCGACGAGGAGGGCATGCGCACGTTCCACCTGATCGTGTGGGCGGCCACGCCGATCGGCGCGCTGCTCGGCGGCCTCGCCGCCCGCTCGCTCGGCGTCGCCGACGTGCTCCTCGGAGCCGTTGCGGCTGCTGCGGTCGCCGCCGTGCTCGCCAGCCTGGCGACACCTCCGAAGCCGGTCGCGACGACGTCGTGAGAAAAGGTTCGGAAAAGGCCTTGACCTCCCTTGCCGTGCGTGGTCCGATGCCGGAGATGGCAACGACGAGCCGGAGGAGGTGGACATGAAGCAGCTGGCGCACACGCCCACGAGCGACGCCGCCTTCGTCGTCCCCGCGCGCCGTCCCGCCGCCACCTCCTACGCCTGCGCGCCGCGCGCCGCGTGGAAGGGCCTCGGCTCCGACGTGACCGGTCTGACGTCCTTTGCGGGCGCCACCTCCCCGGCCACCGAGGGTCACCTCTCCCACCTCGGTGCCAACGGGCGCATGGCCATCACGAACGGCGCCCGCCGCCGGCCTCCGGAGACTCCCACGTAGCTGCACGATCAGCTTCGGAGTCGCCTCACAGGCCGTCGGGACATCCCGACGGCCTTTCTGGTTTTCCACCCCCAGCTCACCTGCACAGCACGAAGGAGACGCACATGTCAGCCCAGGTCCTCGACGAGACCTCGATCGACGAAGAGGTGGGAGCCATCCCCCGCTCTGCGGCCGCCTGCAACGACGGCACCGGTGACCTCACCGCCATGTTCTTCTCCGAGGACCTCCTCGACATCGCTCGGGCAAAGCACCTCTGCAGCACCTGCCCGCTCCAGTCCGGCTGCCTCGCCGAGGCACTCGAGCGCCGCGAGCCATGGGGCGTCTGGGGCGGGGAGCTGCTGGTGAACGGGCGCATCCTCGCCCACAAGCGAAGGCGGGGCAGGCCACCCAAGGCGAGACCGGCCGAGGTCATCGTGATCGACGGCGTCGAGGTCATCGTCGCCCCCGCCATCCAGTCGGCCTGAGACCGGCCATCGCTTCCGGCCCGGTCGCACTCCCCCCTGGGTGCGACCGGGCCGCGCAGGTCCCCGCGACGGCGGGCCGGGGTGACGTCCCCCCGAGCCCCGGCTCGCCAGCGGGCGCCCCTGCTGGGCTCTCGGAACGGGGCGGCGGTACCGTTGCGGTGTCCGACGGACAGCCCATGACCCACCTCGACGAGCCGCCTCACGAACTCCCCAGCGTCCGGGACGAGCCCCTTGCCACGCGCCCCAGCACGCGCCGCTCGTCGCTCGTGCTCGGCACCGTCGCCGCCGTCGTGGCCCTCGGTGCTGCCGTCGTGGCTGCGCTCGTCACCTCCGGTGCGCAAGACGAGACCGCCCTCGCCCTCCCCGAGCCCGAGGCGGAGATCCGCTTCCTGCCCGAGGACGACGAATCAGGCGATTCCCTGCTCGCCGAGGACCAGACCGGCGAGCTCGCACCCGAGGCATCGTTCCCACTGCTCGACGGCGGTCTCGCCACCTTCGCCGACTACCGCGGCAAGCCCGTCGTCGTGAACTTCTTCGCATCGTGGTGCGAGCCGTGCAAGGCAGAGATGCCGGACTTCGCCACGGTGCACGCCGAGGTCGGCGACGAGATCACCTTCCTCGGTGTCAACCTGCGCGACAGCGAGGCGGACGCCCGCTCGATCCTGGCCGAGACGGGCGTGACCTTCGCGGTGGCACGCGACCCGTCAGGCTCCCTCGCCGAGGCCTTCGGCGTGGTCAACATGCCGTCGACGTTCTTCCTCGATGCGTCCGGGAAGATCGTCTCCGCCCACGCCGGTGCGCTCACCGCCGACGACCTGCGCGCCCAGCTCGCCCCGTTCAGCTGATGTTCGGCGCCCTCGACGTCCCCTTCGCCTACGCCTTCACCCTCGGGATGGTGGCGACCGTCAACCCGTGCGGCTTCCCCATGCTCCCCGCGTACCTGTCGTTCTTCATCGGCACCGATGATGACGGGCAGCGCATCGGCACCGATGATGACGGGCAGCGCATCGGGACCGGGAGCCGGGTGCCGCGAGCGCTGCTGGCGGCAGCGGCGGTCTCCCTCGGGTTCATGGCCGTCTTCACCGTCCTCAGCGTCCCGCTGAACGCGGGGGTCACGACCGTCTACCGGGTGATGCCGTGGCTCACGATCGCCGTCGGCGTCGCCCTCGTCGGCCTCGGCATCGCCATGCTCCTCGGCTACAAGCCGAGCATCGCCCTGCCCCGCCTCGATCGTGGCGGCCGTGACCGGCGCTTCGGTTCGATGGTGCTCTTCGGCATCTCGTATGCGATCGCGTCCCTGTCGTGCACCATCCCGCTGTTCCTCAGCGTGGTGGCGAACCGGCCAGGACCTGCGGCCAGCGCCCTGACCGTCGTCGCCTACGGCCTCGGCATGAGCGCCGTCCTCACGGCGCTGACCCTCGCACTCGCCCTTGCTCGGGAGTCGATGGTCCGCCGGGTCCGCAGCGTGCTCCCGCACGTGCAACGCATCAGCGGGGCGCTCCTTGTCGCGGTGGGCCTCTACCTCGTCTACTACTGGGTGTTCAACCTCGCCCGGGACCCCGCCGACACGATCGGTGACAACCCGTTCTCAGGACTCGAGTCAGCCCGCATCGCCGTCTCCGCCTTCCTCGAGCGCCAGGGCACCGGCCTCGGGGTCACCGTCGCCGTCGTCGCCTCGGCCGCACTCGTCGTCGCGCTCCTCCGACGCCGTTCCGATCAGACGCCGCCCCCCGCTGGTGGGACGGCGACGGTGGACGACCGCACCGACGACGAGCTGGTGTCACGCTGAACGACCGCTTCGCCACGCTGCTCGCCTCGCCCGGCGTGCGGGAGGTCCTCGAGCTCAGGTCACGCTTCGGGTTCCTCGCGTTCCACGGCGGGTCCCTCGAGCGGATGACCGACCGGATCGCGACCGAGGCCGCCGAGCGCTCCGGATCGTCGCTCTACGCCGTCGTGCAGCCGCCCGACATGCGCTGGCACCTCCCGAGCATCGAGGTCAGGCCGGAGTCCTCGGAGCGCCTCGCCGCGTTCCTCGCCCACGTCGACGTGGCCGTCGCCATCCACGGCTTCGGTCGTGACGGCCTGTGGTCGACGCTGCTCGTGGGTGGCGGGAACAGGGCGCTCGCCGACCACGTCGGCGGGCACCTCAGCGCTGCGCTCGACGAGCACGACGTCTGCACCGACATCGACGCGATGCCTGCGGAGCTGCGAGGGGTCCACACGGACAACCCGGTCAATCGGTGCCGCGCCGGCGGCGGCGTCCAGCTCGAGCTGCCGCCGGGCGTCCGAGGTCTGACCCCTCGCTGGGCGGACTGGTCGGGACCTGCCCTGCCGCCGCCCACCGAGGCGCTCGTCGGAGCCCTCGCCGAAGCCGCCCGGTCCTGGCCGGCTCAGGGCGAGAGCCGCTCGACCACCCACGACGGCGAACCGGACGCCGGATCCCGTCGGTAGCGGAGCCGGTCGTGGAGGCGGCTCGGTCGGCCCTGCCAGACCTCGAGCGTCTCGACCTCGACCAGGTAGCCACCCCACCACGGTGGTCGCGGGATCGAAGCGCCCCCGGGCCATCGAGCCTCGATCGCCGCGGCGGCGGCCTCGAGCGCGGCGCGCCCACCGCGCACCACCTCGCTCTGCGCAGACGCCCACGCCCCGACCTGGCTGCCGCGCGGGCGGGAGGCGAAGTACGCATCCGACTCGACGTCGTCCAGCCGGGCGGCACGGCCGGTGATGCACACCTGGCGCTCCAGCTCCTTCCAGAGGAACGTGATCGCGCACGCTGCGTTGCCGTCGAGGTGGACGCCCTTGCGACTCGTCCGGTTCGTGAAGAGCTGGAGGCCCCGGTGGTCGACGCCCTTGCACAGCACGGTCCGCGTCGCTGGGCGGCCCTCGCTGTCGACGGTGGCGAGCACCATGGCGGTCGGCTCGGGCACCTGCGCTGCGACCGCTTCCTCGAGCCAGGCACGGAGCTGGATGAGCGGGTCGGGATCGACGTCAGCCTCGTCGAGGCGGCCCCGCCGGTAGTCGTCCCGCAGCGCAGCCAGGTCCTCCACCTCACCAGTCAACACCGCCCCGCCGCCCGACGGACCAACCACCTGGGGCGCAGGAGCGACACTGTCGCGATGGACCTCACCGCTGGCTCGACGCTGCCGGACCTCGAGCTCGCCGACCACACCGGGGCGATGCGCACGCTCGGAGCGCTCGTCGGCGGTGACCCGACGCTCGTGCACTTCCACCGGGGGTGGTGGTGCCCGAAGGAGCAGACGTTCCTGCGTCTCCTCGTCGAGCTGCAGGACGAGGCCGAGGTCGCCTACACCCGCTTCGTGTCGATCAGCGTCGACGCCCCGGAGGTGAGCGCAGCCTTCCGCGCCGGCCTCGGCGCTCGCTGGACCTTCCTCTCCGATCCCGACCGCCGCTACCTCGACGTGCTCGGGCTGCGGGAGACGACCGACACGATGTTCAACCCGTACCGCCCGGCCAGCTTCGTGCTGCGTCCCGGTCGAGTCGTCCACCGACACTGGAACGGCTACTGGTTCTGGGGCCGGCCCACCGCCGAGGAGCTGCGGCAGGCCTTCCGTGAGGTGACGAGGGAGATCCGAGACGACTGGGAGGTCCCCTCAGCGTGACCTGGTGCTGGCTCTCGCACGCCGACGTCGAGCCCGGTGACGCGACCGGCACCGTGTCCACCCGTGCTCCCGATGGCACACGAGCCGGTGTGCTGGCATGGTGGCCGAAGGAGGCACAGCGCCCAGAGGGTGCGCTGCGCGTCGACCACCGAGTGCTCCTCGGCGGGAGCGACCACACGTGGGTGTCGCTCGTGGTCGTCCCCGGCGGGCGGGGCGTCGCCTTCGACGACGGTGCGGTCACCGGTGCGCTGCGGCGCCGTCTGGCGCAGCCGTGGCCGGGCACGTGCTCCACGCTGCTCGTCGACTGGGCCACCTTCGGTGGTGCCATCACCGCCGGGGCCGACGAACGATCCGTCGCCGATGACCCCTTCGCTCGGTTGGCGCCTCGCACGCTCTTCCGGGTGCCGGCGGGCTCGCTCGGCGCCATGCGCGCCCCGACGGGCCCCGGCGTCACCCGATACGGCTCGGGCAACCCGTGGCCGTGGGACCGCTACGCAGGTCAGGTCAGCTGACGGCGCCGCGCCGACGACCTCGAGGGGAGCCGGCGCGACGCAACGGTCAGGTGCTGTCTTCCTACAAGAAGCCGTTCTCCTCGAGCCACGACGTGGCCGCGTCGGCGGGATCCTCCCGGTCGACGTCGACCATGGCGTTCAGCTCGGACAGCTCTTCGGTCGTGAGCGCGGCCGAGATCTCGTCCAGCAGCGCCTCGATCTCCGGGTTGAGCGCGTCGTCGCGGATCACGGGGATGATGTTCTCCACCGGCTGGAGGCTCAGGTCGTCCTCGAGCACGACGAAGCCACGTGCGGCGACGGCACCGTCGCTCGTGAAGATCAAGCCCACGTCGATCGCCCCGTTCTCCAAGGCGTCCTTGGTGAGCGGTCCGCCGGAGTCGAGCCGCTCCACGTTGGCGAACTCGATGCCGTAGGTGTCCCGGAGCCCGGGCAGGCACAGCGGCCGATCCGAGCACTCAGGACCTGCACCGAAGGTCAGCTCGCCGGCGACGGGTCCGAGGTCGGAGAGCGTCTCGAGTCCGAGCTCGTCGGCCGTCTCCTGGGTGACGGCGAAGCCGTTCTTGTCCTCCGCCGGCGACGGCTCGAGCACCGTGATGCCCTTCTCCTCGAAGAGGGGTCGCAGCGCCTCCATCGACTCGTCGAGGTCGGCGCTCGGGTCTCCCCCGAGGAACGACAGCACCGTGCCGACGTACTCCGGGTACAGGTCGATGTCACCCGACTCGAGCGCCGGGAGGACGATCTCACGGGTGCCGATGTTGAGCTGCGTGTCGACGTTGACGCCAGCCGCTTCGAGGCACTGGATGTACATCTCGGCGACGATGGACTGCTCGCTGAAGTTCGTCGAGCCGACGGTGAGGTCGCCCTCGGCGCCGAGCTCGGCGCAACGGCCGACCTCTTCGGTCTCGCCCTCAGCAGCGGTGGTGGTGTCGTCCCCCGAGTCGCTGCAGGCGCTGACAAAGAGTGCCAGCGCTGCAACGATCGCCCCGACGACCCCGGTACGGGTGCTCCGCATGGGTTGTTCTTCCTCTCGCTCGGATCCGCATGGATCGCTTGGTTGGACGGTCTCTGCGGACCGCTCCGAACGGCTGCAGGTCGCAGCCGCAGGTCATGCCCGCCGTGCGGCGGGAGGGGATCAGGCCACGGCACCGCCGCCGGGGTTGCGCGCAGCGGTGTCGGCGAGGCCAGCGCGAGCAGCCCGGGAGGGGTCGGCGGCCAGGCCCTTCGGCACGAGCGCCCGCTGGAGCGCGCCGAGGGAGACCTCGGCGGTGACGGACAGGATGGCGACGGCGAGCGCGCCGGCGAACACCTCGACGAAGTCTCTGGTCGCGAGCCCGTCGATGATGTAGCGGCCGAGGCCACCCCAGCCCACGAGCGCGGCGAGCGTTGCGGTGGCGACGATCTGCACGCCCGATGTCCGCACGCCCGCCATGATGAGCGGCATCCCCATGGGCACCTCGACGCGGGTGAGCACCTGGACCCCGGTGAGGCCCATGCCGACGGCGGACTCCCTCACCTCGGGATCGACCCCCGCCACGGCGGTGAGGGTGTTGGTGACCATGGGGGGGATGGCGAGGGCGACGAGCGCGATGAAGGCCGGCTTGGCCCCGATCTCCTCGAACCACTGCGCAGCGAGGACGATGATGGCGAAGCTCGGCACCGCACGCCCGAGGTTGGACACGTTGATCGCGAGCGCGCCGGCCCGACCAGTGTGGCCGAGGAACAGCCCGACGGGCAGCGCCAGCACCATGGCGGTCAGCAGCGCAGCGACGCACATCGCCACGTGCTCCTGCAGCCGGTTGGGCATGCCGTCCTCGCCCTGCCAGTTGGCGGGGTCGGAGAACCACGCGGCCACGTCTCCGAGGAACTCCACTACGCGCGCCGCCGGTTCCAGGGCATCAGCAGACGCTGCGCGCCGGCCAGCCCGAGGTCGACGACGACGGCGAGGGCGACCGTGAGCAGGGTGCCGACGACGAGCGGGGTCCGGAAGTCGCGCAGGAGACCGTCGTAGATCAGCGCACCGAGCCCACCCTGGCCGATGAGGGCGGTGATGGTGACGAGCCCGATGGTCGTGACCGCGGTGATGCGGATGCCGGCGATGATCGCCGGGAGGGCGAGGGGCAGCTCGATGCGCAGCAGCTGGCGGTTGGCCGAGTAGCCCATGCCCGTCGCCGCCTCTCGCACGTCGGCGGGAACCGAGTCGAGCCCGGCCACGGTGTTGCGGATCAGGATGAGCAGGGTGTAACCGACGAGCATGATCTCAGACGTCGTCGTCGTCAGCCCGGTCCAGGGGATCAAGAAGACGAGCAGTGCGAGCGAGGGGATGCTGTAGATGACGCCCATCACGGCGAGGACGGGCGGGTAGAGGGCCCGCCAGCGCCACGCAGCCACGCCGATCGGCACGGCGAGCACGAGGCCGATCACGAGGGCGACGACGGTGAGCTCGACGTGCTGGAAGAGGCGCTCTCGGATGTCGTCGGTGTGGTCGGCGACCCAGTCCCAGCGGATCCACGGGTCCGCTTGCGCAGCGACGGCCAGACCGCGGAGCACCCTCGAACGCTACCTGGCTGGTCCTTGCACTGCGCGAGCGAGCTCCCCCGCCGTGCCGAAGGTCAGCCTCGCCGGTTACCGTCGTCACGATCCGGGACGAGGGAGCGCCACGTTGATCCGCCTCGAGCAGGTGTCCAAGCGGTACGGCGCCTCCGTGGCCGTCGACGCGCTCTCCCTCGAGGTCGAACGAGGCGAGCTGTGCGTCCTCGTCGGTCCCTCGGGCTGCGGCAAGACCACGACCATGAAGATGATCAACCGGATCATCGAGCCGACGTCGGGCCGCATCTTCCTCGACGGCACCGACGTCACCCACGGCAACCCGGTCCAGCTGCGGCGCAAGGTGGGCTACGTGATCCAGCAGATCGGGCTGTTCCCCCACCAGACGATCGCCACCAACGTCGGCACCGTCCCCCGGCTCCTCGGGTGGGACAAGGCGCGCGTGCGCGACCGGGTCGAGGAGCTCCTCTCGCTCGTCGGGCTCGACCCAGCTGCCTATGGCGACCGCTACCCCTCGGAGCTCTCGGGCGGTCAGCGCCAGCGGGTGGGCGTGGCGAGGGCGCTCGGTGCCGACCCTCCGGTGCTGCTCATGGACGAGCCCTTCGGGGCCATCGACCCGATCACGAGGGACCGGCTGCAGAACGAGTTCCTCCGCCTGCAGGAGGAGGTGCGCAAGACCATCGTCTTCGTGACCCACGACATCGAGGAGGCGGTGAAGCTCGGTGACCGCATCGCCATCCTCGCCCAAGGCGGCATCCTGGAGCAGCACGACACGCCAGCCGAGATCCTCGGGAACCCGGCGAACGAGTTCGTGGCTGACTTCGTCGGGGCCGATCGTGGGCTCAAGCGCATGAAGGTGACCCCGATCGACGTCGGGGACCTCGAGCAGCCGCCGCTCGTGCAGGTCGGGGCGACGCTCGCCGAGGTCCGGACCTCGATGGACGCAGCCGACGTCCCGTACGCGCTCGTCGTCGATCAGGACCGCCGCCTCCGGGGCTGGATCAGCCGGGCGCGGGCCGAGGGTGACGGCACGGCCGAGGAACGGGGCCGCATGGTGGAGGCGGTCGTCCACGCCGACGACACCCTCAAGGATGCGTTCTCCGAGATGCTGCTCTACGACTCGAGCTGGGTGGCCGTCGTCGACGAGGGCCGTCTGCTCGGCGTGCTGACACCGGATGCGCTGCACACTGCGATGCGCCGCTCGATCAGCGGCGGGGCCTCGAGCGTCGACCGCTCCCTCGACGGCTCTCTCGAGGCCAGGTCCTAGCGCAGGGCCGTGACCTCGTCGCCTGCGGCGAGGACGACGGCGTCGTCGTCGGTGAGCACGACCGCAGCAGCAGGGCGATCGGGATCGCCGGGGCTGAGGCGAGCCGAGGCCAGGGTCTCACCGGTCAGCCCGTCGAGCAGCAGGACACCTGATCCCGTCCGCGCCGGGATGGCGGTCCCGCCTGCGCCGACCCGCAACCGGGCGTCCCGAGCCGGCCCCGCCTGCCAGCGCTGCGAGCCGTCAGCGACCGCCAGCGCCACGATGCCCCGGCTGGTGACGACGAGTGCGACATCGGGTCCGGCGACGACCGGCGCCAGCAGCTGTCCTCCGACGCCGACGCGCCAGCGCTCCTGACCTCGGTCGAGGGCCCGGGCCACGACCCCACCCGTGCCGTCGCCGATGAGCGCGAGGTCGCCGACGATCCCTGGCGCCACCTCGGGGCGACCGCCCCCGCTGCTCCAGCGCAGCTCCCCCGTGTCGGTGGAGAGCGCCACCACGCCGTCGGCGTCCACGGCGACGAGGGTGCCGTCACCGATCGCGAGAGCACCGGCACCGCCGTCGGTCGGCCGGCGCCACCGCTGCTCCCCTGTCGCGACGTCATGGGCGCT
>JBBSLC010000013.1:0-31523 GCA_038255685.1 Acidimicrobiales bacterium | reverse complement strand
GGTGTAGGTGTTGCTACCGGCGGTGTGGTGGATGACGGCGTAGCGGACCCCGCTGCTCGCGTACGACGGAGACCCCCCACGCAGCGACTCGTCTGCGCCCCAGCCAGCGCGGCTGACGACGCCCGGCATGGTCGGGGCCGGGAAGGTCTCAGGGGTTGAGGTGGTCTCCGGTGAGGTCGTCGTGGTCGAGGTGGTCGTCTCCGACGCCGCCTGGACGGAACCGTCCTCGGACTGGCCGAGCGTGTCGATGAACGTGGCACCGACCTCCGCTGGTGTCGCTCCCTGCAGCTCGACCTGGAGCCAGCGAGCCTCGCCCACCCAGAGCGGGTCGGTGAACCGCGCGACGTCGACCGACGTCGACGCCTCGTCGGTGCCGGCATCGGCCCCGTCGTCACCGGCGAGGAGCTGCTCGGTCGCGAGCCAGCCGGTCCAGGTGCTGCCGTCGGTCGATGTGCGCACCCGGGCAACGGCATCAGCAGGGAGCTCGAGGCCGACCATGGCGAACGGGATGGGCGCCTGGAGCGGTGCCGAGACCGTCGGGGCGTCCGCGCTGGCAGCCGAGAAGCCCGAAGGGAGCCCGTCGACGGAGGCCGATCGGGTCTCGGGGACGGCCGCCGGTTCGGTGGCAGGGGCGGGCGCCGGCTGCTCGGACGCACCGGCGACGAGCACGGGGGTGTGCGCGGCGGCCGCAACGGCGAGCGCGAGCAGCGCAGCGCGGACGGGTGTCGGACGGAGGAGGAGCACGGGCAGGAACCCTTCGAGGTCGCGTCCTCGGACGAGAGGTCCGAGATGGGCCAAAAGGAGCATCGGCACGACGCACCCCGACCTGAAGCGCGCCGCGCGCCTAGGTCAGCGTGGTCGCCGTGCCCTCGAAGGTGGCGCCGAAGGGTCTCGGCTCGCCTCGGGCGAAGTAGGTCGACAGCCGGTCCACGGCCATGCCGCCTGCGGCGAGGAGGGACGGGATGTCGCGGGTGAGGTTGCAACCGCAGGCGAGGCGCCGCTGGATGGGGTTGAGGCGCTCCTGCCAGGACCGCACACCGGCATCGATCGCCCTGCCGTGCTCGACGAAGTGGAGGCGGCCACCCGGCTTCAGGACGCGACGCACCTCTCTCACGGCGGCGACGGGGTCCGAGATGCTGCACAGCGTCCAGGTCGCGAGCACGGCGTCTGCGCTCGCATCGTCGAGCGGGAGCGACTCGCCGTCGAGGCCGACGACCTCCACGGGCACCGACGCAGCGTCGATGCGCGCTGCGGCGAGCCGGATGGCGAGCCCGAGCGGCTCCACGGCGCGCACGCGGGTGACGGTGCTCGGGAGGTGCGGCAGGTTGAGCCCGGTGCCGAAGCCGAGCTCGACGACCTCCCCGGAGAGGTGCGAGCACACCCGGGCCCGGATCTCCCGCGTCTGCTCCGTGTCCATCAGCTTGTCCATGATCCGCGGGAAGAGCTGCGCCCGGTAGACCCCCATGATCTGAGTGAACACCGGATGGACGCCACCGACCAGGGCCATACGGATCACCCGGAGACGTGCCGCTACCGTCGCAACGTGACGACGCTCCCGGTCATCGGCGCCCACGTCAAGACGGAGGACCCGCTCGCGACAGCGGCGGCCACCGGCGCCGCATGCGTCCAGCTCTTCCTGTCCGATCCGCAGGGCTGGGCCAAGCCCAAGCCGAGAGACGATGCCGAAGCGCTGCGGACGACGGACCTGCCGGTGTTCGTGCACGCGCCCTACCTGGTGAACCTCGCGGCTGCGAACCCGCGCGTCCGCCACCCGAGCCGCCAGATCCTGGCGCAGACCTGCAAGGCCGCAGCGGACGTGGGAGCGACGGCCGTCATCGTCCACGGCGGCCACGTCGAAGCAGGTGAGCCGGTCGAGGTCGGCGTGGAGCGCTGGGTGAAGGCGCTGACGGCACTCGAGTCAGAGGTGCCGGTGTACCTCGAGAACACAGCCGGCGGCGACCACGCCATGGCCCGTCACTTCGACACCATCGCCCGACTGTGGGATGGGATCGGCGACCTCGGCGTGGGGTTCTGCCTGGACACGTGCCACACCCACGCTGCGGGAGAGGAGGTCCTCGGCTCGGTGGCGAGGATCATGGCGATCACCGGGCGCATCGACCTCGTCCACTGCAACGACTCGAAGGATCCGGCCGGCTCCGGTCGGGACCGCCACGAGCACCTCGGGAAGGGCCAGGTCTCGCTCACCGACCTGGTGGAGGTGGTCGCCAGCGCCGGTGCCCCCGTCGTCTGCGAGACGCCGCTCGAGGGCGTCGCCGATGACATCAAGGTGCTCAGGGACGGCCTCAGCAGCGGAGGGTGACGTACCCCCTCCTCGGGCCCACGGGTTTGACGAGGGGGCCCTGCGCCGAAGGTTCCCGACGATGCAGTCGACCACAGCACCGAACGCGTCCGCCTTTCCCGAGCTCGCCCCGACGAGCGAGCGGGCCTGGTTGGAGCTGGTCGCAGGTCTCCCGCTGCTGGAGCTGCCTGCCCTGACGGCGGTCACCGTCGTCTCACCCCACCCCGACGACGAGACCCTTGCTGCTGGTGGCCTGATCTCCACCCTTCGCCGGCTCGGGGTCGCCGTCCAGGTCCTTGCCGTGACCGACGGGGCGGGGTCGCACCCCGACCGGCCAACCCTCGCTGCCGTGCGGCGGGCCGAGCAGGAGGAAGCCCTCGAGCGACTCGGCGTCGACGTGGCTCCCGTCAGGCTCGGCTTCACCGACGGGGCGGTCGCTGCCGTCGGGGAACGTTTGGTGGGCGCGATCGAACACCACAGCGCCGGCGCCGAGATCATCGTCGCCCCGTGGTCGGGGGACGGCCACACCGACCACGACGCCTGCGGCCAGGCGGCGCTCGAAGCGGCTCGCCGCACGGGCGCCGGCGTGCTCGCCTACCCGGTCTGGGCATGGCAGTGGGCGAGCCCGGAGGACCTCGCGGCGCTCCCGCTGCGTCGTCACGAGCTCGATGGTGCTGCCCTCGAGGCGAAGCGCTCGGCGATGCGGTGCTACCCCTCCCAGACCACCGCTGCGTTCGGTGACGTCATCCTGGACGAGGACGTGCTCGCACGCTTCGAGCGCCGCAGCGAGGTCTTCATCGATGCCCGCTGACCCGTGCAGCGCCGAGGCGTTCGAGTCCTGGTACCGGACCGGTGAGGACCCGTGGGACTTCGCCGGGTCGAGCTACGAGCAGGGACGCTACGACGCCATCGAGGAGGTGCTCGGCGACGAGCGGTTCCAGCACGGCTTCGAACCGGCCTGCTCGGTCGGTGCGCTCACGGTGCGCCTGGCGACCCGGTGCGAGCACCTGCGAGCCGTCGACGTGTCCCCGACCGCCGTCGCACGCGCTGCGCAGCGCTGTCAGGATCTCCCGCAGGTGGAGCTGGCGGTGGGCTCGGTGATCGACGAGCTGGTGCCGGACAGGTACGACCTCGTGGTCTTCAGCGAGCTCGGCTACTACTTCGACGACCGCATGCTCGACGTCGTCGTCGACGGCGTGGCCAGGGCGGTCACAGCCGGGGGCGTGCTCGTCGCGTGCCACTGGGTGGGCACCAGTGCCGATCACCTCCTCCCGGGTGCGGCGGTGCACGACCGGCTGCTCGAGCGGTGTGCGGGCGGCTTCGACCACCACCACCACCGGACCACGCCGGGCTACGTGCTCGACGCATGGCGCCGACGTTGACGGCGTCGGGGAGTGGTTGGGCGATCGGCATCGTGGTGCCGGCGCGTGACGAGGTCGTCTCACTGGAGGCGTGCCTGGCCTCGATCCTCCACGCCACGGTCCCTCCCGGCGCGCAGCGGTGGATCGTGCTCGTCGCAGACCGCTGCACCGACGCCACAGCCCTGCTCGGCGGGCAGCTGCTCGCCCGAGGAGACGGCGAGGTCGTGGTGTCGGAGCTCGGCAACGTCGGCGCAGCGAGGCGGGCGGGTGCCGCCGCTGCCCTCGACCACTTCGCGAGGCGCGGCCGTCGCGACGACGAGGTCTGGCTCCTCGGCACCGATGCCGACAGCACGGTGCCGGAGGGTTGGATCGAGAGCCACCTCCGCCAAGCCGACGCCGGCGTCGTCGGGGTGGCAGGGACCGTCTCGGTCGCCTCCTTCGCAGAGCACCCACCCCAGGTCGCCACGGCCCACCTCGCTGGCTACGTCCTGCACGCCGACGGCACCCACCCCCACGTCCACGGCACGAACCTCGGCGTGCGGGGGGATGCCTACCTCGCAGTCGGCGGCTGGCTCCCCCTGCCGACAGGCGAGGACCACGACCTGTGGGGTCGGCTCCGCTCGAGGGGCCACCGCGTGATCTCGACGATCGAGAGCCCGGTCGTGACGAGCGGACGACGCCTGGGGCGCGCGCCAGAGGGGTTCGCCGACCACCTCACCGGCCTGGCGGCGGTCGACGAAGGCGCCCTGCGGTGACCGTCGAGCAGGACCTCAGGACCTTGCTCGCCGAGGGCGGCCTCGACCTCCCGTCGATCGGCGACGGCGCCACCGCCGTGCGCTGGCGAGCGCTCGCTGCTCTCGCCCGGGGTGACGTCTCCGTGGCCAGGTTGGCCGAAGCGCACGTCGACGGGCGCGAGATCCTGCGCGAGGCGGGCCGCCACCACCCCGGCGACCGGCTGCTCGGGGTCTGGGCGTCCGAGCACCCCGCGCACCTCGTGACGGGTGAGCGTCACGACGACCGTCTCGTGCTGCACCGCTCCAAGGCGTTCTGCTCGGGCGCTGGCATCGTCGACGACGCCCTCGTGACCGCAGCCGTCGACGGCGAGCAGCTGCTCCTCCTCGTCCCCGGCGAGGTGCTCGCCCCGGACCGGATCGACGCATCCGGCTGGGTCGCGCCCGCCCTCGGCGACACCCGCACCGCAGTGGTCGACCTCGAGGGCCTCGAGATCGGGGTGGACAGCATCATCGGCGGTCCCCGCTGGTACCTCGACCGACCCGGCTTCTGGCACGGTGCGATCGGACCCGCCGCCTGCTGGGCCGGGGCGGCGATCGGCCTCGTCGACCACGCGCTCGCCCACCCGCCGACTGATCCCCACGGTCGAGCGGCCCTCGGGGCCATGGCCGCCGCTGCCTGGAGCATGGAGGCCCACCTCGACGCTGCTGGGAACGAAGCCGACACCGACCCCGCCGATGGGCGGGCCGCACACCGGCGAGCCCTCGTCGTCCGCCACCTCGTCGATGCCTGCGCAGGCAGGATCCAGGATGACTTCGCACGTGCGCTCGGACCTCGTCCGCTCATCGGCGACCCTGCGGTGATCGAGCGCTTCGCCGCCCTCACGCTCTACCGCCGCCAGTGCCACGGGGTGCGAGACCTCGAGGTCCTCGGGGACGACCTCGCCTCCGATGCTTGCTCGAGTTAGCGGATCGCTGCCTCGGGGTAACCGCAGGGCTCCCCCCTGAAGGAGAAGCACATGGACACCACCGCAGAGCTCGTCAAGGAGCTCACCAACCTGCACCGCCTCACGCAGACCGAGATCATGGTCGCCGAGACCCGTCGCGGCCAGGCCTCCACCGAGGACTTCGAGCGAGAGCTGTCAGAGAACGCAGACAAGGGCCGTGAGCGCCTGCAGCTGCTCGACGACGCCATCCGCGACCTCGGCGGGATCCCCGACTACGTCGGCTCCACGCTGGCTCGCCTCGCCGCTCCGGCCAAGGCGCTGTTCGAGCAGGCCCAGACCTTCGAGGAGGCCCTCTACGGCGACCTCGCCCTCGAGCACCAGCTCCACGACCGCGCCGTGTTCGCCAAGGTGCTCGCCGACACAGGAGACCACAAGAAGGTCGTCGCCGTCCTGAAGCGGGTCGAGCTCGCCCACGCCGCGACCATCGAGTGGCTCACGACCCGCCTCGCCGAGGTCGCCATGGGCGGCCCCGCCGCCCTTCGCCCCGGCCCCACCCAGGTGGCGCTCGGCGCCGTGCAGCGGGCGGGCTTCTACCCGACCCGCGCCCTCACCACCGGCGTCAACCGGGCCGTCGAGGCCATCGGATCGCTGCGCAACCGCTTCGGGTCCACCGTCGACGCCGCCGCTGAGCGAGCCCGCCGCCTCGCCGAGGCGACCGGCGAGGTGGTCGAGGCCGGCGTGAGCGCCTCGCTGAACCGCGCCGAGCGTGAGGCCGGCGACGCAGGTGCCGGGCGGACCGCCCGTACCATCAACGAAGCCCGCAAGGGCCTCGGCGTCGTGGATGCCAGCGAGCTCCCCGTCACCGCGTTCGACAAGCGCACCAGCGCCGACGCCGTCTCGGCCATCCGTCGCCTCAAGGACGCCGGCGAGATCCGCACCGTGCTCGCCTACGAGGCAGCGAACAAGGACCGCAAGACGGTCATCCAGGCAGGCGAGGCTCGCATCGAAGAGCTCGCCGCCATGGTCGCCGCCTCCTAGCAACAGCTGCGCCACGACGGAGCCGCCCCCTCGGGGGCGGCTCTTCGCGCGCATAGGGTCGGGACATGGCGCGTGAGGTCGTGACGGGGTACTGCTGGCCGCAATCGGTGGGCGTCGGCGAGCAGGTCGGGTTGCACCTGTCGTCGTCAGCTGGCCGGGCGGTGCGCGTCGAGGTGGCACGCATCGGCGCCCAGCGGGAGATCGTCTTCAGCGCCGACGCCGTCGAGGCCGACGAGCACGAGACACCGAAGGACGCGTCCTCGAAGGGCTGCGGTTGGCCGGTCGCGCTCTCGCTCGACGTCGACCAGGCATGGCGGTCCGGCTACTACGAGGTCGTCCTCGAGATCGACGTCGGCGAGAAGGTCCGGCGCGACCACGCCTTCTTCGTCGTGCGACCGACGTCGGGCGAGCGCATCGTCGTCGCCCTCGCGACGAACACCTACCACGCCTACAACGACTTCGGGGGGCCGAACCTCTACACCGGGGGCACCCACGTCTCCATGCAGCGCCCCATGGCTGCTGGCTACCTGTACAAGCCGCCGGGCAAGGGCCGTCGCGTGACGGGGACCGGAGCGCCCGATCCGCAGAACGCCGCGCACGTCGGCTACGTCCAGCTCAACCACCTCTCTGGCTACGCCGGTTCTGCGGGTTGGCCCGATTGGGAGCTCCCGTTCATCGAGTGGGCCGAGCGCGAGGGCTTCGAGATCGGTGTGTGCACGAACGCCGACCTCGAGGAGCACCCCGAGGTGCTCGACGGCGCGAGCCTCTACCTGTCCGTCGGCCACGACGAGTACTGGTCCATGGGCATGCGCGACACCGTCGAGGCGTTCATCGCACGAGGCGGGAACGCCGCCTTCTTCTCGGGCAACACCTCGCTGTGGCAGGTGCGCCTCGAGGGCGACGACCACGACGTGATGGTCGGGTACAAGGGCTTCTTCAAGGACGATCCGCTCATGGAGACCGACCGCGAACCCGAGGTCACGACGTTCTGGTCTGACGTGGTCGTCGGCCGCCCCGAGAACCACATGACCGGCGTGACCTTCACCCGCGGCGGCTACCACCGCATCGGCCGCAACGTGACGGCCGGGCTCGGCGGCTACACCGTGCACCGCGCTGGCCACTGGATCTTCGAAGGGACGGGGCTCGGCTACGGCGACGTGCTCGGCGCCGGCGCGACCGTCGTCGGCTACGAGTGCGACGGCTGCACCTTCACCTACCGCGACGGCCTCCCGCACCCGACCGGTGAGGACGGCACCCCGGCGAGCTTCGAGATCCTCGGGACGTGTCCGACGCAGCACTTCACACGCGAGACCGCACCGCGCACGCCCAAGCCCGGGCAGCCGAGCGAGCTCGAGTACATCGCATCGCGCGTCTTCGGGACCCGTGACCCAGAGGCGATGGAGCGCATCCGACACGGCCACGCCGTCCTGGGTGCGTACACGAACGATGCGGGTGCAACGGTGCTGACATCGGGTTCGACCGACTGGGCGCACGGCCTGGCCGGGCGCGATCCCCAGATCGAGCAGATCACCCGCAACGTCCTCACCCGCCTCGGGTAGCGCTGCTAGAGCGGCTTCGCCTCGACCGCAGCCAGCTCCGCCATGGCGGGACCGAACGTCGACTCGAGCCAGTCGGCGGGGTCGTCGCCGACCGGCGCGGTGATGACCGTCGAAACGCCGACGTCAGCGAACGCCTGCGCACCCGCCACGACCTGGTCGACGGAGGCGCCGGTGGGGACATCCCGGTACATGGCCGTGACCTCGATCTCGTTCGGGTCGCGCCCGAGGTCGTCGCAGTGACGACGGAGGACATCGAGCTTGTGGGCCACGTCGGCCGGCCCGCCGAAGAGGTTGCAGGCGTCGGCGTGCTGCGCGACGAGGCGCAGGGTCTTCCTCTCACCGCCGCCACCGATGAGGATCCTCGGCCGGGGCTCGCTCACAGGCTGCGGTCGACACAGGGTCTCAGCGAGCTGGTAGTGCTTCCCGGCGTAGGGCCCGTCGTCGTCGCTCCACATCTGGACGCAGATCTCCAGGGTCTCCTCGAGGCGCTCGAAGCGCTCCGAGGTCCCCGGGAATGGCACGCCGAGGCCGAGGTGCTCTCGTTCGTACCAGGCGGCGCCGATGCCGAGCTCGGCCCGACCACCGGACAGGACGTCGAGCGTGGTGACCGTCTTGGCCAGCAGCCCCGGGTGCCGGTAGGTCACCCCCGTGACCAGGAGGCGGAGCCGGAGGCGGTCGGTCCCGCCGGCGACGAAGCCGAGCGCCGTGTAGCCCTCCAGCATCGGGTCGGTGGCCGGCGCCATCGCCTCCATCTGGAACCAGTGGTCCATGAACGACAGGGTCTTCACGCCGATCGCCTCGGCCCGACGAGCCAGGGCCAGCACCTCCGCCCCCATCGTCGCCGGCGAGCCAGCCCAGTCGAAGCGCCAGACGTGAAGATCGAGGTCCATCCTCTCTGTCTACCGGCGTGGGCCCGCGTACGGGTCACGCCGTCGACCGGACCCCGAGGCGGTCACTCCGTCCGGAGGACCTCGCCGAGGCGCATCGTGGCCGCCCGGTGGGATGGCAGGGCGGCGAGCAGGTTGGCGATGAGGATCCCGATGGGCGCAGCGAGGACGAGCGTCCACACGGCGAGCGGCGGCACGTGGGCGATCGGTGTCGTCGTCGCCACCGAGCGCCACAGGAAGCGGCCGAGGGCGAAGCCGAGCGGGGCGCCGAAGAGGATGCCGACCATGGCGAGGACCGTCGCCTGGGTCAGGATCGTTACCCGGCTCTGCCACCGGGTGACGCCGAGGGCCCGGAGCACGGCGAGGTCGTGACGGCGGCGCTGGGCGGCGACGGCCAGGGCGTGCCCGACCGCCGCCACCGCGAGCAGGGCCAGGAACGCTGCGAGCAGGAGCGGGAGGCGCTCGATCTGGCGGAGCTCGGCCAGCCTGGAGGGAGGGGGGCGGGGCGAGAGGAGCTGCGTCGCGGCCTCCGGCGAGCCGATGGCAGCGGCGACGGCGCTGCCGAGCCGCGTGCTCACCACGTCGAGATCGGCGCCGCGACGGAGAGCGACGTCTGCTGAGTGGAACTTGAACCCGTCGATCACCGAGTCGTAGCCAGCAGCGGTCATCCACGCGCCGGTGTCGTAGCTGTTGTGCGCACCCTCAGGCACGAAGCCGATGCCGCGGACCACGAACGAGCGAGCGGCGCGGGAGCCCACGAGGCGGACCTCGTCCCCGACCCCGACCCCGAGCGCGCTTGCGGTGCCTGACGCCAGCGTCACATCCCTTGGCGAGTCGGGCACCGCGCCCTCGGACAAGACGATGGCCGGAGGCGTCGACACCGGGGCGAGGGTGAACACCGGGATGTCCACCGCCCCCGCCTCGACCACGCTCTGCCGGCTGTCGTTGACGGCGAAGACGTCGGGGTCGGCGGCCAGCACGGGCAGCACCTCGTCCACCGGGATGAAGTCGTCCCCGTTGAAGCCGAGGAACGCCTTGAGCTCCGACACCTGCCCGAAGCGCTCGGGGTGCTCCGCCGCGTCGTTGACGCCGTCGGCGAAGGTGAGCGCAGCGACGACGCCGAGTGCCCCGACGACGGCACCGATCAGGGCCGGGCGCACGGGCACGGCCTGGGCGCCACGCCCTGGCTCGAGCGCCAAGCGGCACCCCACCACCAGGGGCACGGGCGCCCCCCGGCGCGCCGCCCACGCGGCGACGGCCGACCCCCGCTGCGCCGACCGATCGATCGCAGCGCTCGAGGCAGCCGATGAGAACAGGAGGGCGCCGCCGGCCACCAGGGACGGGACGACGAGAAACCCCAGGACGAGGACGACGACGTCGACGTCACGGCCCGGGGCTGGCTCGTAGGGGGCGGCGGTCCCCGTCGGGAACCATGGAGACGCCGTCAGCGCCACGGCGACGCCCAGCAGTGCGCCAGCGACGGACGCCGCCGTGGGGGCGATTGCGGCGGCGAGACGGACGTGGCCGGGCGACATCCCCATCGACGACAGCACCCGGAGGTCCTGCGCCGCACCCGACACCAGGCGAGCCACCGACTGCCCCACGAGAAAGACCGCAGCCAGCACGGCCGCAAGTGCAAAGGCAAGCAGCGCTCTCGCCTCGAACCCGGTCACGTCTCTCAGGTGCTGTGCGTCTTCGGCCAGGGCGAAGAACTCGATGTCGCGGCGCCCGCTCACCTCCGCCAACCGCTCACGGAACGCCGGGACGGCCCCAGCGCCGCCTTCGAGGCGGACGAGGGCGTTGACGAAGATGACACCCGATGTGCCGAGGAGGTTGGCCTCGTGCTGTGCGAACAGACCGACGGAGGGGATGATGCGCGCGCTCGCGCCCTCCTTGTCGCTGAACCAGGGCGAGCGGACCACCCCGACGATCCGAGCGTCGATAGACGGCCCCTCCGGCCGGCCGCCGTCACCGCTCACGAAGACCTCGTCCACCTGCTCCGGCCCATAGAGCCGGATCGTGACGCTGTCGCCGACCCCCTTGCCGTACAAGCCCTCGAAGCCAGCGGTGGCGACGACCTCGTCGTCACGGGACGGGTCGGCGAGCCGTCCCTCGAGCACGACCGGACGCTCGATGTCGCGCATCACCGCGTCGTCCAGGTAGGCGAAGTCGGCGCCGGAGTCGGGCGGCAGCCCCTCGACCTCGTAGGCCGTGATCGGGAAGCGCCCGATCGCCTCCACCCCCGGGAGCTCCGCCACTGCGTCCCAGTCGAAGCCGGGCTCGTTCGGTAGCACCGCAAGTGTCGCCGGGAGGGTCTTGTCGAGGAGGCGGTCGATGGCCGAGGCGCCCCGTCGAGCGCCTGCCATCGCCGTGAGCACCACACTCGTGGACAGCGCGACGAGCAGGGCGAGCACGACGAGGGAGCGAAGACGGGTGCGGACGTCGAAGCGGACCCATGTGGCGACAGCCCTCACCCGTGTCGCCTCACCTCCGCAAGGTACGCCGGCGCAAAGCCGGACAGAAGGGCGGTGCCCACCGAAACCATGGTGGTGCCACCACCCGCCACCCATCACCATCGTCCAGCTTGCTCGTCCTACTCCAGCACCACCGGCTGGCCGAGCTCCACCTTCCCGGGGACGGTGACGTCGGCGTAGACACCCACGCACGGGTAGGCCGTCCCCGTCCCGAAGCAGTCGACGGCGTTGTGCTGCGTGATCGTGCGCAGCACCGTCAGGTCCGCGGGCAGGTCGCCCTGCTCGAGGGTGGTCATGATGCAGCGCGGCACCGTGAACGACACGGTCAGCCTGACGTCGCCGATGGCCAGCGTGCGGCCCTGCCACTCCGTCTCGACGAAGCCCTCCCCCTCGGTGTCGACCACGATGTTCGGTCGGAACCGGTGGGCGTCGAACCGGCTCTGCGGTGCGAGCTCGGTGAGGCGGCGGGTCGTGCTCGTGGTCACGAGGTGCACCGCCCCGAAGTTGAAGAAGTTCCCGCTTGGGCCCATGAACCGCCCGGCATCGATGAGCTGGTCCTCGCCCGGCTCGGTGCGCCACGACTGGTCGAAGTAGGGGTCGACGTCGTTCTTCAGCTCCTTCACCCACTCCTCCTCGAACACGGCGTCGGCGGGCGGGGTCGACGCCACCGACACCGAGCGTCCGAACAGCTCTGAGAGCTCGGACGACAGCAACGGGTCCTCGATGCCGATGACCCGGCCGTCCGGGAAACCCACGTGGACCCCCTCGGGGCCGCTCGACGCAGTCAGCTCGAAGATGCGGAGCCAGCGCTTGGGTCGCTTGACGCTGATGACCTTGCCGGACTCGTCGTCGATCAGCGCGTAGGCCCGGTCGCCGACCACCCCCCGGTCCCCCAGCTCCACCGAGTCGACGGTCTCGCCGAGCATCGACTTGACGGGGAAGCGGAGGAGCGAGGACACCTCCCCGACGGCGACGCTCATCGCTCGTCCGCGGGCAACCCGAGGGCGACCTTGCCGGCGTGGACGAGGGACTCCTCCGGCGTGAACGGGTGGAGCTTGGCGCCACGCACGTCCCGGTAGCAGCGCTCGATCGGCGACGACCGGTAGAAGGCGGCCCCGCCGGCGACCTCCATGGCCAGGTCGCACACCTCGACGCCGGCGAGGGCGACCTCCCGCTTGGCGGCCATCACGGCCACGACGGTGTCCATCGACGGCTGGGGATCGTCGCCGACCACGGCGAGGGCCCCGTCGAGCGCCCACGACGCCACCCGCAGGCGGGTGTCCATCAAGCCGACCTGGCGCTGGACGAGGGGGTCCTCCGCCTTGGCCGTGCCCGCGACGGCGGCCACGGCGTGGTCCCTGGCGGCCTCGGCCACGCCGAGGTAGACCGCCATGACCGGGGGCATCGCCACGCTGAGGATGACCTGCAGCGGGCCGTCGACCTTGCCGTGCGGGCGCCTGGCCAGCACCCGCTCGTCGGGGACGAAGACGTCCTCGAGCACGACGTCGTGGCTGCCCGTCCCCCGCATGCCCATGGCGTCCCACGTGTCGAGGACCCGAACGCCCTCCGAGGCGAGGGGCACGGCCATGTTGAGCACGATGCGACCCTCCTCGGGGTCGTCGAAGGGGAACATCGTCGAGAGCACGGTCCCGGCCGGCGCCTGGCTGGCGAAGATCTTCCGGCCGCTCACGGCGTAGCCGCCGTCCACGCGCACGGCCTCGCCACGGGGGCGGGTCTGGTCGGCGCCACCGGTGGAGACGAGGACGATCCCCTCGTTCGCCACGCGACGCAGCGTGGCCTCGGCGCCGGGGAGGCCACGGCGGAGGCGCCACGCCGTGAAGAGCACGACGTGGTGGTGCATCACCGAGGCGAGCGCCGTCGACCCGCAGTGGTGGGCGAGCTCGCGCTGCGCCATCGCCACCTCGGCGATGGTGGCCCCACGTCCGCCCAGCTCCTCGGGGACGGCGAGGGCGAGGTAGCCGCTGCTGCGCATGAGGTCGTAGGCCTCCGACACGAAGCTGCCCTCGGCGTCGTGACGGGCTGCGTGTGCAGCGATCTCGTGGCCGAGCTCGGCAGCCCAGGCGACCAGCTCCCCTCGGCGCTCGGTCGGGTTGGTGGTGGTTGTGCTCATAGGTCCGTTGTAGACCTCGTCCCCATCTTCCACCAGTGCTGGATCTGGACCTGTGGAATGCTGTGCCCATGTCGCACGAGTACGGCCAGTACTGCCCGGTCACGCTTGGCAGCGAGGTGCTCGCCGACCGGTGGACGCTCATGATCCTGCGGGAGATGGTGCTCGGCAGCACCCGCTTCAACGACATCGACCGCGGCCTGCCCGGCATCTCTCGCACGCTGCTGGCCCAGCGGCTCCGCCACCTCGAGCGCAAGGGCGTCGTCCGCCTCCAGCCCGCCCGGGCCGGCCGGGGCAGCGAGTACCACCTGACCCCCGCCGGTGCGGCGCTCGAGCCCGTCATCATGGCGATCGGCGAGTGGGCCGTCCGCTGGATGTTCACCGAGCCCGAGCCCGAGGTCGTCGACCCGGTGACGCTCACGTGGTGGATGCACCGTCGCGTCGACGTAGCCGCACTGCCGGACCAGCGGGTCGTCGTCGAGTTCCACTACACCGGGACTCCGTCGCAGGTCATCTGGCTCGTGCTCGACCGGGGCGACCCCTCGGTGTGCACGAAGCACCCGGGCTTCGACAGCGACGTCATCGTGACCACGACGGCGGTCGCCCTCATGCGGGTCTTCTCCGGTATCGAGGCGCTCGTCGACGCCCGCGCCGCTGGCTCGATCACCGTTGACGGCCCACCCCCGCTGACCCGGGCGTTCGGCGACTGGTTCCTCTGGAGCCCCTTTGCGCCGACGGTCCGCCAGGTGCTCGCCGGGCCAGCGCGGACCGGGTGACGGTCAGGCGTGCTGGTGGGCCGGGCTCGCCTTGCGCGTGAGCCTTGCCACCACCGTTGCCACCACCAGCCCGACGGCGATGCCGACGAGGGCGGAGGCGATCGTGTTGACCAGCCACTCCAGCACCCCGCTGAGCGCTCCCGTGCCGTGCACCGCCTCCTCGAGGTCGTGGACGACGCCGTAGGGCCAGTGCCAACCGAGCTCGTCGGTGCCGACCAGGAGGATGTGGCCGCCGACCCAGAGCATCGCTGCCGTACCGATCCTCGAGAGCCAGCGGAGGAGGACCGGCATGGCCAGCACCAGCCCGCGCCCGACCCGCTGCGCTGAGGCCGACGAGCGCTGTGCGAGCGAGAGGCCCACGTCGTCCATCTTCACGATGGCGCCGACGAGGCCGTAGACGACGATCGTGATGAGCACGGCGACCACGGCGAGGATGATCGCTCGGGACAGGAGCGGCTCGTCGATGACCTCCTTGAGGGAGATGACCATGATCTCCGCCGAGAGGATGAAGTCGGTGCGGATTGCGCCCGAGATCACGGCCTTCTCGGCCTCGGGCCCAACGGCCGCCGCAGGCGCCTCGTCGTGGTGGCCACCCCGGAGCGCCAGGATCTTGTGGGCGCCCTCGTAGCAGAGGTAGGCGCCGCCGGCCATGAGGATGACCTCGACCACCGTCGGGGCGATCTGGCTGAGCAGGATCGCCACCGGCAGGATGAACAGCAGCTTGTTCTTCAACGAACCGATGGCGATGCGCTTGACGATCGGGAGCTCGCGCTCGGCTGCGAGGCCGTGGACGTAGGACGGGGTCACCGCCGTGTCGTCGACGACGACACCGGCGGCCTTCATGCTGGCCCGGCCTGCGGCGGCGCCCACGTCGTCGATCGACGCGGCGGCGAGCTTGGCGAGCGCGGCGACGTCATCGAGGAGCCCGACCAGACCACCAGCCATTCACGCAACCCCTTCGTCGTCCAGGGCATAGCGGTACACGTTCGTCTCGCGCTGCTCGAAGCCGAGGCGCCGGTAGAGCAGGTTGGCGCCCTCCCGAGAGGGGCGCGACGTCAGGTCGACGGTCTTGCAGCCACGTTCGCGGGCTGCGTCGAGCGCGGCCCGGTTGAGGGCGCTCCCGATCCCCCGTCGGCTGGCGTCCTCGTCGACGACGACGTCCTCGATCCAGGCACGCACGCCGGTCGGGATGCGGAACGTGACCAACGTCAGCGAGCCGACGATCGCGCCCTCACCACCGCGCGCCCGTGCGATGAAGACGACGTTGCCGGGGGTGGCGACCACCTCCTCGAGCTCGGACTCGGTGGGCGGGGGCGACGTCCGCGAGAGCTGGGGCACGAGTCGGTCGAACGCAGCAACCAGCTCAGCGGTGACCTCGGTGACCTGGTGGACCTCGACGTCGCCGATGAGGTCGGCCATCAGACGAGCTCGGGGACGGGCTCAGGCGGGGGCGGGCCCACGTAGCGGGCGCTCGGGCGGATGATCCGGTTGTCGGCCGCCTGCTCCAGGATGTTCGCGCACCAGCCGATGACGCGGCTCGACGCGAAGGTCGGGGTGAACAGGTCCCGCGGCAGGCCGCAGTGGTCCATGACGACGCCGGCGTAGAACTCGACGTTGGCGTAGAGGTTGCGCCCGGGCTTGAGCTCGGCGAGGACCTCGACCACGGTGCGCTCGACGTCCTTGGCGAAGTCGATCTTGGTGGCGCCGATGCGCTCCGCCACACCCCGCAGGAACGTCGAGCGAGGGTCGTCGGTCTTGTAGACGGCATGACCGAACCCCATGATCTTGTCGCCCCGCTCCACCGCCTCGGTCAGGTACGGCCTCGCGTTCTCGCTGGTGCCGATGGCGTCGAGCAGGTCGAGTGCCCGGCTGGGTGCGCCACCGTGGAGCGGCCCCGAGAGCGCACCGATGCCGGCCACCACGGCCGCCCCGAGGTCGGCGCCGGTCGAGGTGACGACCCGGCTCGTGAACGTCGAGGCGTTGAAGCCGTGGTCGACCGTGGTCATCTGGTACTGCTCGACGGCTCGGGCGACGTCGGGGTCGGGCACCTCGCCGGTGAGCATGTAGAGGTAGTTGGCGCCGTAGCCGAGGTCCGGGTGGGGGTCGATCGGGTCGAGGCCCTGGTTGAGCCGGTGCAGGCTCATGATCAGCGTGGGGATCAGCGCGCAGATCTGCATGGCGTTCGCCTTGAGCGTCTCGGCGTCGACATCGAGGCTCGGGCGGAAGTCGCCGGCATCGGCGACGAGGGAGACGGCGGTGCGCATGGCGTCGAGCGGCGTGAAGCGCTCGCCGGCCCTCGCGATCCCGGGGAGGAGCGGCTTGATGGAAGCCGGCACCTCGCGCAGCTCGCGGATGCGGGCGAGGTAGGCCTCGCGCTCCGCCGCAGTCGGCAGCTCGCCCTCGAACAGCAGGTGCCACACGTCTTCGAGCGTCCGCTTGGCGGCGAGCTCGACGGCGTCGTACTGGCGGTAGTGGTAGAAGCCCTCCGTCCCGCGCACGTCGCCGACCTCGGTCTCGGCCACGATCACGCCCTTCAGCCCGGGCGGCGCCTCCATCAGGCTGGCGTGCACGACGGGCTGGATCTGGGCGATCGCCATGAGGTCGCGCATCGAGACGATCCCCACGAGCACCCCCTCCTCGACGACGGGGACGTGGCGGTACCCGTGCTCGACGAAGCTGGCGAAGGCGGCGACGGCATCGGAACCAGGCGTGACGACGTCTGGCTCCGCAGTCATCCACTCGGACACCTTCGTGACCGCCGCCTCCGCCCCCGAGGCTGCAAAGCGCACCAGGTCGCGCTCGGTGAGGATCCCGATGCAGCGATCGCCGTCGTCGACGACGATCACGGAGCCGACCCGCAGGTCCTCCATGCGGGTCGCGACCTCAGCGATCGTCTCCGACGGGAGCGCCGTCACCGGTGGGGCGCTCATCAGCTCGGCGACGGTGCGCACCTTCGAACCCTCGGCCACGGCTCTCTCCTCGATCGCTGGTGTCCTCGACGTCGGATGCTAACCGTGCCTCGGTGAGCGAGGTCCGGCGCCCGTGCGACCGCGACATCCAAGGTTCAGCCACCCGTGTCCCGGATGTCACACGGCCGTCGAACGCCCGCTATGTCGGAGGCGCACGATCGGTCCATGACAACCCTTCGCGGGATGCTCTCCGCTCTCGGCGGGGACGGCGCGGTGCGCAACGTCGAACGCGAGCTCGACCGCCGGCTGGACGAGGAGCACGCCGTCGACGCGCTCTGCGCCCGGGTCGGTGCCGCGACCGAGCCCGCCCGCACCGCTGCCGCCTGACGTCAGCTCTCCTGGCCAGCCTTGCGGGCGAGCCCGGAGAGCAAGGCGCGCGTGCGCTCGGCGTCGTCACCGGTGGCGAACGACCCGGCGACGAAGTCGGTGACACCGATGCCGGCGAGCGCCTCGATCTGCTCGCCGACAGCGTCTTCGTCACCGACGATGGCGACGTCGCCCGGGCCAGCGGCGCCCTCGAGGTCGAGCATGGCTCGGTACGAGGGAAGGTCGTTGTAGACGCTGAACGCCTTGTCGGCGTACGCACGAGACCCCTCCGGATCATCGGTGACCGCGACGGGCAGGACGCACACGACACGTGGTGCGGGGCGACCGGCCTCGGCCGCCGCCTCCGCCAGCTTGGGCACCACGTGCGACTCGACGGTCGACGGCCCCGTCATCCAGAGGATCGTGCCGTCAGCGACGGCGCCGGCGAGGTGCAGCATCCGGGGTGCCATCGCTGCCAGGTAGACGGGCACCTCGTGCTCGCTCGCCCGGCTGAGCCCCATGCGAGTCGTGTAGGTCTCGCCCTCATAGGACACGCGCCCACTTCGCAGGAGCGGGAGCAGCACCTCGAGGTACTCGCGCATGTGGCGCGCCGGCTTGTCGAACGACATGCCGTACATCCCCTCGATCACGACCTGGTGGGACAGACCGATGCCGAGCGCGAGGCGGCCACCGACCGCCGCCTGCACGGTCAGCGCCTGCTGGGCGAGGGCGCCGGGGTGGCGCGGGTAGGTCGGCACCACGGCGGTGCCGAGCTCGATGTCGGGCACGCGGCTGCCCGCGACCGCGAGCGCCGTCAAGGCGTCGAGCCCGAAGATGTTCGCCATCCAGACCGACGCGAACCCGTCGTCGTGGGCGAGCTGGACCGACTGGACGAGCGCGCCGAGCACGTCCCCGCTTGGCGGCGGCTCGGACAGCGACAGCCCGATCTTCACGGCGTTCCTCCCCCGTCGACCACGACGCTCGCGGCGACCCACCGACGGTAGCCCCGGACGCCGACCCCGCTCGCGGTCACCGGGTGATCTGGGCGCCGATCGCCAGGGCAGCGATCGCCGCCGTCCCGAGCGCAACCGTGCGGATCGTCGCTCGTCCGAGCCTCGTGTCGATCGCGGGCCTCGCCTCGGGGGTCCGCCACGCCCAGAGCCACGAGACCGACCCGAGCACGACGAACGCGACGGCGAGGCCGAGCGCCTCGGAGCCCTCTTCCCCGAGGAGCCTGAGCAGGAGCGCGCCGGCGACCGCGAACGACAGCCCGGTGCGCGTCCACGCCAGGGTCGTGCGCTCCCGTGCCCGGCCGACGTCGTCAGGCGCGAGGTCGCTCACCCTGGTCGGCTCCCGACCGCGACGAGCAACGCCGCGATCACCGCAGCGGCCCCGACGCCGATCGCCACCACGCGCTGCAGCCAGGAGTGGGTGAGCGGGTCCCCCAACCGCATCGCTCGCTCGCTGTCCTCCCAGCGCCGCAGGCTCGTGAGGGCGATCAGCGCGCCGAGCGCGATGAGGGGGAGCCCGAGCAGGCGGCGGCCCCCGGGCACCTCGAACTCAGGCAGCACCTCGGTCACCGCCAGGCCGCCTGCGACGAGGGCGAGGGACGTGCGGATCCAGGCAAGGAAGGTCCGCTCGTTGGCGAACGAGAAGCGGTAGTCCGGCCGGACGCCGACGTCCTCGAGCGGCGTCCTGCGCCGCCTTCGCAGCCCTGCCATCAACGCAGCCTCGTGGTCACGATGCCATCCAACCACCATGAGGGAGCCCCGGTACCCTCGACGCCGTGGAGCACCTCCAGTGGGCCGACCGGCCGAAGCTGCAGCGGCCCGTCGTCATCGCCGCCTTCGAAGGCTGGAACGACGCCGGCGATGCCGCCACCACCGCTGCCCGGTGGCTGCGGGACCGGTGGGCACCTGAGCCGCTCGCGACCATCGACGCCGAGGACTTCTTCGACTTCACCGCGACGCGTCCCCAGGTCCACCTCGCCGACGGGGTGACCCGGGAGATCGTGTGGCCGACCACCGAGCTCTCCTGGGGATCGACGGGCGGCACCGACACCATCGTCGTCGTCGGCCACGAGCCGCACCTGCGCTGGCGGACGTTCTGCGAGCAGGTGGTCGGTGTGGCCACGCACTACGACGCAGCCATCGTCCTCACCCTCGGTGCGCTGCTGGCCGAGGTCCCCCACACCGCGCCGGTCTCGGTGATCGGCACCGCCGTCGACGCAAGCCTGATCGAGCGCTTCGGGCTGCGGCGCTCGAGCTACGAGGGGCCCACGGGCATCGTCGGCGTGCTCCAGGACGCCTGCGGCCGGGCGGGGCTCCCTTCTGCCTCGCTGTGGGCCAGCGTGCCGGCCTACGTGCCCGGCGCCCCGTCGCCGAAGGCGGCCCTGGCGCTCGTCGAGCGAGCCGCCGAGGTCGTCTCGGTCGGCGTGGTCACGACCGACCTCGAGATCGCCAGCGCCTCCTACGAGCGCCAGGTCAGCGAGGTCGTCGCCGACGACGACGAGATGCGGGAGTACGTCACGCACCTCGAGGCTCGCTACAACGGCCAGCTGGACGAGGATGCGCCGTCCCCGGCCCAGCTCGTGGAAGAGGTCGAGCGCTTCCTGCGCGACCAGCGCTTCGAGTAGCGACACCCACCCGGCCGTCGGTTCGTCAGGGGAAGGCGCCGAAGCGGGCGAGCGTCGCCTCGGCTTCGGGGAAGACCTGGCGCGCGGCCATGAGGAGGTCTGCGGGGCGGGCGATGCCGAAGGACTGCTCGGCGACGTAGAGGCGCAGTGCGCAGTCGACGAGATCGGGTTCGCCCAGGGCAGCGAGTGCGAGTGCGCCCTGCACGTAGACCCCCCGGTAGTAGCCAGCCTGGCGTGACTCCCAGAACGCCATCGGCTGGAACGCCTGCTCCCGTGCGTACGAGGGGATGCTCCTCGATGCGAAGTCGGCGAGGGTGCCCTCGAAGCGGGCCTCGGCCCAGGAGGCGATGCCCTCGTCGAGCCAGGGGTTGCGACCCTGGTTGTTGCCGACGAGGCCGTAGAACCACTGGTGGCCGACCTCGTGCGGGGTGGTTCGGCCGATGGTGCCCGGGCCCTGCAGCACGTGGCCCGGGTACTCGATGCCGCCGCGGAGCCCGGGCGTGATGGCGAGGGAGAACGACTCGTACGGGTAGGGCCCGAACCTCGTGCCGAAGTCGGTGAGGCTGCGCACGACGCGGTCGAGGTAGGCCTCCGGGTCCTCGTCGACCCCCTCCTGCACACCGACCACGACCTTCACCGGCTGGGGCGCACCGGCCTGCCCCTCGGCGATGCGGAACCGCCCGACGGACACAGCCACGTCCCGGTGGGCTGGGGCCAGCCAACGCCCTTCGTCGAGGGTGCCGCTCGCGAGCACCTGGTAGCCCTCGGGCACGTTCACGGCGTAGCTGAAGTCTGCAACCGGCGCGGTCGAGGCCTCGGCGAAGGCGCTTGTCGCCGGCTCCATGGCCCAGCCCACGCCCGGCTCCCAGGCGAGGATCGGGAAGAACGACCCGAGCCGCACCGCACCCCCCTCGCTGGCGATCCGGTCGTTCGCCGCGCCTGGGAGCCGCAGCGTCCACGGCACGGTCGCCTCGACCCGCTGGCCGGCTCGCACCTCGCCGCCGAGGTCGACGACCAGCGTGGTCGGGTCTGGCTGCTCGGTCGGCGCCGGCGCCGTCGAGCCGAGGAAGACCGGACCAACGTCGAGCTGCGCACCGGCGCCGGCGGCGCGAGGACCGTTCGGCCAGAGGCGGAAGACGAGGCGGTCCGTCGGCAGGTCCGGCGTGAACCGGACGGTGAGACGGCCCTCGACGACGCCCTCGTCGGGTCGCACGTCGAGGTCCATCAGGTAGGTCGGTCGATCCGGGTCGGGTCTGGCCGCCGCCGGGATCGGTGGGCAGGTCGGGGTCGCCGACTGTGCGCCAGCCGTGGTCACCCCCTCCGTCGTCGTCGTCGTGGTCACGGGCGCCGAGGTGGTCGGCGGGGACGTGGTCCCGGGCGCAGCGGTCGTCGTCGGAGACGAGCTCGAGGTGGACGTGGACCCCTGGCCGCCTTCCCGCTCGAGCGACACCACGCCGTCGTCCCCGCCTGTGCAGGCGGTGAGCACGGCCATCGCAGCGAGCAGGGCGGTGACGGGTCGCCGACGGTGCTGCACCGGAACATCCTCGCAGCGTCTCGTGACAAACCAGGAGCGGGTCGCCGACCGGCGCTGCCCGCCTACGCTCACCTCGTGCCAGGACCGCTCGTGCCCACCTGCGTGTGGCGCCTCACCCCAGCGCTCGTCGTCGCCCTCGACGAGCGCTTCGGCGAGCCGACCGACGCCTATGTGAACGGCTCGCAGGTGTGGCTCCGCGACGACGGGCCCGGGGGCGCCACGCTCGAGTGGCGGCTGCACCCGGTGCCCGGCTACGAGCGCCCCCCGGCCGTCTCCACGATGGAGGTCTTCCCGAGCGTCGCCCTGGCGGTGGCGAGGGGCGAGGAACCCGTCCGGCCACCCGAGGCGCTGTGGGAGGGGCTCGAGGCGTTCCCCGCCTTCGGCGACGAGGCCGAGCCGGCGACCCTCGCCGCAGCAGCCGTCGAGGCGCTCGGGATCACCCCCGACGCCACCGGCCTCGCCGACCACGAGCGCATCGCCGACGACTGGGAGCGCACCGGCGGGGCCACGTCGATCATCCACGCCCTCCTCGACCAGCTCACCCCCACCGCCTGACGGAGCCCGCCCTCAGCCCTCCCGCCACAGGGGCTGGCGCGGGGGGTCGTACTGCGCCACGGGCTCTTCGCCACGGATGGCGGCGAACGCGAGCGGGCCCCAGCCGTCCACCCCGGCCAGGGGCGACGGGAGCGCGTCCTCGGCGAACCAGCCGGCGTCGGCGCACTCGAGGGGGTGGGGGACGAGCTCGCCACCGACGGCGGTCAGGTGGAACACGACGCTGTAGAGCGGGATGCGGGTGAAGCCGAGCCGGAGCCCGTCCAGCACGGCGAGGAGGCGGTTCGGTTCGCAGATGATGCCGGTCTCTTCTTCGACCTCCTTCAGCGCCACCTCGACCGGCGAGTAGCCGATGTCGGCCCAACCGGTCGGGTAGAGCCACACGCCGGAGTCCGACCGCTGGACCAACAGGATCTCGCCCCGGTCGTTGCCGACCACGGCGCCGACGGCGACCTTGGGCGTGACGTAGCCGGCCACGCCAGAGCCGACGAGCTTCATCCACTCCTCGAACAGCGCCTCCTCCCGGAGCTCGCTGCCTGCCGCGCTGCGGATGTCGGCGGCGACCTTCAGCACCTCCTCGAAGCGCTCCTGCTCGTAGAGGCTCTTCGTGAAGCCGAGCCCCGTCCGGGCGATGCCGCTCAGGGCCTCGGCCCAGCGCACCAGGTCGGCGGCCGACACCTGGCCGCTCGGCGGCTCGGCGAGCGGTCGGTCCAGCGCGTCGTCCTGCCCGTTCGCCATGGCCGCCGAGGGTAACGGGCGGGCGTCGCCGACCGGCGGCGCTCAGGTCAGCGAGAGCTGGTGGAGCACGGCTCGCTCGAGCTCGCGCACGTGGTCCCGATCGGTGAGCTTGGTGCCGGAGGCGGTGCGGACGTAGAAGGCGTCGACGACCTCGGTCCCGAGCGTGGACACCTTGGCGACCGTGATGTCGAGGTCGAGGTCGGCGAGCGCGCGGGTGATCCGGTAGAGCACCCCGATCCCGTCGAGCGCTCTGACCTCCACGACGGTGGCGGTGCCGGAGGCGGTGTTGTCGACCCGCACGTGCGGCGGCGCAGCCAACGCCCGCACGGCGGATGGTCGCCGGTGGTTGCGAGCGCGCTGTGCGAGGCGGGCGTCGAGGGCGATACGACCGGCAGCGGCAGCACGGACGTCGCCGGCGACGACGTCCCAGTCGACCGGCTCGGGGCCGGGAGCCACCCGGAAGCGAGAGGCCGCCATCGCCACACCGCCATCGGACGCAGCCGAGGCGGCGTCGGCGCCGAGCACCGTGAGGTTGGCGAGCGCGAGGGTGCCCGCCACCCGGCTGAAGAGCCCGGGACGGTCCGCAGCGACGACGGTGAGGCGGTGGCCCTCGCCTCGGACGACCGTCTCACCGGCAGCGAGCAGGGCGGCGACCTCAGCATCGGGGAAGCCCTCGCCGGTGACCTCGCCCGCCGCCCCTCCACGCAGCACGTGGGCGACGCGATCGACCAGCGAAGCCACCAGCTCGGCCTTCCACGGACCCCACGCCGCAGGTCCCGTTGCGACCGAGTCGGCCTCGGTGAGCGCGGCGAGCAGCTCGAGCGTGCCGAGCGAGCCGACGGCCTCGGCCACGCCGTCGATCACGTCGTCGTCGGACAGGTCTCGCCTCGTCGCCACGTCGGGCAGCAGCAGGTGGTGACGGACGAGGTCGACCAGCACGGCGACGTCCTCGGGGCCGTAGCCCATCCGCTCGCCGATGGCGGCGAGCAGCTCCATGCCGACGACGGTGTGGTCACCGGGGAGGCCCTTGCCGATGTCGTGGAGCCACGCACCGATGAGGAGCAGGTCGGGGCGGGCGACGGCATCGGCGAGCGCAGCGGCGTTGGCGGCGGCCTCGCACAGGTGGCGGTCGACGGTGAAGCGGTGGATGGCGTTGCGCTGCGGCTTGGACCTCGTGTGGGACCACTCCGGCAGCACGCGCTCCAGCAGCCGCCGCTGGTCGATCGCCTCGAGCACCGGGATGGCGGCGTGACCCGTGCCGAGCAGCTCGACGAGCGCCTGGCGGGCACCGGGGGGCCACGGTCCGTCGAGCAAGGGGGCGCCGTCAGCAAGCCGATCGAGGCTGGGACGGTCGATCCGCGTGCCGGCCCGTGCCGCAGCGGCCGCCGCTCGCAGCACGAGGCTGCCGTCGCCGGCGACGTCTGCCTCGACGTCGAGGTGCACCTCGCCATCGCGGAGCACGAGGCCGTCTCCGAGCGGCCGGTCCCGGGCGAAGATGCGGCCGAACGGACCGGTCAGCGACGACCCGACCCGGCCCCACACCTCGTCGCCGGTCCACGCCACGCTGCGCGCGGCCGTCGCGACCCTGGCCATCAGCGCGTCGGCGGATGCATCGCCGAGGGCGGCTGCCACCTCGTCCTGACGCTCGAGGAGCAGCTGGTCGGTCGGTCGGCCCGTGAGCAGGTGCAGTGCGACGCGCACCTCGAGCAGGACCACCTCGGCAGCGGCAATCGCCTCTTCGTCACCGTCGAGCAGGACGGGTCGCGCCAGGTGCGCCCAGCGCAGCCCGTGCACGTCGCGCAGCCCACCCCGGCCCTCCTTCACGTCGGGTTCGAGCAGGAACGCGACCTCGCCGGTGCTGCGGTGGCGCTGGCCGACACGGGTCGAGAGGTCGGCGAGCCAGCGCCCTGAGCGCTTGCGCCACTGGGCCAGCGCCGAGACGGCGAGACCCTCGGTGAGGGAGGGGTCGCCGGCGACGTGGCGTGCGCTCAGCGACGCGGTCGCCGTGTCGAGGTCCTCTGCAGCCAGGGCGAGGGCCTGGCGGGGGGTGCGGACGGCGTGACCGAGCTTGAGCCCTGCGTCCCAGATCGGGTACCAGAGGCGCTCGGCGACGGCGGCCACGTCACCCCGCCCGTCGTGCAGGAGCCACAGGTCGAGATCGCTGCCCGGCGCGAGCTGACGGCGTCCGTAGCCGCCCACCGCCACGAGGGCCACCCCGCCAGCCCCTCCGGCGGCGTCGTCGAAGAGCCCGGCGATCGCCTCGTCGGTCGCGTCGGAGAGCGCCTCGCACAGCGCTGCACCACGGCCTCCGGCCTCGAGCGCCTCGGCGCGACGGCTCGTGATGCGCGACGCCCACCCCGACATGGCGGATGAGCCAGGCGGAGCACGATCCGGCTCTGCCGGTCGTGCGGAGCCAGCCAGCGGATCATCGCTGGCGGATGAGCTAGATCGCGTCGTCATCGAGCTCACCGGTGCGGATGCGGATGATCGTGTCGACGCCGGTGACCCAGACCTTGCCGTCGCCGATCTTGCCGGTCCTCGCCGCACCGGCGATGACGCGGGCGACGTCGTCGGCGTCGATCCCCTCGCACAGCACCTCGATGCGGCTCTTCGGGATCACGTCGATCGTGTACTCCACGCCCCGGTACATCTCGGTCTTGCCGCCCTGGCGACCCGCGCCCGACGCCTCGGAGATGGTCATGCCGTGCACACCGAACGCCTTGAGCGCGGCCTTCACCTCGTCGAGCTTGTGCGGCTTGATGACAGCGGTGACGAGCTTGAGCATCACCTGGGCCCGTTCGCCTGGCCCTCGGCGACGGCCTCGGCCGCCTTGCGTGCCCCGATCAGGACGGGGTCCCACAGGGGCGAGAAGGGCGGTGCGTAGGCGAGGTCGAGGTGGGTCATCTGCTCGACCGTCATGCCTGCGTGGAGCGCAGTGGCGAAGACGTCGATGCGCTTCGCCGAACCAGGCCCCCCGACGATCTGAGCGCCGAGCAGCCGACCGCTGCGCTGCTCGGCCACCACCTTGACGGTCATCGCCTGCGCCTCGGCGAGGTACCCGGCGGTCGTGGTGCTCTCGATGGTGACGGCGTGGACGCCGAACCCGTCCCGCACGGCCTCGGCCTCGCTGAGCCCCGTGCGGGAAGCCTCGGTTGCGCACACCTTGGTGATGGCGGTCCCGACCACACCGGGGAAGGTCGCGTAGCCCCCGCCGATGTTCGTGCCCGCCACGCGGCTCTGCTTGTTGGCGACCGTGCCCAGGGCCACGTAGAGCTTGCGGTTGCTGACCAGGTGGGTGGACTCACAGCAGTCCCCCGCCGCCCACACGCCCTCGATGCTCGTGCGCTGCCTGCGATCGACGGCGATCGCGCCGCCGGCGCCGAGCGCGACGCCAGCAGCACCCGCCAGCTCGGCGTTGGGCACGACGCCGAGTCCGAGGACGACGAGGTCGGCGGGGATGTCGCCGGCGTCGGTCCGCACGACGCCGTCCTCGAAGCCGGTCGTGGCCGTACCGCACCGGAGGTCGATGCCGTGCGTGCGGATCGCCCTGCTGATGAGGGCGCCCATGTCCGGGTCGAACGTGCGCATGACCTCCGAACCGCGCTCGACGATCGTGACCTTCGCGCCCCGACGGGTGAAGGCCTCGGCCAGCTCGAGGCCGATGTAGCCGGCACCGACCACCACGACGTTCGTGGCGCTGCTGCGCTCGGCGTGGGTGAGCAGGTGGGCGGCGTCGTCGAGGGTCTGCACGCCGTGGACGTCACGGCTGTCGATGCCGTCGATCGGTGGCCGACGGGGACGCGCCCCCGTCCCGATCATCAGCTGGTCGAAGCCGAGCGAGAACGTCCGACCCCGGTCGTGGTCGCGCACCTCGACCTGGCGGCGGTCGAGGTCGATCGCCATCGCCTCGTGGCGCAGGCGCACGTCGATGCGGAACCGGTCGCGGAACTCCTGCGGTGTCCTGGCCACGAGCTCTTCGAGCGTGCCGATCTCGCCACCGACGAGGTAGGGGATGCCGCACGCCGAGTAGCTCGTCCAGCTGCCCTTCTCGAGGGCGACGATGTCGAGGTCACCCCGCAGGCGCCGGGCTTGGGACGCCGCCGCCATCCCGCCGGCGTCGCCTCCGATCACCAGCAGCCGCTCACCCACGGACGAGAACCCTAGTGAGCCCTCAGCCCTGTGCCTCCGCCCGTCCGCCCAGGTGGCGGGCGAAGAAGCGCTCCATGGCCCGGTAGAGGTCGAGGCGGTTCTCGGGGTTGGCGAAGCCGTGGCCCTCGTCGTCCTTCACCAGGTACTCGACGTCGACGCCCCGCTCCCGGAGGGCGGCGACGATCTGGTCGGACTCGACCTTCGTCACCCGCGGGTCGTTCGCGCCCTGGACCACCATGAGCGGCGTCGTGATCCGGTCGACGTGGGTGAGCGGGGAGCGCTCGAGCAGGTCGGCGACGACGTCGTCGTTCGGCTCCTCCTCGGTCCCGGGGTCACCCACGTAGCGGAACCACGATCCCTGCAGGAACGGCCCCCAGTAGGGCGGGAACGACCGGATGAGCGTGACCAGGCTCGACGGGCCGACGTAGGCGATGGCGGCGGCGAAGAGGTCAGGGGTGAACGTGACCCCGCAGAGGGTCGCGTAGCCGCCGTACGAGCCGCCGTAGATGGCGACGCGCTCGGGGTCGGCCACCTCCTCCTCGACCGCCCACCTGACGGCGTCGACGAGGTCGTCGTGCATCTTCCTGCCGAACTCCCCCTCGGCAGCGTGGGTGAAGGCCTTCCCGTAGCCGGTGGATCCGCGGTAGTTGACCTGGAGCACGGCGTAGCCCCGGTTGGCGAGGAGCTGCACCTCGGGCTGGTAGCCCCACGTGTCCTGGGCCCACGGGCCGCCGTGCACGAGCAGGACCATCGGCAGGTTGCTCGTCTCCCCGCCGCTCGGCAGGGTCAGGAGCGAGTGGAGGGTGAGGCCGTCGCGCGACGTGATGGTGACCGACCGCATGGGGGCGAGCGCCTCGGGATCGAGCTTGGGCCGGGGCTTGAAGAGGAAGTCGCCGTCGCCCGTGGCGGCGTCGAAGGAGAACGTGACCCCGGGCTCGCGGTCGTCGTTGAACACCACGACCCAGCGCTGCTCGTCCTCCGACATGCTCACGCCCTGCAGGTCACCGTGGTGCAGGCGCCGTGCCGCCTCGCACGCCGAACCGAAGGTGTCGTCGTGATAGCGCCAGGCGAGACGCTCCTCCTGGTACACCGCCGCCAGCAGCTCGCCCGTGCGGCGCCGGATGACGGCGGTGGCCAGGTCGACATCGGGGTGCTCGTCCACGACCTCCTCCTCGCCCGTCGTGAGACCGAGGCGGACGAGTCGCTTGGTGTCGGTGCCCTTGGCCGACGCCACCCACAGCGCGTCGCCATCAGGGGTGAAGCCGTAGATGTCGCCGCCGTCCTCGTTGGCGTAGACGGCGAGCGGGCGGAACGGCTCGTCCTCGGCGTCGCGCACGAGGACCTCGGTGTCGCCCTCGGGTGTCTGGGCGGCAGCGGCGAGGACCCGGCCGTCGTGGTGGACCACCCAGTCGCCGATGTTGCCGGGGTTCTCGGCCACCAGCTCGAGGGTCCCCGAGACGAGGTCGACGCGGTGCAGGTCGAAGGCGCTCGGGTCCCGCTGGTTCATGGCCACGAGCACGTGGGTCGGATCCGCAGGGGGGACGTCGACGAGCATGACCCGCACCCCCTCGAAGGGGGTCAGGTCACGGGCGGCCTGCGACGGCCGGTCGAGCTCGGCCACGTGGAGGTGGAAGTTCTCGTCGCCGCCCTTGTCCTGGACGTAGAGGATCCGCTGGCTGTCACGGCTCCACCGCCAGCTCATGATGCCCCGGACGTGGTCGTGGGTGACGCACGTGGCGTCCTCATCCGACCCGGTGAGGGGCCGCACCCACACGTTGAGCCGGTTCTCCTCGGGGGCGAGGTAGCCGAGCTTGGTGCCGTCGGGGCTGATCTGGCCGCCCGCCCGCTCAGGGTTCTCGAAGAGGTGCTCGACGGGGATGAGGGGCGGGGAGGCCGTGGTCATGGCGTACCTTTCGTCCTGTTCCGACGGTGTTCCTGCCAGGAGAGCGGGCAGCGAGCGGAACAGTCGGGAGCGGGGGTGGACCTCGAGACCGGCAGCTCGGGCGCCTTCGAGCAGGTCGGTGTCGACGTGGGAGCCGAAGCCGACGACGCGCACGCCGTCGGCGACCAGCCCGGCCGCGACGTCGAGCACGCCCTGCCGTCCGAGGTCGACGAGGACCGTGGGCGTGCCCCGTGCCGCTCGGAACGCTTCGACGAGCGCCGCTGCGTCGGGGACGAAGCGCACGCCGGGGACCGCGCCAGCCACCCGCGACCGGTCCATCAGGTCGGGCACGAGGGCGATGACCTCTCCGTCCACAGTCACCGCCCGCTCGGCCGATGGCGATCGAGGTGCGCTCGAGCCTTGACCGCACCCCAGCGGATCCCGAGCTCGTGGAGCGATGGGTCGACGTCGGCGAAGGTCCTCGGCATGAGGCCGTACACGTCGTCGGGGAAGTCGGCCTCGTCCCCGACGGACCGCTCGACGGCACCGACCCCGGCCCGCTCCAGCACCGCAGCGGCATGGGGCACCGCCCGCCTGATGATCGACATCGGGTTCGTCCACTGCTGGTCGACGTCGGCGCTCAGCAGCTGCCGAAGGGAAGCGCCGACCTCGGCTGCAGCGGCGATGCCGGCCTCTCTGGCCTGGTCTGCGACCGCTGGTGCGACTGCGCCAGACCACGCCGTCACGAGGTGGCGCACCGACCGCTCGATCCACGAGGGCACTGCGGCGACCACCGCGTCGACCAGCTCCACCCCCGCGGCGGCGAGCGCAGCATCGGACCCACCCGTCGTCTCGTCGCCCACACCGCCATGGTGCCGGGCATGCTGGCGACATGCGACCCGAGCCGCTGCCGATCGGTCCCGGACAGGAGTCCGTCTGGGACTACCCCCGCCCTCCGGCGCTCGAGCCCGTCGCCGAGCGGGTGCGGATCGAGCACGAGGGGAGGACGCTCGCCGACAGCCGAGCGGCGTGGCGGGTGCTCGAGACGAGTCACCCGCCGGTGTACTACCTGCCGCCCGAGGACGTGTCGACGTCGCGCCTCACGCCGAGCCGCAACACGTCGTGGTGCGAGTTCAAGGGCACCGCCAGGTACTGGGACGTCCAGAGCGACCTCGGGGTCCTTGCCGAGGTGGCGTGGAGCTATCCGGACCCCGCTCCCGGCTACGAGCCCATCGCCGGCCACCTCGCGCTCTACGCCTGGGCCTTCGATGCCTGCTGGGTGGGCGACGAGCGAGCCACCCCTCAGCCCGGGGGGTTCTACGGCGGCTGGATCACGTCCAGGATCGTCGGACCGTTCAAGGGCGAGCCCGGCACCACCGGTTGGTGAGCCGGTGATCATCCGTGCCCTGTCGGTCTTCGAGGGGGTGGTGTACCACTGCTACGCAGTCGACACCTCGACGCCGTGCCGCCCCACGCTCGAGGTCGAGGCGGTCGTGCGGGCGGGCGACGTCGACACCGGTCCGCTGCTCGTCACGCTGGCCGACTACGCGGTCATGGCCGGGGGTGCCGACGTCGTGCGACCCTGCCTCGCGGCCCTCGCCGAGAAGGGGAGGATCGTGGACCACCTCGGCGCGCGCCACGTCAGCTTCCCGTTCTGGACCCCCGTCGAGCTCGAGCACCGCTGATCGGTGACTAGGATCTTGGTCATGACGACGTTGTCACTGTCCCAGATCAAGGCTCGGCTCTCCGAGCTGGTCGATCAGGTCGAGCGGGAACACGACCGCATCGTGCTGACCCGCAACGGTGTGCCGGCAGCTGTGCTCATGAGCCCGGCGGACCTCCAGGCGCTCGAGGACACCCTCGACCTGCTCTCGGACCCTGCCGCGCGGCCGGAGATCGAAGCGGCGCGACGGGAGGTCGAGGCAGGGGAGTCGTTCACCGCAGACGACTTGCGCGCCACGTACCTCGACAGGTGACCGGCGAGCCGTATCGGCTGGTCGTCGCTGCGTCGGCTGAACGAGCGCTGCGCCGGCTGCCCGAACGGATCGCCGCCGCAGTGGTCGAGTTCATGGTCGGTGCACTGGTCGAAAACCCTCGTCGCATCGGCCACCCGCTCCAGCGCGAGCTCGAGGGCCTCTGGTCTGCGCGACGCGGGCCGTACCGCATCGTCTACGAGATCGACGACGACGCAAGACGGGTCGAGGTGCTCCGCATCGATCACCGGTCCGACGTGTACCGCCCGCACTGAGCCACCTTGCCCGGCGTGCGTCGTCGCTGGGCCTGCCACGTCGGCGCTGGAACGTCATGGACGCGTCGACGGTGCAGCGCGAGAGTCCGGTCGTGCTTGAGGACCACTTCGGCGAGGACGTCGCCGCCCGCTACGACGACAGCACCAGTCCGGAGTTCGACGCCGACGTACCGTCGCCCACCTCGGCCGCAGCGCCACCGCCGCCCAACGCACCGCGCTCGAGCTGCGAGACCCCTGCTGCGCCGTCCCCGGCTGCGACGTCCGCCACGGCCTCGAGATCGACCACACCGCCAGCCCCACCGGGTGGGCC
>JBBSLC010000012.1:0-32953 GCA_038255685.1 Acidimicrobiales bacterium | reverse complement strand
CCACGAAACCGTAACAATCCAGTGGGTGACGTGGGTCACAGGCGGTCTGGCGGAGAGGGAGGGATTTGAACCCTCGGACCCCCTTGCAGAGGTCACCTCATTAGCAGTGAGGCCGATTCGGCCGCTCTCGCACCTCTCCCGATGCTACTCCACGCCGATCGTAGCCGAGCCGTCGAATGGACCGCTTCCGAGAGGTACGAGCAGGTCAGCGGGTCCGTTGCGGAGCATGCCAACCAGCGGCGCAAACCGACGCCGAGGCGGTTGCGATGGCGAAGGGCAAGCTCAGGGCGGGCACCCTGTGGCTTTCGATTTGCTCCGATGTGCCGCCAAAATTGCCGACTGGTGGCGCATGCCTCGCTACGCCATCGGGTCGACGATGCCACCGGGCCGTCCGACCACCTTCACCGTGCGCGAGGTGAGGCGGTCGGTCACCCGTACTCGAGCGCGGCTAGACCGGGAGCCGATCAGCCAGCCGTGTTGGGACGTGTTCTGGCGTGTCGACGGTCGACGTTGCTTTCGCCGATTCGGCCGGGCCGGTGACGCCGCTGTCTACCGCCAGGACCTCCTGCGCGGCTACGTCACCGGCCTCCGCTACTGCTCACGTGCCCGTCGCTTCGTACCCGACGATGCGCCGACCGGCCCGCAGATCACCGTCGCTGCCTGGACCCACGCGTACTCGGCGCAGAAGTGGCCGACCCTGCAAGCCAAGGGCCGCTCCGAGCTGGCCCGCTACCTGAACCGGGCCGCCGGCCACTTCGTCGACGTCGACCCCGACAGCACCGACGCAGACGACATCCGCGCCTGGGTCACGATCGCGCTCCGCTCTGACCGCCCTGACCCGGTCCTCACCGACCAGCAGGCCCGCGGCAGACTCCTTCTCGAGGCCGCTTCGGTACCGCTCGCGGCGGTGGGGCGTGTCGAGCTCGAAGCATTCCTTGACCGCTGCAGGTTCCACTACCGCCACCCCGGAACCAAGGTCTCTGCGAGCACCATCACCCGCATGGCAGCCGACCTCCGCCAGTGCTGGGACCGGGCCGTCGTCGAAGGTCACCTCGCCACCAACCCGTGGGACTCGGTGCTGCGAACGAAGTCAGCGTCGGCCGTCGGGCCGGTCAAAGCCGCCGACGCCGAGCTCGTGCTCTCCCCCGAGCAGGTGCTCGACCTGGCCCGAGCCTGCGTCGAACACGGCAGCTGGGGCGAGATGTCCCGCTCGCTCGTCCTGATCATGGGGTTCTGTGGCCTCCGGCCCAGCGAGGTCGTCGGCCTCGTCATTGGTGACCTCGACCTGGCCGAGCCGACTGACGCCTGGCTCACCGTCCGGCGGAGCCACCGTCACGTCTCCTCCCGCTTCCTCGCTTCCACCGAGGACCACCACTGGGGCCCGCTCAAGAGCAAGCCCGACCGTGCCACACGCCGCGTCCCCATCCCGGCCCTCGTCGTCCCCGTCATCGCAGCACACCTCGCCACACTCGACGAGGCCCGGCCGTTCGATCTCGTGTTCAGCCGGAACGGGAACCCGATCGACCCCACCATGTTCGGCCGCTTCGTCTGGAACCCGGCGCGAGCCGCCCTGTTCCCACCCCACCCCGAGCTCCCAGCAGACTCGCCGCTGCAACCCAAGCTCACCCGCCTCCGCCGTCACGACCTCCGCCACGCCGCCTGTTCGATGTGGTTGCGAGCCGGCACCGACATCAAGGTCTGCCAACGGTGGTCGGGCCACAGCCGCCTGAGCGTCTTCCTCGACATCTACCAAGGACTCATCAGCGGCCACGAAGCACACGCCGCCGCCAACCTCAACACCACCCTCGAAAGCCTCGGTGCACCCGGGTCGAAGTTCGTCTGAGCCGAACTGATGCTGAACTGATCTACTGCGTATCTGGTCGATCAATCAGTTAACCTCCAGTTCGATGGTCACCGTGGGCTCTGTCGACGCAGCACTGACCAGCATCGCGATGGGCGTTCGAGCTGCGGTGCTCGAGGGCGACACCTTGGAGTTCAAGCAACCGCGCGGAGACCTGAAGGACACGCTGCGCCTTCTTGCCGACGCAGCAGTCTGCTTCGCCAACGCGCAGGGCGGGGACGTCGTGCTCGGCGTCATCGACAAGGAGAGCGGGCCAGAAGCCTTCGTCGACGTCCCGCTCGACCTCACCGTCGACGTGATCCGAAAGGGCATCTTCGATCGCACCAGGCCGAACCTCACCTGCTTCGTCACCCAGCGCGAGGAGCATGGACGCCGTCTGATCGTGATCTCGGTGCCTCCGGCCGTGGGGACCTGCTCCAACGCCGCAGGGCTCGCCAGGCGCCGACTCGGCACCGAATGCCTTCCGTTCACGCCCGACCAGCAGCGAGAGGTGCTCGCTTCCCGAGGTCTCGTCGACTGGTCCGCCGAGCCGACGTCGATCCGATTCGAACAGCTTGCGCCACTCGAGATCGAGCGTCTCCGTCAGCTCCTCCGCCGGGCAGGCCGGCAGGACCTGGCATCCCTCGACACCGCACAGCTGCTGACAGATCTCCGGTTGACCTCCGAGGGCGACACCGTCAACCGAGCCGGCGCCCTCCTGCTCACCCCCGCCGAAACCCTTGCCGCCGAGCTTCCCGAGTACGGCTACTCGTACCAGTACCGAGCCACTTCCGGAGCGGAGGCGAGCTACCGCCTCCGGGGGCGAGAGCCGATGCTGGCCGCCATCGAGCTGCTCATCGACGCAGTCGAAGGACGCAGCTACAGCGAGCCCCTCAACCTCCCGGGCGGCGTCCAGCTGTCTTTGCCCGACTATCCCATCGACGCCGTGCGCGAGCTGGTCGTGAACGGGTTGATCCACCGCTCCTACGACACGCACGGGGCGCTCGACATCGAGCACACCGCTGACCATCTGACGATCTCGAGCCCGGGGGGCCTCGTCGCGGGAGTGTCGCCGGACAACATCCTCACCTATCCCTCGACGCCGAGGAACCGCCTGTTGACCGAGACGGTGGCATTGCTCCAGCTCGCCGAGCGAACGGGCCAGGGCGTGGACCGCGCTTACCGCGAGATGCTCCGCAGCGGAAAGGAGCCGCCTTCGTTCCGCACCGAAGTGCTCCTGGTCCAGGCGACACTCGCCGGAGGCACCGGTAACAAGTCGTTCGTGCGGTACGTCGCGGACCTTCCCGACCCGCTGGGCAGGGATGTCGACGTGCTCCTCGCTCTGGCGGTGCTACGCCGAAAGCGCACGGTCGACGCGCTGGCCTTGTCACAGACCGTCCAGCGATCGCCTGCCGAGGCGGAACGCGTCCTCCAGCGAATGACCGATGCCCGGATCACGGAACCGACGAGGCGCACAGCGCACCACCCTGCGCCCACCTACCGCCTGCGGCCTGAAGCCGTCACTGGGATGGCACGAGCGTTGTCGTACCACCGACGTCAGATCGACGCCTCGGACGAGAAGGTCCTCGAGCACATTCGCGAGTACGGCTTCATCACCAACAAGACGGTGCAGCGCATGTTCGACATCGACGTCTACCGAGCCCGCAACCTCCTGACCGACATGCGATCGCGGGGGTTGATCGTCAAGATCGGTGATGCTCGCGGCGGCCCCGGTGTGCGATACGGACCCCCCAAAGACTCAACAGGCTGATCGACCCGGACGTCTTCGATCAGCCCGTCCGCCTCGACCCTGAAGTCGAAGTGCGTGGAGCCGGTGGACTACATCGGTGCCGACGACTTCGGCCGTCTGCTCGGCCACGACTTCGCCGTCGAACTGTGCGCGGTCGAGGAGCGCACCGACCCTGGCACCCCAGCGCGTCGCCGACCCCGTCCTGCGCGCCGGCGCCGCGGCCGGGAGAGCGCGCATGGCGGGTCCGCCGAAACTGCGGCTCCACGACGGACGTTTGCGTGGCTCGCGCTGGTGCAACAGGCGCAGGTGTCCGTCGGTCGGGTGGCGCGAGCCACCATGGCCTGCGCTCGAGCTGGTACTGGTGCCGTGCGCATCGTCACGCGCCGAGTGCCGTGGGCAAGCCAGCCCGCTTCCACTCCGGGTAGCCGTCGTCGAGGCGTCTGGCGGTGAAGCCCTTGCTCCGCAGCTCGCGGACGGCGTCGTCTGCGTACACGCAGTAGGGGCCACGGCAGTACGCGACGACCTCGACGTCGCCGGGCAACGACGCGAGGTGACGGCGGAGCTCGGCGATGGGCACCGACCGGGCACCGCTGATGTGGCCGGCGGCGTACTCGGCTGACGGGCGCACGTCGAGCACGATGACGCCACCGCTGTTGATGCGAGCGGCGAGCTCATCGCGGCTCACGACGTCGACACCGTCACGTTGCCCGAGGTACGCAGCGGCGAGCTTGTCCAGACCGGCGACCCGGTCCGCAGCGATGGTGCGCACCGCCGCCCACAGCGCAGCCACGCTGTCGTTGGCAAGCGCGTAGAAGATGCGCGTCCCGTCGCGGCGGGAGTCGAGGAGGCCGCCACGCACCAGAGCCCGCAGGTGGTGCGACGTGTTGGCGACGCTCTGGGCGATCTCGGTGGCGATCTCCTCCACGGAGCGCTCGCCCTGCGCGAGCAGGTCGACGATCTCAGCCCGCCGTCCGCTGGCAAGCGCTTTGGCCACCTCGGCCAACCCGTCGAAGAGTGCGTCCTTCGCGGCTCGGTCACCCATCCGGTCATCTTGGGACCCCCGCTCCTCCATCGTCAAGTATTTAAGTGATTACTTGACAAGATGACAGCGAAAGCCCACGCTGGAGGAGCAGATCACGGGGATCGCAGGAGGGCGAGCCATGGACGTCAACCAGAGCGTCCGCCGGGTGCGGTCGACAGGTAGGTCCTGACGCGATGATCGAGATCGAACCTGTGGTGGACGAAGGCCTCGGGCACTCGTCCTACGTCGTGGGCCTCGGCGACGGCACTGCGCTGGTGGTGGACCCGGCTCGGTTTCCCGACCGGCAGCGTCGAGTGGCCGAGGAGCGGGGCTGGCAGATCGCCTTCACCGCCGATACCCACTCCCACGCCGACTACATCTCCGGTAGCCCCGAGCTGGCGGTCGGCGGCGCGACGTTCCTGGCGTCGGCCGGGGCCGGTCTCGAGGTCGCGCACCGACCGATCCATGCCGGCGAGTCGGTCGATGTCGCCGCGGGCGTCGAGCTGCGGGCGATCGCCACGCCCGGGCACACGCCGGACCACCTCGCCTACCTCCTCGTCGCGGGAGGGGCACCCGTAGGGCTGTTCTCGGGCGGGTCGCTGATGGTCGGCGCCGTCGGTCGGACCGACCTGCTCGGTGACGACCGCCGGGAAGACCTCGCTCGGGACCTCTTCCGAGCCCTCCGTCGCGAATTCCTCCCGCTGCCCGATGACCTGCCCGTCTACCCCACCCACGGCGCCGGGTCGTTCTGCTCGGCGCCGGCGGGCGCGTCGCGCACCAGCACCATCGGCCTCGAACGGGCGACAAACCCGCTGCTCGGCATCGACGACGAGGACGAGTTCGTCGAGACGCTCGTGTCGGGCCTCGGGACCTTCCCCAGCTACTTCCGCCGGCTCCCCGACATCAACCGCCACGGCCCCCGCCTCTACCCGTCGGTCCCCGCGCTGGCCCGGCTCGAGCTCGACGCCGTGCAAGCCCATCTCGCGAGCGGGGCCGTGCTCGTCGATGCCCGACCGATCGCTGCCTACGCGCACGCTCACGCCGAGGGAGCGATCTCGATCGAGCACCGCCCGGTGTTCGCCAGCTGGCTCGGTTGGCTCGTCCCGCTCGACCAGCCCGTGGTGTTCGTGCTCGACGACAGCACCGACAGATCGGACCTGGTCCGCCAGAGCCTCACCATCGGCCATGAGGCGATCGTCGGCGAGCTCGCTGGCGGCATGACGACATGGGCCGAGGCGGCGCTGTCGGTCGCATCGACCGCGCTCGTCGATCACGCCGCCATGGCGCCGACGGTGCTCGATGTCCGCCAGGACGCCGAGTGGATCGCAGGGCACCTCCCTGGTGCCGTCCACGTCGAGCTCGGCGCCCTCACCGACGCCGCCCTGCCCGAGGGTCCGACCACCGTCATGTGCGGTCACGGGGAGCGGGCGATGACCGGCGCCAGCCTCCTCGAGCGCGGCGGTCATCGAGAGGTGTCGGTCCTCGTCGGCGGACCCGACGAGTGGCGCGTCGCAACCGGCACCGACCTGGCGACGGGATGACCCCGGTCGAGGTCGCCTCGGAGACGGCTCCGCGGCTCGGGCTCCAAGAGAACCTCGCCCAGTTCTCGCTCCTCGTCGGCGTGAACGCGCTGGTCGGCGGGATGATCGGGCAGGAGCGCACGGTCCTGCCCCTGCTGGCCGAGCGGGAGTTCCACCTCACCGCCTTCACCGCTGCGCTCACGTTCATCGCCGCGTTCGGCGCCGTCAAGGCGGTGACGAACTTCTTCGCAGGCACCCTGTCTGACCGCTACGGCCGCAAGCCCGTCCTCGTCACCGGCTGGCTCATCGGCGCTCCCGTGCCACTGCTGCTGATCTGGGCACCGTCGTGGGGGTGGGTCATCGCCGCCAACGTGCTGCTCGGCGTCAACCAGGGGCTCACCTGGTCCACCACCGTGATCATGAAGATCGACCTGGTCGGCCCGGCCCGTCGCGGGTTCGCCATGGGCCTCAACGAAGCTGCCGGGTACGGCGCAGTCGCCCTCACTGCGCTCGCGACCGGCTACATCGCCGAGAACCATGGGCTGCGGCCCGAACCGTTCTACCTCGGGATCGTGTTCGCCGGCCTGGGACTCGGACTGTCCACGCTGTTCGTGCGCGAGACCCGAGGCCACGCACAGCTCGAGGCAGCCAGCCACGCCCCGGGGGTGGACGAAGCGAACGATGGCGGGCTCTCGACGGGTGAGGTGTTCGCGCTCACCAGCTTCCGCGAGAAGGCGCTGTCGTCGTGCAGCCAGGCCGGCCTGGTGAACAACCTGAACGACGGGCTCGCCTGGGGGTTGTTCCCGATCTTGTTCGCCGCAACAGGACTCTCCTTCGCACGCATCGGTGTGCTCGCCGCCCTGTACCCGGCGGCGTGGGGCCTTGGTCAGCTCTACACCGGCGCCCTGTCCGACCGGATCGGTCGGAAGCCGCTCATCGCCGGCGGGATGCTGACCCAGGCTGTGGCCATCGCCTGGATCGCCGCCACGACCGGCTTCGGGTCGTGGGCGCTCGGGGCGATCGTGCTCGGTTCGGGAACGGCGATGGTCTACCCGGCGCTGCTCGCCGCGATCGGAGATGTCGCCCACCCCGCCTGGCGGGCACGTTCGATCGGCATCTACCGGCTCTGGCGTGACGGTGGCTTCGCCATCGGCGCCCTCACCGCCGGGCTCATCGCCGACATCGCTTCGATCGAGGCCGCCATCTGGGCGGTGGCCGCCCTCACGGCGCTGTCCGGCGTCGTCGTCCTGGTCCGCATGTACGAGACGCATCCCGCCAGCGAGCGACCGACGCGAGGGGTCGCACGCAGCGAGGGGTGACCGGCCGCCCTCGTCGTCCTGCTTGCCCCCGTCCGCCCGTCGTCCGGCGCGACGGCACTCGGCGAGGTGTTGGGGCAGGCTTGGGCAACCGGTGCTGCGCCCGCCGGGCTCGACCACAACCGCTCGGACACCGCTGCGTCCGCCTGCTCCCAGAGGTCCCCGCCGTCGTGAACCCGTACCAGACGCTGCGATCGGTCGTCAGGATCGGCCCCGTCGAGACCGATCGGATCGAGCGGCGGCTGGCGCGCGCCGCCTCGGTCGAGGACCTCCGGCGCATCGCCAAGCGTCGACTCCCCGGCGGGGTGTTCGACTACATCGACGGCGCCGCCGAGGACGAGCGCACGCTGGCGGCAAACCAGTCCGCGTTCGCGACGACGACGTTCCGGCCCCGTGTTCTGCGGGGCGTGGCGGACGTGGTGTCGGAGACGACGATCCTCGGTCGCCCCCTCGCCTATCCACTCGTGCTGGCCCCCACCGGCTTCACCCGCATCGCCGACCCCGACGGCGAGCTGGCGGTCGCCCGAGCCGCTGAGCGTGCGGGACTCCCCTACACCCTGTCGACGCTGAGCACCCGCTCGATCGAGGAGGTGCGCGCTGTCAGCGACGGTCGGCTGTGGTTCCAGGTCTACGCGTGGCGCGACCGCGGGATCGTGCGGGAGATGATCGAGCGCGCCGCCGCCTCCCGGTACGAGGCGCTCGTGCTCACCGTCGACACCGCCGTCCTCGGTCGCCGCGAGCGCGACGTCCGACGCGGCTTCTCCCTCCCCCCGACGATCGGGCCGCGGACGTTCATCGATGGCGCCCTCCACCCGTCGTGGACGCTGGCCTTCATGACCGGCGAGCCGATCCGCTTCGCCAACGTGGTGGGGCGCGACGTCGGCGACGGTGCGTCCCCGGTGAGGCTGGCGGACTACATCAACGAGCAGTTCGACCCGGCACTCTCGTGGACCGACGTCGACTGGCTCCGGTCCGTCTGGGACGGCCCGATCGTGCTCAAGGGCATCCAGACCGTCGCCGACGCCGTGCTCGCCGCCGACGTCGGCGTGGAGGCCGTCGCCCTGTCGAACCACGGCGGCCGCCAGCTCGACGGCGCCCCCGCCGCCCTCTCCCTCGTCGCACCCGTCGCCGACGCCGTGGGCGGCCGGACCGAGATCCTGTGCGACGGTGGCATCCGCCGGGGAAGCGACATCGTCAAGGCGGTCGCCGCCGGCGCCACCGCCGCGATGGCCGGCCGGGCCTACCTGTACGCCCTCGGAGCAGCCGGCGAGCGCGGCGTCGACCGGGTGCTCGAGTGGTTCGGAGCCGACGTGGTGCGGACGATGGGCCTGCTCGGCGCCGCCACCGTGCACGACCTCACACGGGACCTCATCGACCTCCCACCAAGGACCGGAGACCGGCCATGACGCACCCCACCGGTCGCTCCGCGACCTGACAGATCGACCCGCGACGCCGGGCTGGTTACCGTGCGTCGATGGACGACCTGCAGGGCAAGACAGCAGTGGTCACCGGGGCGGCCAGCGGCATCGGGCGCGCCTTCGCCGAGCGCTTCGCCGCTGCCGGCATGAACATCGTGCTGGCCGACGTCGAGGCACCGCGGCTGGACGAGGCGGAGGCCGCCGTGCAGGCCGCAGGTGTGGAGACCCTCGCCGTCGTCGTCGACGTGTCGGACTCCGATGCCGTGGACCGGCTGCGCGACGCCGCGCTCGAGCGCTTCGACCGCGTCAACGTCGTGTGCAACAACGCAGGTGTGGCCGGGGCCATGGGTGGTGGTGGTGCGGTCGAGCTCCCGGACTGGCAGTGGGTCATGGGCGTCAACTTCTGGGGCGTCGTGCACGGTCACCGCTCCTTCCTCCCGCACCTGCTCGAGCACGGTGACGGCCACATCGTCAACACGGCCTCGATGGCCGGCCACCTCCCGGGCCACAGCGCCTACTCGGCGAGCAAGTGGGCCGTGGTCGGGATCACCGAAGGCCTCCACCAGTCACTGCGCTCGCAGGGCTCGACGATCGGGGTCTCCTGCCTCTGCCCCGGGTGGGTGAACACCGACATCGGCATCTCCCAGCGGAACCGACCCGAGTGGGCTGCGCCTTCCTCGCTGGACGAGCCGACCGAGGTCGCAGCTGCGGTGCAGGCGTTCGTCGCCGACCAGCTCCGCAGCGGCATGCCACCGGCGGAGGTCGCCGGCCTCGTCCACGACGCCGTGCTCGCCGACCGCTTCTGGGTCTTCACCGACCCGCAGATGGTCGCCTCGCTCGACGCCCGCTTCCAGGCGGTGCTCGGCGGGACGAACCCGCCGGGGATCGCGCTGATGGCCGACCGGTCCGACCCCGCGGGCTGACATCACTCCCGGGCGTCGCTCGCCCGGTCGCGTGCGGTGCACTGATCTTGCGATACTTGGCCAGATGGCCGGACCGAGCGATCAGTGGGCAGACCTGGTGACGCGCGATCGGGCGACGGCGTGGCACCCGTACGCGCCGATGCCGGCCCGCTCACCTTCTCTGCCGGTCGTCGCCGCAAGCGGATCGCTGCTGACGCTCGCCGACGGACGGGAGCTCGTCGACGGCATGTCGTCGTGGTGGGCAGCCATACACGGCTACCGCCACCCGGTCCTCGACGCCGCGCTCCAGCGCCAGCTCGGCGAGGTGGCGCACGTGATGTTCGGTGGGATCACCCACCCGGCAGCCGTGGAGCTCGCCGAGGTCCTCGTGGAGATAACACCCGCAGGGTTGGCGCACGTGTTCCTCTGCGACTCGGGCTCCGTCGCCGTCGAGGTCGCCATGAAGATGGCCATCCAGCACTGGCTGGGGAAGGGCCAGCCCCATCGTCACCGCATGCTGACGGTGCGGGGCGGCTACCACGGCGACACCCTCAACGCCATGTCGGTGTGCGATCCGGTCACCGGGATGCACGAGCTGTTCTCGGGCATCCTCCCCGACCAGCTGTTCGCCCCGGCACCGAGTCCCGCCTACGGCGAGGTCTTCGACGACAGCCATGTGGGCGACCTGGCCACCCTGCTGCACGGCCACCGCGACGAGGTGGCCGCGGTGATCCTCGAACCGATCGTCCAAGGCGCCGGCGGCATGCGCTTCTACGCGCCGGCGTACCTCGCGGCAGTGCGCGCTCTGTGTGACGAGGCGGGCGTCCTCCTCATCACGGACGAGATCGCCACCGGCTTCGGTCGCACCGGGGAGCTCTTCGGTGCCGACCACGCAGGGATCGCCCCCGACATCATGTGCGTCGGCAAGGCCATGACCGGTGGCTACCTGTCGATGGCAGCCGTCCTGTGCACGACCGAGGTGTCGGCGGCGGTGAGCGCAGCGGCGTCAGGCGCGCTGATGCATGGGCCGACCTACATGGGGAACCCGCTCGCCGCCGCCGTGTCGGTGGCGAGCATCCGGCTGCTGCTGTCCCAGCCGTGGCAGGCCACGATCGCCAACCTCGAGGCCGGGCTGCGGGCAGCGCTCGGACCCGCCGTCGGTCTCGAGGGGGTGGCTGACGTGCGGGTGCTCGGCGCCATCGGGGTGATCGAGACCCAGTCGGCGCTGCCGATGGAGGCCCTGCAGGCGGTGTTCCTCGAGCACGGCGTGTGGCTCCGGCCCTTCGGGCGCCTCGTGTACGCCATGCCCCCCTACATCTCGAGCGACGACGACGTCGCCCGCATCGGCGAGGCGATGGTCGACGCCGTCAGCCGGGTGCGTCCACAGCCGCTGGGTTGACGGCGAGCGCCACGTCGAGGCGGCCCAGCAGATCCTGGTCGTGATCGTTCCCGGGGTTGGGGGTGGTCAGCAAGCGGTCACCGAGGAAGACGCTGCTCGCGCCAGCGTGGAGGCACAGCGCCTGCAGCTCGTCGGTCATCCCGTTGCGTCCGGCGGAGAGCCGCACGACCGAGGCGGGCATCATCAACCGGGCCGCGGCGATGGTGCGGACCAGCTCGAGAGGGTCGAGCGGGGGCGTGCCGTGCAACGGGGTGCCCGGCACCTGCACGAGGAGGTTGATGGGCACGCTCTCGGGGTGCGGGTCGAGGATGGCGAGCTGGGTCAGGAGGCCGGCGCGATCGCGTCGTGACTCGCCCATGCCGACGATCCCCCCGCAGCACAGCTTCACGCCGACCTGCCGCACGTTGGCGAGCGTGTCGAGACGGTCCTCGTAGGTACGGGTGGTGATGACCGTGCCGTAGAACTCCGGCGACGTGTCCAGGTTGTGGTTGTAGAAGTCGAGCCCGGCGTCGGCGAGGCGCTGGGACTGGTCCGGGGTGAGCATCCCCAGCGTGACGCAGGTCTCCATCCTGAGGAGGCCCACGGCGGTGACCGCCTCGGCCACCTCGGCGACCTGTCGGTCGTTCGGTGCCCGCCAGGCTGCGCCCATGCAGAAGCGGGTCGCGCCGCTGGCCTTGGCGTTGCGAGCCGCGTCGACGATCTCGGCCGTCCCCATCAGCCGCTCGGACTCGACGCCGGTGCGGTAGCGCGCTGACTGGGGGCAGTACGCGCAGTCCTCGGGGCAGGCTCCGGTCTTGACCGACAACAGGATCGCCGCCTCGACGACGTGCGGGTCGAAGTGGGCCCGGTGAGCAGCGTGGGCGTCTGCCAGGAGATCGTGGAAGGGACGGGCCAACAGCGACTCGACCTCCGCCACCGTCCAGTCGTGTCGAAGCACCATGCTCCCAGGGTGGCTCGTGGCTCACCCTTGCCGCAAAGCGCACGGAATGGCGCCACCGTCGGCTCGATGCCATCGTGACGTCGGTGGGCGAGGCGACCAGCACCTGGCACAGGAGGATCGAAGGAGAGCTCGCCGAGGTGACGGCCGCAGGGCGCTGGCGGGAGAACCGCTCGTTCGACGCCCTCGGCCCGACGGGCGTCAGGGACGGCCGGATGGTCACCTCCTTCGCCTCGAACGACTACCTCGGCCTGTCGGCTCACACGGCGGTCATCGCCGCCGCCCACGATGCGCTCGACCGCTGGGGCACGGGAGCGACCTCCTCCCGCCTCATCGTCGGCTCCCGACCAGGGCACGAGGACCTCGAGGAGGCGATCGCCAGCTGGAAGCAGACGGAGCGGGCGCTCGTGTTCTCCTCCGGTTACGCCGCCAACATCGGCGTGCTCACCGCGCTCGGTGGACCCGACGTCACCGTGCTCAGCGACGAGCTCAACCACGCCTCGATCATCGACGGGTGCCGGCTGTCGCGATCGACCGCCGCCGTGTACCGGCACGGCGACCTCGACCACCTCGCCACCCTGCTCTCCGCGACCGCAGGTCCCAAGGTGGTCGTCACCGACTCGGTGTTCTCCATGGACGGCGACGTGGCACCGGTCCACGAGCTGGGTCAGCTGTGCGCAACCCATGGCGCGCTCCTCGTCCTCGACGAGGCCCACGCCGTGCTCGGTCCCCACCTCGCACCCGTCGAAGGACTGGACCTCGTCCGGGTCGGCACGCTCTCCAAGGCCCTCGGCTCCCTCGGTGGCTGGGTGGCAGCGGACCGACAGGTCGTCGACCTGCTCGTCAACCGGGCACGCTCCTACATCTTCACCACGGCCCTCACCCCCGCCGACGCCGCCGCAGCGCTGGCTGCCCTCCAGATCGTCCGTTCGGCCGAGGGCGCGGCGCTTGTCGCCAGGCTCACTCACCTCGTCGACACCGTGCGCAGCGGTCACCCGTCGCCGATCATCCCCTTCGTCGTCGGGGACGAGGAGCGGGCCATGGGTGCAGCCGCTGCTCTTGCTCACGCAGGGATCCTCGTCCCCGCCATCCGACCTCCGACCGTCGCAGCTGGCACCTCTCGGCTGCGCGTCGCCTTGTCCGCGGCCCACACCGACGCCATGGTCGACGAGCTCCTCGGTGCCCTCGACGCCGTCGGGCTCTGCCGGTGAGCCGACCGACCCGCCTCGTCGTGGTCGTCGGCACCACGACAGACGTGGGCAAGACCTGGGTGTCGTGTCGGCTGCTCGCGCTCCTGACTGCACGCGGGCTCTCCGTGTCGGCCCGCAAGCCCGCCCAGTCCTTCAGCCCGGCCGACCTCACCGACGGGGTCCCCACCGACGCTGATCTCCTCGCCCGTGCCTCCGGCGAGCGTGTCGACGAGGTGTGCCCCTCGCACCGCTGGTACCCGAGGGCTCTCGCCCCTCCCATGGCCGCTGAGGCGCTCGGTCGGCCCCCGATCCACGTCGCCGACCTCGTCGCCGGAATGGCCTGGTCTCCCGACGTGGCCTTCGGCCTCGTCGAGACCGCAGGCGGGACCCGTTCGCCCATCGCCCACGACGGCGACGGCGCATCGCTTGCGCACCGCCTCGCCCCCGACGCCGTCATCCTCGTCGCCGATGCCGCACTCGGGGCCATCCATGCCGTGCGCTCGAGCGCCGACGCCCTCGCCCCGCTGCGCACCGTCGTCATCCTCAACCGCTTCGACGCCGCCGACGACCTGCACCAGGCCAACCTCGAGTGGCTGCGCGACCGTGACGGCTTCTGCGTGGTCACCGACGTGACCGGGCTCGCCACCCGGCTCTGACCCGGCGACGAGCCGCTAGCTGGCGATCGAACGCTGGTACGCGCGCACGGCGAGCGGGGCTGCCACCGCGACGATGCCCACGATCCACAGCGCGGTGTAGGCGACCGGGTGGGCGATCGACCAGGGGTCGCCGGGCTGCACCGGCGTGTTCGGGTTCCCGAAGAGCTCGCGGAGGGCGTCGGAGAGCGTCGTCACCGGGCTCCACTCCGCCATCGTCCGCAGCACGCCCGGCATCGACGCCACCGGCACGAAGGTGCTGGCGATGAAGGTGAGCGGGAACAGCGCAGCGAACCCGATGCCCTGCACGCCCTCGGGCGTCTTCACCACGCTGCCGATGAGCACCCCCACCCAGATCATGGCGAAGGCGAAGGCGATCATGAGCCCGTAGCCGAGGAGCGCCTCGGCGATGCTGCTCCGGATCCGCCACCCCACCAGGAGCCCGGTGAGGGACATGATCGTGATCGGCAGCAGGGTCTTGATCAGGTTGGCCACGGCGTGGCCGCCGAGCACCGCGCCGCGCGCGATCGGGAGCGAGCGGAACCGGTCGACCGCCTGGTTCTTGCGGTCGTTGGCGATGCCCATGGCCACGCCGAAGGCCGTGAAGATGATCGTCTGGGCCATGATCCCGCCCATCAGGAACTCTCGGTAGCTCCCGCCGCCGGGCACGTCGATCGCACCTCCGAAGACGTAGGCGAAGAGCAGGACGAACATCACCGGCTGGATGGTGGCGTCGCTCAGGGCCTCCGGCTGGCGCTTCATGTGGATCAGGCCGCGCCGTGCGATCACCCACACGTCGTGGAGCAGGCCCCGCGAGGGGTGGGGGCCGTCGAACGTGTCGGTCTGCGTCGTCGCTTCGGGGGCGAGGGTCGTGGTGGTCATCGGGCCACCTCCAGGGGGGTCTCGAGGGCGGGTTCGGCGGGGGTGCCGGTCAAGGTCAGGAAGACCTCGTCCAGCGTGGGCTGGCGGAGGCCGAGGTCCTCGACGGCGATGCCTGCGTCGGCCAGGGCGTTGGCGACGGCACCGAGGTGGGCGACGCCGTCGTTGGAGGGTGCGATCACGCTGCGCACCGGGCGGTCCACGACGGGTTCGACCCCGACGACCCGAGCGACGACGGCGACGGTCTCCTCCAGGCGGCCGGGGTCGGCGACCACGACGTGGACGCTGTCGCCGCCGACCTGGCGCTTGAGGCTCCTCGCGTCGCCGCGTGCGATGACCATGCCGTGGTCGACGACGAGGATGTCGTCGGCGAGCCGGTCGGCCTCCTCGAGGTACTGCGTGGTCAGCAGCAAGGTCGTGCCGCCACCGACGAGGGTGTCGAGCACGGCCCACAGCTCCGCTCGTGCCCGAGGATCGAGACCGGTGGTCGGCTCGTCGAGGAACAGGACCTCGGGCCGGGCGACCAACGTGGCGGCGAGGTCGAGCCGACGACGCATCCCGCCTGAGTAGCCAGACGTCACCCGGTCGGCGGCGTCGCTCAGCACGAACTGCTCGAGCAGTTCGGTGGCCCGATCCTTCGCCGCCTTGCGGGGGAGCTGGTGGAGCTCGCCGATCATGACGAGGTTCTCCCGCCCGGTGAGGAGCGGGTCGACCGTGGCGTCCTGGGCCGCCAGCCCGATGCGCTGGCGCACCTCGGTGGGATGGGTGGCGACGTCGAAGCCGGCGACGGTGGCTCGGCCCTCGTCGGCGATCGAGAGGGTGGCGAGGATCCGCACCGCCGTCGTCTTGCCGGCCCCGTTGGGCCCGAGCACGGCGGTGACCGTCCCCGTCGGGACGACGACATCGACCCCACCCAGGGCGACGGTGGATCCGTAGCGCTTGACGAGCCCGTGGGCCTCGATGGCGTGCGATCGGTTCATGTGCGCTCCAGCGGCGAGGTGTGCGAAGCCGAGGGTGCCAGGAGGGTGTGACAACGGCACCACGGATTGAGACGTGTCGGCGCCCTCGGACTCATCGCCCGAGGTCGGCGATCTCCGACGGACCGGGCGCCGTCGCTACCATCTCCACGGCTGGGAGCGGTGGCAGAGTGGACGAATGCACCGGTCTTGAAAACCGGAGACCGCAAGGTTCGAGGGTTCGAATCCCTCCCGCTCCGCCGCCACACCGGTCTGTGTCAGGTCGTGGTGATGCCCGATCGGAGCTGCTGCAGCCACTCGTCTGCGGCCCGCCACGCGGCGTCGGCGTCGCGGCGCAGGCTCTCGCCGTGGGCACCGGCGGCGGGGTAGGACCCGAGGAACTTCACGTCGGCGAGCTCCGCCTTCAGCGTCCGCAGGCAGTCGGCCACGACCTCGTCGGCCACGTGGCCCTCGAGGTCGATGATGAAGCAGTAGTCGCCGAGGCCCCGCTTGGTGGGACGGCTCTCGAGCTTGGTCAGGTTGATGCCCCGGGCAGCGAACTCCTGGAGGATGGTGAGCAGCGAGCCGGGACGGTCCGCCCGCTGGAAGCAGACCACCGTCGTCTTGTCGTGGCCGGTCGCTGCAGGCACGCCTTCGGTCCGCACGAGGACGAAGCGGGTCTGGTTCTCCGGGTGGTCGGCGATGTCGGCGGCCAGCACCTCCAGCCCGTAGAGCTCCCCGGCGTGCGCAGGGGCGACCGCCGCCAGTCCGCCGTCTGCCGACTCGCCGACCAGGCGCGCCGCCTCCGACGTCGAGTTCGTCGCCTCCCAGGTCGCGCCGGGGACGGTGCGCCCAAGGAAGCCGCGGACCTGCGCGGTCGCGGTGGGGAAGGAGAGGACCCGGGTGATGTCGCCGATCGCGGTGCCCGGCTTGGCCATGAGGTGCAGCTCGATGTTGAGCACGACCTCACCCTGGATGAGCAGGTCGGTCTCGAAGGTGAGGGTGTCGAGCGTGACGTTGACCGTCCCGTCGATGGAGTTCTCGATGGCGACGAAGCCGAGCTCGACGTCACGGGCTTCCACGGCGGCGAGCACCTCCGGGATGGACGGCAACGCCTGCAGGTCGTGGTGGGCGAGGTCGGGCTGGGAGAGCAGGGCCTGCTCGTGGAAGGTGCCCGGAGGGCCGAGGTAGCCGATGCGAGCCATGGTCGGCGAGCGTAGGGCGGCGACGGATCAGTGACGACGAGACAGGATGGTGACGTGGACGAGGCCGACCTGCACGCCCTGCTCGACGCGGTGCGAGCCGGCGACGTGTCCCCCGACGACGCCGCAGACCGCATCGCCCGCCTTCGCTACGTCGATCTCGGCTTCGCCAAGGTCGATCACCACCGCGCCCTGCGCCAGGGCGTGGCCGAAGCCGTGTACGGGCCGGGGAAGACCCCGGCGCAGTGCGCCAGCATCGTCGCCGAGCTCCTCTCCGCGGGTGACGCGCCGGTCCTGCTCACCCGGGCGGAACCCGACCAGGTCGCCGCCGCACTCGACCTGAGCCCGGGTGGGATCGCGCAGGGCACCACCGTGACGTGGCGTCCTGCCGCGACGCGGCCCGAGCGGGTGGCCGTCGTCACCGCCGGCACGGCAGACCTCACCGTCGCCGACGAGTGCGCTGCGACCCTGCGTGCGTACGGCGTCGAACCGGACCGCATCACCGACGTCGGGGTGGCCGGCATCCACCGCCTGCTCGACCAGGTCGACACGCTCGCCGAGGTCGCCGCCGTCGTCGTCGTCGCCGGCATGGAGGGCGCGCTGGCGAGCGTGGTCGGCGGGCTCGTCGCGGCCCCGGTCATCGCCGTGCCGACCTCGACGGGGTACGGCGCCGGGCTCGAGGGCGTGACCGCCCTGCTGGGCATGCACGCCTCGTGCGCCGCAGGCCTCACCGTGGTCGGCATCGACAACGGGTTCGGCGCAGCGTGCGCCGTCGCCCGCATCCTCGATGTCCGAGCCCGTCGTGGCTGACCCGCCTGCGACCGATGCGGCGCCGGCACGTGGCCGGGTGGCGTGGTTCCACTGCTTCGCGGGCATCGCCGGGGACATGGCGCTCGGCGCGCTCCTCGACGCCGGCGCCGACCTCGCCGAGGTGCGGTCGCTGCTCGAGCGGCTCCCGGTGCCCGGCTGGTCCCTCGACGTCGAGCCGGTCCTCCGGGGCGGCATCGCCGGCACCCGGGCCGTGGTCGAGACGGCCGAGGACGGGACCACGAGGACCCATGCCGAGATCGCGGCCATCGTCGCCGGTGCCTCCCTCCCGCCGCGGGTCGCCGCTCGCTCCCTCGCCACGTTCGCCGCCCTCGCCGAGGTGGAGGCCGGCCTCCACCGGCGCAACGTCGATGACGTGCACCTCCACGAGGTCGGCGGGCTCGACGCCATCGTCGACGTGGTCGGGGTCGCCGCCGCCCTCGAGGTGCTCGACGTCGACCACATCGCCGCCAGCGCGGTCGCCACCGGCACCGGCACGGTCCGCGCCGCGCACGGCGTCCTGCCGAACCCCGCTCCCGCGGTCGTGGGCCTGCTCGCCCGGGTGGGGGCACCGATGCGGGGCCTCGACATCGACAAGGAGCTGACGACCCCGACGGGCGCAGCGCTGCTCGTTGCGCTCGCCGGCTCCTGGGGGCCGATGCCGGCCATGTCGATCACGGCCAGTGGCTTCGGTGCCGGCACCCGCGACCTGTCGCAGCTCCCGAACCTCACTCAGGTCGTGCTCGGCACCGCGCCGGCTGCGACCGCCGCAGGACCTCCGGGCCAGCCCGTCGTGCTGCTCGAGGCGAACGTCGACGACGTCACCGGTGAGGCGCTCGCCGACGCCGTCGCCGCCCTGCTGGCCGCCGGGGCCCACGACGCGTGGCTGACGCCGATCACCATGAAGAAGGGTCGGCCGGCGCACATCGTCAGCGCCCTCGCCGACGTCGCAGCAGCCGATGCCGTCGGCGCCGTGCTCGTCGCCACCACCGGCTCGTTCGGTCTCCGCCGCACGGCCATGGATCGCACACCACTCCCCCGCTCCCTCGCCGAGGTCGAGGTGGCGGGCCACCGGATCGGGCTGAAGGTCGGCCCCCACCGGGTGAAGGTCGAGCACGACGACGCTGCCGCAGTGGCGGCCGCCACGGGTCTCACCCTGGGCGAGGTGACCTCCCTCGCCGAAGAGGCGTGGCGGCGGCGGGTCTGACGAGCAGCCGTCCGGGAGAGGCAACGAAGTCTCGCTACGCTCCGGAGCATCGTTGCAGCTCCCCCAAGCACCCGGCGGCGAGGTCCCATCGCCGTCGTCGCGCTCGGCGCTGCACTCCTGGCGAGCGTCATCGCCGCCGGCCCTGCGGCTACGCCAGCGGACAGCCAGGCACCGCCGACGCAGGGGTACCGCATCGCCACCGCCGACGGACGTGTCCTCGCCTTCGGCCGTGCCCAGCCGCTCCCCGACGCTGGTCGAGGGGGCCTCCCTGCCCCGGTCGTGGGCATCGCCGGCGTGTCCAGCGGCGAGGGTTGGTACCTGGCGGCGACGAACGGGACGGTGCTGCGGGCTGGCGACGCGCGCTTCTCGGGCAGCCTCGCAGCGACGCCCCTTGCACGCCCGGTGGTCGGTGCCGCCTCCGACCCCGACGCCGACGGGTACTGGCTGGTCGCCAGCGACGGCGGCATCTTCGGCTTCGACGCCCCCTTCTACGGCTCCACGGGTGCCCTGACGCTCAACCAGCCCATCGTGGGCATGGCCGCCACGCCGAGCGGGGCCGGGTACTGGCTCGTCGCCAGCGACGGCGGGATCTTCAGCTTCGGCGACGCCACCTTCCGTGGCTCCACCGGCGCCCTGACGCTCAACCAGCCCATCGTGGGCATGGCCGCCGCGCCGAGCGGGGCCGGGTACTGGCTCGTCGCCAGCGACGGCGGGATCTTCAGCTTCGGCGACGCCACCTTCCAGGGCTCCACCGGGGGCGAGGACCTCGGAGCCCCCGTGATCGGCATCACCGCCACGCCCGCGCCATGACCGAGGTCGCCTACGCCACCGCTGTCGTGCTCGCCGGCCTCTTCGCCTGGGCCGGCGCCGCCAAGCTCGCCGACCGTCGGCGCACGACGACGACCTTCGCCGCCTTCGGGCTCCCTGCCGCCGGGCTGCTCGGCACCGCGGTCCCCGTCGCCGAGCTCGGGCTGGCCGTGGGCCTGCTGGTGGTACCGGTCATCGCCTCCTTCGCCGCCCTCGCCCTCCTCGCTGCGTTCACGACCTTCCTCGTCCGTGCCGTGCGCGCCGGGGTCGACGTCGGCTGCGGCTGCTTCGGCTCGGCACGAGCCGAGCCGGTGAGCACCGTCGAGGTGCTGCGCAACGCGCTGATGGCCGGCGCCGCCCTCGTCACGACCTTCGCCGACCGACCGCTCGTCCCTGGCCTCGACGCCATCATCGTGGTGTCCACCACCGCAGCCCTCGCAGCGGTGGTGCTGGCGCTCGCCGACCTGCGCCGGCGGACGGGCTCGGCGTTCGGCATCGACCTGTCCTTCGGCCCCGGGGCGGAGGGGATCTGATGGAGGGCAGCGTCTGGGTCGCCTCCTACGTCCTCCTCTGGCTCGCCGTGCTCGGCCTCGCCGCTGCCGTCGTCGCCCTGCTGCGCCAGATCGGCGTGCTGCACGCCCGCCTCCACCCCCTCGGCGTGCACTTCGCCGGCGAGGGACCGCTGCTCGACGGCGCCGCTCCCCTCCCCCTCGAGATCCCCTACGGCGAGGCCGACCTGACCCTCGTCGCCTTCACGTCGCCGACGTGCGAGGTCTGCAAGACCCTGCGGCCGTCGCTGCAGGCGCTCGACCGGGCTTACCGGGAGGTGGCCGTGCGCCTCGTCGAGCTCGACGACTCGACCCGGACGACCTTCGCCGCCTTCAACGTGCGCTCCACGCCGTACCTTGTCGCCGTCGACAGCCTTGGCGTCGTGCGGGGCCGGGGTGTGGCCAACTCTCTCGAGCAGGTCGAGGAGCTGGTGGACGAGGCGCGCGCCCGCGCCGCCGACGCAGACACGGGGGTCGCATGAGCGGAGCGGGGCCCGAGCGGCCCGGCCGAAGGCCGAGAGCGGAGCACATGAGCGAACAGGATCGGCTCGGGCCGCCAGGCGCCACGGGCTTCGATGCGGTCGTCGAGCGCTTCGGGCGGCACCTCGCGAGCCGCACCACTCGGCGCTCGTTCATCGAGCGGATGGCGAAGGTGGCGGTGCTCGTCGCCGGTGGACCGGCCCTCGTGAGCCTGCTCGCCGACCGGGCCGAGGCGCGCGTCTGCGGGCAGTCGGGCGTGGCCCCGAAGTGCCCGACCTTCGACTGCGTGGGCGAGGGCAACGTCTGGGGGTGGTGCTGGTACGCGAGCGGCGGGTGCTGCAGCAACGGCGGCCTCAAGAAGATCTGCGACTGCTGCCGGCTGAACCATCCCTTCGTCCACGGCTACTGCCCGACCGGCCACAACGTCTTGTGCATCGTGGAGAGCTGTCGCAACGACCCTCGGGTCCTCTCGGTGCCGATCGAGCGCTTGGGCGGGGCGACGGGACCCGCCGTGGCCGCTGCGCTCAGCCGCAGTCGCTTCGCTGCCGGCCGGGGCGGCACCGCTGTGCTCACCGACGAAGCCGACGCGCTCGTGTCGAGCACTGCGAGACCGCTCGCCGCCGTCCTCGACGGCCCCGCCCTCCTCACCGCGAGGGACCAGCTGTCGGCCTCGACCGACGACGAGCTGCGTCGCCTCAGCGTCACCGAGGTCGTCATCGTCGGGCCAGCCATCGCCCGCACCGTCGATCTGGCGCTGACCACCAGGGGCGTCGTCGTCCGCCGGGTCGGCAGCGCCGCCGACATCAGCGCCCTCTCCGTCGAGGTGGCTCGCGAGGTCCTCGCCCGTGGTGGCTCGACCAGGTCGTGGTGCGTCGCACCCTTCGGTGAGTCCGCGGCGGCCGCTCCTGCCGCCTCCGCCCTGGCTGCACACCGGCGGGGCCCGCTCGTGGTCGGCGTGGAGGCCGCCGCTGCGCTCGCCAACGAGGGCGACGGCACGGTGGTCACCTACCTCGTGGGGCCGGGCGCCGCCGAGCGCGCCGGCGAGGTGGCGGGCGGCTTCCCGGTGCGCGGCGCCAACCGCCTCGAGCTCGCCGCTACGCTCGTCCGCCTCGCCGTGGCGACCGAGCGGCTCCGAGGCCTCACCCTCCACCTCGTGCCGGAGGGCTCGGGGAGCCTCGCTGCCGCCGCCGGGCCCGGGCTGGTGCTGTGGCACCCCGACGGCCGCCTCGGTGGCACGTTCGACGTGATCGCCCGCAACCACGAGGGGCTCTCGCGCGCTGCGCTCGTCGGCACCATCGGATCCTTCGGTGACGAGGGCACCTACCAGCTCCAGTCGGCGCTGAACGGCTTCGACACCCAGTTCCTCCAGGGCCAGGCCGGCGAAGGCCTGCCGGTGCGGTCCCAACCCGAGTCCGAGCGGCCCATCGGTGAGGCCAGGGTCGCAGGCGCGCCGCCCGAGCAGGACGGTGCGTACTGGTCCACCAGGGCCAACCCCCTCGCCAGGTGACGCTCCCTGACCGTCCTCGGACACCGTGAGCGCCGTCGCCGCCGCTGCCTTCACGCTCGCCGTCGTCGCCGGGTTGCGCTCGTTGTGGAGCCCTTGAGGGCTCTCCGTCGCGGAGACGGTGTGCCCCTCGGTCCGGGGGGCGGAAGGGATCCAGGTGGCGCTCCTGCTCGCCGGCAGCGGCGCGCTCACCGGCGGGTTGGTCGGCCTCGCCGTGGGGGCCGCCTGGTCGGCGGTCGGTGGGACGCCCCTCGGCCCCGTCCCGACGGCGGCGGTCATCCTCGTCGCACTCGGCCTCGACGCCGTCGCAGGGCACCGACCATCCCTCCGCCCGCTCGCTGTCCGTCGGCAGGTCCCCCAGGCGTGGGGACGGCTGTTCGGAGCCCGCTTGGTGGCCGTGCTCTACGGGGCTCGCCTCGGCGTCGGTCCCCTCACGATCCTGCGCACCTGGACCTGGTGGGCTGCGCTCGTCGTCGGTGCTTCCCTCGGGCCGTGGCCCTCTGCCGGGGTCGGTGCGTGCTTCGCCCTGACCAGGGCGGTGACGACCATCGTCGCCGGGCGGGGCGCAGGTGACGGCGTGGCCATGCAGGCGCGCGTCGTCACCCTGACCCGAGCCGAGCCGGCCGTCGCCGCCGGTGCAGCGGGGCTGCTCGCCCTCACCGCGCTCGGGCTCGCGCTGGCATGAACGACCGTCCTGGCATGATCGACGGCGTGGACGAGCGGGTGGCGAGGCGTCCCTGGCGCCTTCGGTGCGTCCTCGCCGTCGTTGCATCCCTCGCCGTGCTGGGTGCGTGCGGCGGGGACGAGGTCGCCACCGAGCGCGCCGGCACCTCGACGTCGCCTCCCGCAGAGGGCGAGGACGACGACGGGGGTGAGACCAGCGGGACCCTCGAGCTCGCCCCGTCATCGACCACCACCACGACCCCGGAGGATCGAGCGATGTCCGAGCTCCTGCTCGACGAACCACCGCTGGAGGGGTTCGCCCGGGCTGATGACGTGCTCGGCGCAGGACCACTCGACCTCGACGCTGCGGCGGCTGCCGAAGCCGACGCCCCTGCCGAGCGCTCCTTGCTCGAGACAAGGGGCTTCGAGCGCGGCGTCTCCCGTGCCTGGCTCGACGAGGGCCAAGACGTCGTCTACCTCGCCGTCTACGAGTTCGCCGACGCCGACGGGGCCGCCGCCTACCTCGCCGACGGCGCCATGACGCTGGCGGCGCGTGGTGCGGTTGCGTTCGAGGTCCCCGAGATCGACGGGGCGCTCGGCTTCACGACGATCGAGGAGAGCCCCGAGGGCACCTTCACCGCCCACGCCGTCGCCTTCACCCGTGACACCCGGTGGGTGCTGGCCCTCGTCGGCTCCCCGGGCTCGGGGCGCTCGCCCGACGACGCACGAGCGCTCGCTGCAGCACAGGTCGTCCAGCTCGGCTGAACGAGCGTGGTCGTCAGCCCTCCGGGGACAGGGGCTCGTCCACCCTGGCGGGGGCCGGGTCCGGATCGTCGGGACCGATGATCCCTCGCTCCCGGAGCTCGCTCGAGACGGCCACGACCACGGCGATGACGGGCACGGCGAGGAAAGCACCGATCAGGCCGCCGAGCACCGCCCCGGCGGTCAGCCCGAGGAGGATCACGACGGGATGGAGCTTGACGGCACGCCCGAGCACGAGCGGTGCGAGCACGTCCCCCTCGACCTGCTGGACGATCACGATCAGGCCGGTCACGAGCAGGGCCTCCGACACGCCGCCGTCGACGAGGGCGACCAGGGCGGCGACGATGCCGGCCATCGTCGCTCCGACGAGCGGGAAGAACGCGCCGAGGAACGTGAGGATGGCGAGCGGCAGGACGAGCGGCACGCCGATGATGAGCAGACCGACGCCGATGATGACGGCGTCTGCGAGCGCGACGAGCGCCGTCCCCCGCACGTAGCCCCCGGCGGCGGCCCACGCCCGACGACCGAGCGCTCCGACGAGCTCATGGTGCTCGGCGCGCACCTGGCGGAGGAAGAAGCCGGTGAGCTTCTCGCCGTCCTTCAAGAAGAAGAAGAGGAGCACGACGACGAGCAGGAGCCCGGCGATGAGCTCGAAGGCGATGACCGCACCGGCCAGCACGCTCGAGGCGATCTCCGAGCTGCGACCACCGAACTGGTCCCCCGCCCGCTCGATGTACTCGTCGAGCTCACCACCCTCGAGGCCGAACGGCCCGTCGGCCACGAAGTCCTCGACCTCACCCCGGCCCTCCTGCAGCGTGTCACCGAGATCGCTGAACTCCGAGGCGATCGACGGGGCGAGGGCGAAGCCGAGGCCGACGAAGGACCCGATCGAGAGCAGCAACACGAGCCAGGCGGCGACGAGCCGGTGCAGGCCCCGCCTGACCAGCGCGTCGACGGCGGGCACGAGGATCGTCGCGACGAGGAGGGCGATGATGACCGGCAGCACGACGAGGCGCAGCTTCGACAGGATCGTCGCGACCACCACCACGCCGAGACCGACGAGCAGCGCACGCCACGTGAAGCCTGCACTGCGGTCGAGCGTGAGCGGTCGGACCGGCATCGCCGGACCGTACCCCGACCCGCTGCGGTCAGACTCGGACCCATGACGACGACCGACATCGCAACCGAGGTCTCCGAGGGCATCCTGACCATCACCCTCGATCGACCCGACAAGCTGAACGCCTTCACCGGGCGGATGATGTTCGAGCTGCTCGACGCCTTCGACCGGGCCGATGCCGATGACGACATCCGCGTCGTGATCGTGACCGGCGCCGGCCGAGGGTTCTGCGCCGGCGCCGACCTCTCCGGGGGCGCCGAGACGTTCAACATCGAGGGCAAGGGCGACGACGTCGGCGTCGCTGCCGACGAGACCGGGGTGAACCGAGACGGCGGCGGTCGGGTCAGCCTGCGCATCTTCGAGTGCACCAAGCCGGTGATCGCCGCGATCAACGGTCCCGCCGTCGGGGTCGGGGCGACCATGACGCTCCCCATGGACATCCGCCTGGCGTCGACCGCCGCTCGCTTCGGGTTCGTCTTCACCCGTCGAGGGGTGGTGCCCGAGGCGTGCTCCAGCTGGTTCCTGCCCCGCGTCGTCGGGATCGCCCAGGCGCAGGAGTGGGTGATGACGGGACGGGTCTTCGATGCCGACGAGGCGCTCGCCGGTGGGCTCGTGCGCAGCCTCCACGAGCCCGACGAGCTGCTCCCCGCGGCGCGGGCGATCGCTCGCGAGGTCGTGGAGAACACCGCACCGGTGTCCGTCGCGCTCAGCCGCCAGATGCTGTGGCGCATGCTCGGCGCCGACCACCCGATGGAGGCCCACAAGGTGGACTCCCGGGGCATCGTGGCGCGCGGTGCGAGCGACGACGCACGTGAGGGCGTGACGTCGTTCCTGGAGAAGCGCCCGGCTGCGTTCCCGATGCGGGTGAGCGACGGCATGCCGGACTTCTTCCCGTGGTGGGAGGAGCGCACCTTCAGCTGACGAAGACCCTCCCGGCGTGGCTCAGGCTCGTGTCACGACCGGCGGCCAGACCGGCTGCCCCTCCCCCGCCGCGCCTGGCCGGGGTGGCGGCGGCGGGCAGCACGTCGCGCTGCACCAGCCGGGGTCGGGGAGGGTGCTGAGCCGGCGGGCCGGCGTCCCCGGCTCGACCACCTCGTCCACGAGCTCACGCACCATCGCCACGAAGGCGGGGTCGTTGCCCACGGTGGCGGCCCGAGCCATGGGCAGGCCCAGCTCGTCGGCCCGGGCCCGAGCCTGGGTGTCGAGGTCGAAGCGGACCTCGAGGTGGTCCGAGGTGAAGCCGAGCGGGACGACGACCACTGCATCGCACACGTCGGCGTGCAGTGCGGTCAGGTGGTCGACGATGTCGGGCTCGAGCCACGGCTGGGTCGGGGGACCGCTGCGGCTCTGGAAGACGAGGTCCCAACCGAGGCCGCCGGGCACGCGATCGGCCACGAGCCGCGCCGCCTCACGCAGCTGGACCTCGTAGTCCGAGGTCGTCGCCGACGACATCGGGATGCTGTGGGCGGTGAAGACGATCCGGGCCGTGGTCCGCAGGGCGGCGGGCAGGGTCGCAAGCGCGTCGCCGACGTTCCGGGCCAGCGGCTCGATGAAGCCGGGGTGGTCCCAGTACGGCCTGAGCTTGTGGATCTCCGGTGCACCGTCGCCCACGGCGAGCTGCGCTCTGGCCAGGTCCTCCCGGTACTGGCGGCAGCCGCTGTAGCTGCTGAACGCCGAGGTGGCGAAGGCCAGCGCACGTCGGACCCCGTCATCGCGCATCGTGGTGAGGACATCGACCAGGTACGGGTCCCAGTTCCGGTTGCCCCAGTAGACGGGCAGCGGCGGGCCGTGCTCGGCCAGCTCCGCCTCGAGGAGCGCTACCAGCGCCCGGTTCGTCTCGTTGAGCGGGCTCACCCCCCCGAACAGGTCGTACTGGGTCGCCACCACGGCGAGCCGCTCGTCGGGGATGCCCCTGCCGGCGGTGACGTTGCGCAGGAACGGGAGGACGTCATCAGGTCCCTCGGGCCCGCCGAAGGAGACGAGGAGCAGGGCGTCGACGGGTGCGGTCACGCCCCGATCGTCGCCCTGCCGGCGAGTGAACGCCAAGCAGCCCCCGCTGAGCTCAGCTCCTGCGGCTGGTGAAGGACCGCAGGCGGAGGCTGTTGGACACCACGAAGACACTCGAGAACGCCATCGCTGCGCCTGCGAGCAGCGGGTTGAGGAACCCCGCTGCGGCGAGGGGGAGCGCCGCCACGTTGTAGGCGAACGCCCAGAAGAGGTTGCCCTTGATGGTCTTGAGCGTCCGACGTGACAGTCGGATCGCGTCACCCGCGGCGCGCAGGTCGCCGCTCACGAGGGTGATGTCGGAGGCCTCGATGGCGACGTCGGTGCCGGTGCCCATGGCCAGGCCGAGGTCGGCCTGGGCGAGCGCGGCTGCGTCGTTGACGCCGTCGCCGACCATGGCGACGACCCGTCCCTCCTCCTGGAGGCGGCGCACCACAGCGACCTTGTCTGCGGGGAGGACCTCGGCGATCACCTCGTCGATGCCGACCTGGGCGGCGACGGTGCGAGCCGTGCGCTCGTTGTCACCGGTGAGCAGCACCGGGCGCAGGCCGAGCGACCGGAGGGCGGTGATCGCCTCCTCGCTCGTCGGCTTCACGGTGTCGGCGACGACGAGCACGGCGCGCGCCTCGCCGTCCCAGCCGACGAGGACCGCCGTGCGGCCGGCCTCTTCTGCGGCATCCTTCGCAGCGGCGAGGTCGGCGGGCAAGCGGAGCCCCCAGTCGGCGAGGAGGCCGGTCCGGCCCGCGACGACTGCGTGCCCCTCGACGACGCCGGTCACGCCGAGGCCCTCGACGTTGGCGAAGCCCTCGACGGGAGGGAGCGTGCCCGAGCGCTCCGCCGCGGCTGCGGCGATGGCCCGTGCGATGGGGTGCTCCGATGCCGCCTCGAGCGCGCCAGCCAGTCGGAGGGCGCCGTCGCGATCGGCCCCGTCCGGGACGTGCACGTCCACGAGGGACATCTCCCCTGCCGTCACGGTGCCCGTCTTGTCGAGCACGACGGTGTCGACGCGCCGCGTCGACTCGAGGATCTCCGGGCCCTTGATGAGGATCCCGAGCTGGGCGCCGCGGCCCGTGCCCACGAGCAGGGCGGTGGGCGTGGCCAGGCCGAGCGCGCACGGGCAGGCGATGATCAGCACGGCGACCGTGGCGGTGAAGGACTCGGTCGCGCTGTGGCCCGACCCCAACCACCAGCCGAGCGTTGCTGCGGCGAGCACGAGAACGACCGGCACGAACACGCCGGAGATCCGGTCGGCGAGGCGCTGCACGGGGGCCTTGCCCGTCTGCGCCTCGGTCACGAGGCGCGCCATCTGGGCGAGGGCGGTGTCGCTCCCGACCCGGGTGGCCGACACCACGAGGCGCCCGCCGACGTTGACCGTGGCACCGGTGACGCTGTCACCGGGCTTCACCTCGACCGGCACGCTCTCACCGGTGAGCAAGGAGGCATCGATCGCCGAGGAACCCTCGACCACCTCCCCGTCGGTGGCGACCTTCTCCCCCGGACGGACGACGAAGCGCATGCCGACGGCGAGCTCGCCCGTGGGGATGCGTCGCTCCACCCCGGCCGCGTCGAGCACGGCGACGTCCTTGGCACCGAGTGAGAGCAGCGCCTCGAGCGCCGCGCCGGCGCGGCGCTTGGCCCGTGCCTCGAAGTAGCGACCGGCGAGGATGAACGTGGTGACGGCGGCGGCGACCTCGAGGTAGATCTCGTGGGCACCGGAGCCCCGCTCGAGCCCGATCGTCATGGACATCGTCATGCCCGGCCGGCCGGCCTCGCCGATGAACAAGGCGTAGAGCGACCAGGTGAACGCGGCGAGGACGCCGATGGAGATGAGGGTGTCCATCGTCGCTGCCCCGTGGCGCAGGTTCGCCCACGCTGCCTTGTGGAACGGCCATGCGCCCCAGGTGGCCACGGGTGCTGCGAGGGTGAGCGAGAGCCACTGCCAGCTCTCGAACTGCAGCGCGGGGACCATGCCGAGCAGGACCACGGGCACGGAGAGGACGACGGCGCCGATGAGGCGCTGGCGGAGGGCGACGAGGTGCAGGTCCTCGGCCGGCTCGCTCCCCGCTGCGGGCTCGCTCCCGACGGGCGCGGGGAGGGTGGCCTCGTAGCCAGCGGACGCGACCGCGGCGACGAGCTGGTCGGGCGTGACGGCATCCGGGTCGTAGTCGACGCGCGCCTTCTCGGTGGCGTAGTTCACGCTCGCCTCGACGCCAGCGAGCTTGTTCAGCTTCTTCTCGATGCGCATCGCGCACGACGAGCACGTCATGCCCGTGATCGGCAGCTCGAGCCGGGCGGAGGTCGCGCCGGCCGCAGTGCCTTCGCTCGAGGTCGTCGTGGTGGCCATCAGCTGTCTCCGTCGTCCATGTCGTCCATGTCGTCGTGGCTCTCGGAGCCACCCGTGTCGTGATCCTCCATCGGTGCCGGCGCCACATCGGCCTCGTCCACCTCCATCGCCCGCCCGACCCCGAAGGAGAGGGCGAAGGTCGCGATGAGGGCTGCAGCGAAGGCCGCGAGGCGCATCGGGGCGCCCATCAGCCGGTCGGCCCCTCGACTGCCTCGTAGCCCGCCTCCTCGACGGCGGCGAACACAGCGGCGTCATCGATCTGCTCGCCGGCGACCTGCACGAGCTTGGTCTCGAGGTCGACGTCGACCGAGGTCACGCCGCTCACCGCGCTGACCTCGGTGCGGACGGCGTTGACGCAGTGGTCGCAGGTCATGCCCTCGACGATGTAGGTCCGCTCCACGATGTCCTCCTCGGTCGGCTCACTGCACGGTGCAGCAGCGCTTCCCATACCCTAGGGGGGTATTTACGATCTGACAACCCCCCTCTTCGAGGGCGTCTCCCGAGCGCCCCCGACCGGGCTGACCGGGAGCCTTCCTGTTACGGTCTCGTGACGCTGGCGCTGCGCTCGTCGTGCCGGCCCACCCCGCCCTGCTCCCGAGACAAGGCCGCGCGCCCCGCCCCATGCCCATGCCCCGCCGCCTCATCGCCGTCGCTGTGGTCGTCGGACTCGCCACCGGTCTGCACGGGACGGCAGGGGCAGTCGAGGGCGACGACCCGCGGGCTGCCCGGGACGAGGTCAGGCGGGAGCAGGCTGCGCTGGCGACCGACCTCGACGTGCTCGAGGCGTCCGAGGTGGAGCTCGAGGCTGCCGCCGAGGCGCTGGCCGCCGACGTGGCCGCCCAGGCCTCCGATGTCGAAGCATCGCGCCAGGCCGTCGAGGCGGCGACCGCGGAGATCGAGCGGGCCGAAGCCGCGCTGGCCGCAGCTCGCACGGAGATCGACGGGCTGACGGCCCAGCTCGTGGATCGCGCGGTCGACAGCTTCATCGTCCCTGAGCGCTCCTCGCTCTACGACGTGGCCGTGTCCGCCGACTTCGGCGAGGCGGCGCGCAAGCAGGCGTTCATCGCCCAGGTGGTCGCCGACGAGGCCGAGCTGGTGGACCAGCTCGCCTCGGCCAGACAGGACATCGAGGTCGAGCGCGAGGCGGCGCGCGTCGCCGAGGCGAGCGCCACCCAGCGGCGGGCGGAGACCGAGCGCCAGCTCGCCGACCTCGAGGTCGCTGCGGCCGAGCAGGCACGGGTCCAGGACGCCGTCGAGGAGCGTCGGGACGACGTGACGGCTGAGATCGAGGCGCTGTCCGCCAACGAGGCGGCCCTCACCGCACTGATCGAGCAACGGGAGCAGGAGCAGCGCGACCGCGAGGCCAGGGAGCGGGCCGAGGCCGAGCAGGCGCGCGCCGTGGCGCGCGATCGAGCGGCGGCTCAGGCGGCGCAGGCGGAGGCGACCCGTCGGGCACAGGCTCGGGCGCAAGCCCCGGCGGCGCGACCGGCACCGACGACGCGACCTGCGCCTGCGCCCGCCCCCACACCCAGCAGCCCGGCGCCCGCAAGGTCCGCACCGGCACCGGCGGAGACCCGCACCGGTGGTGGCGGGTGCATCTGGCCGACCCGAGGCACCGTGACCTCGGAGTACGGCACCCGCTGGGGTCGCCTCCACGCCGGCATCGACATCTCCGCCCCGATCGGCACCCCCATCTACGCCGCGAGGTCAGGGACCGTGCTGGTGGCCGGCACCCAGAGCGGCTACGGGACGACCATCGTCCTCGATCACGGCGACATGACCACGCTCTACGCCCACCAGAGCCGCCTCGCCGTCGGCCAGGGCGAGTCGGTCTCCCAGGGCGAGCTCATCGGCTACGTGGGCAACACGGGCCGTTCGACGGGCCCGCACCTCCACTTCGAGACCCGCACCGGCGGCTCACCGAAGAACCCCCGCACCTGCCTCCCGTAGCGGTGTCCGACCGGGGAGGACCGACCGTCAGTCGGTGAAGAAGCCGCCGTCGGGGTGCAGGATCGTGCCCGTGAAGTAGGACGACTCGTCGCTGGCGAGGAACAGCGCCGTCGTCGCCACCTCCTCGGCGGTCCCGAAGCGGCCCATCGGCAGGCCGGCGAGGAGCTGGTCGCGCACCATCGGGAGGTCGCTGAAGAGCTTCGTCATGTTCGTGTCGATGAAGCCCGGTCCGATGGCGTTCACCCGGATGCCCCTCGCGCCGAGGCTGCGGGCGGCGTGCTTCGTGAGCATCCACACGCCGCTCTTGGAGACGGCATAGGAGACAGGTCCCGCTTCGGGGTGCTTCGCCGCCACCGACGCGATCGTGACGATCGAGCCGCTCGTGCCCGCCGCGAGCATCCGCCGCACGGCCGACTGCACGGCGAGGAACGTGCCCGTGAGGTTCACGTCGAGCACCTTCTGCCAGGACGCGAGCGACAGGTCGGCGAAGCGGGCCGCCGGGTCCATCACGCCCTCGACCGCTTGGGCGAGGAGCTGCGCATCGGCCTCCCGGTCCCCGCTGCGGTAGTCGGCGTGGGAGATGCCCGCTGCGGTGACGAGGATGTCGAGGCCCCCGAGCTCGTCGACGGCGACCTGGGCGGCAGTCTCGTTGCTGGCCGGGTCGGCGGCATCGAGGTGGGCGTAGACCGCGCGACCGCCGGCTGCGGTGATGGCCGCGACCACCTCCTCGCCGGGCCCGTCGAGCAGGTCGGCCACGAGCACCGCTGCGCCCTCGGCGGCGAAGCGCTCGGCGCAGGCTCGGCCGATCCCGTTGCCGCCTCCCGTCACCAACGCCACCCTGCCGGTCAGCCGATCGCCCAACGGAACCCCTCCTCGGTCATCTGGAGGCCACACGTTGCCACGCGCGCACGCCTCAGTCGAAGGCGAGCGTGCCGTCGTCGAGGTCGACCGCAGGCAGCGCCACGCGCTCGGCGGCGTGGTCCTGGGTGTGCAGCCATGGCTCGCGATCGCCCTGCTTGGGCAACAGGTGCAGCGACCTGGAGAGGTACCCGGGGTTGAAGTCCTCCGGATCGACCCAGGGCCGCAGCGCCATGTCGGCGTCCTCGGGACGCAGCGTCGGCACGACCATCGTCGCGCCATGTTCGTCCATGTGGCCGAGGAGCCGACAGACGAAGTCGGCGATGAGGTCGGCGCGCAGCGTCCAGCTGGCCCGGAAGTACCCGAAGACCCACGCCAGGTTCGGGATGCCGGTGAACAGCACGCCCTGGTAGGTGACGCTGTCGGCGAAGTCCATCGCTTCGCCGTCGATCGTGAAGGCGACGTCGCCCAGGACGCTGAGATCGAACCCCGTCGCGGTGACGACGACATCGGCCTCGAGGACCTCGCCCGAGCGGAGGAGGATCCCCGTCTCGGTGAACGACTCGATCTCGTCGGTGACGACCGAAGCCTTGCCCTCCCGGATCTGGGCGAAGAGGTCCCCGTCGGGGACCACGGCGAGGCGCTGCTGCCAGGGTCGGTACGTCGGGTTGAAGTGCCGGTCGACGTCGAAGCCGGGCGGGAGCATGGCACGGGCGGCTTCGACGATGAAGGTCCGGAGCGCCTCGGGATCCTCGAACGACATCTTCGTGATCGCCTCCCCCTCCTTCACGATCTTGCGCCGGACGATCTCGTGGACCCACTCGTCGGGGAGGTCGAGCTCACGGAGGGTGTCGGCGAGCTCGTTGCCGTTGGGACGGGCGACGAAGAACGTCGGGGAGCGCTGGAGCATGGTGATGTG
>JBBSLC010000011.1:0-32987 GCA_038255685.1 Acidimicrobiales bacterium | reverse complement strand
GCGCTCGCCGCAGCTGCCTCGCCGTGCACGAGGGCGGTGACCTCGTCGGCCAGCCTGCGCTGCCCAGCGCGCGCCGATGGATCGGCGTCGTGGGCATCGGCGACTGCCTCGCAGTCCTCGACGGGCAGGAGCGTGAACCACAGCAGCATCCGCCGGACGTCGGCGTCTGGCACCTGGAGGAAGTACTGGTGGAGCTGGTAGGGCGAGGTGCGCTCGGCCGAGAGCCACACCCCCCCGCCCCCGACGGACTTCCCGAACTTCTTGCCGTCGGCCCGGGTCAGGAGCGGCCAGGTCAGGGCGTGGACGTGGCGACCTGTGACCTTGCGCACGAGGTCGACGCCGACGGTGATGTTGCCCCACTGGTCCGATCCGCCGATCTGCAGCTCGCAGCCCTCTCGCTCGGCCAGGCGCAGGTAGTCGTGGGCTTGGAGCAGCATGTAGCTGAACTCGGTGTACGAGATGCCGGACGTGCCCTCCATGCGCGCCCGGACCGATTCCTTCGCCACCATCTGGTTGACGGTCACGTGCTTGCCGATGTCTCGTAGGAACTCGAGGAGCGACACGTCCGCGGTCCACTCGCTGTTGTCGACGAGCGGCGCGCCGCCGAGGCGTGCGAGCTGCTCGGCGATCCCCGCCAAGTTGGTGGCGAGGGCCTCTGCATCGAGCAGGTTCCGCTCGTCGGACGTGCCGCTCGGATCGCCGATCATGCCCGTGGCTCCCCCGGCGAGGGCGATGGGCCGATGGCCTGCCTCGCCGAAGCGGCGCAGGACGAGGATGCCGATGAGGTTGCCGATGTGGAGGCTGTCCGCTGTCGGATCGCAGCCCCAGTAGAGCGTCGTCGGGCCCGCTGCGAGGCGCGAGGCGAGCGCCTCGAGGTCCGTCGAGTCCTGCACGAGGCCCCTGGCGAGCAGATCGGCGAGCACGTCCATGGCGAGCATCGTGGGCTGCCACCCGGTCCCGGGTCCAGCCGGTTGCCGTCCGGCCCGCGGGAGCATGACCTCAGTCCGGCGCCTGGAACGCCGATGATGGAGCGGTGAGGGTGATCGTGCGTGCGCTTGCGGTGGTCGTGGTCCTCGCCACCGGCGCCTGCTCCTACACGCCGGCCACGCTCGACGTCGCCGACCCTGACCTCGCCCAGTCGACCAAGATCTTCGCCGCCGACGGCACCCTGCTCACCACCCTCGTCGCCGAGGAGAACCGGGAGAACGTCCGGGTCTCCGACCTGCCCGCCCACGTCACCCAGGCGGTGCTCGCCGTCGAGGACAGCCGCTTCTACGACCACCGGGGCGTGGACGTGCGCGCCATCCTCCGAGCGACGAGGGCCAACACGAGGTCAGGTTCGATCGTCGAGGGCGGCTCGACGATCACCCAGCAGTACGTGAAGAACACGCTGCTGACCCCGGACCAGTCGCTCGAGCGCAAGGTCGAGGAGGCGCTGCTCGCCGTCGAGCTGGAGCGCAGCTACTCCAAAGACAGGATCCTCGAGCTCTACCTCAACACGATCTTCTTCGGGAACGGTGCCTACGGGATCCAGTCCGCCGCCGGCGAGTACTTCGGCGTCGCCGCCGACGAGCTCTCCGTCGCCCAGGCGGCGACGCTGGCCGGCCTGATCCGGGCGCCGAGCGCCTACGACCCCTACGACGAGCCCGAAGCGGCGGTCACGCGGCGCAACACCGCGCTGAAGCGCATGGGCCAGCTCGGCTGGCTCGAGCCGGCCGCCGTCGCCCTCGCCGTCGCCGAGCCGCTGGAGCTGGCGGTGAAGACGACCGAGGACCGCTACGCCGCACCCTGGTTCGTCGAGCAGGCAAAGGAGCTGATCCTCGACGACGAGCGGTTCGGCGCGACGTTCGGCGAGCGACGGGACCTGCTCTTCAACGGTGGCCTGCGGATCACCACGACCGTCGACCTCGCCCTCCAGGCGACGGCCGAGGAGTCTGTCGCCCGGGTGCGCCCACCAGAGCCAGGGCCCGAAGCAGCGCTCGTCTCGGTCGACCCCCGGTCAGGCTTCGTGCGCGCCCTCGTCGGCGGACGGGACTTCTTCGGCGGCGGGGGGCAAGCGAAGATCGACCTTGCGACGGGTGGCAGTGGCCGGCCCGCAGGCTCGTCGTTCAAGCCGCTCGTGCTCGCCGCTGCCCTCGAGGAGGGGATCCCGCTCACCCGGCGCTACCCCGCCCCGTCCCAGATCGAGATCCAGCTCACGAACGAGCTGTGGAAGGTGCAGAACTACGAGGGCGGGGGCGACGTCGGTGAGGCGGACCTCGTCGAGGCGACGATCAAGTCGTTCAACACGGTCTACGCCCAGCTCATCCAAGAGGTCGGACCGCAAGACGCGATGGCGGCCGCTGCCCGCTACGGGGTCACCTCCCCCCTCCCGCCGAACCCCTCTGCGGTGCTCGGCACCAACCTGGTGAGCGGCCTCGACATGGCGGCGTCCTACGCCACCTTCGCCAACCGGGGCATGCGGGTCGACCCGGTCTTCGTCACCAAGGTGGCGCGCACCGACGGCACGATCCTCTACCAGCACCAGCACAGCCAGCAGCGGGTGCTCGACGCCCGCATCGCCGACGAGGTCAACGCCGTGCTCCAGCTGGTGGTGGAGCAGGGCACCGGCACACGGGCTCGGATCGGGCGCCCCGTCGCAGGGAAGACCGGCACCGGCCAGGAGTGGAGGGACGCTTGGTTCGTCGGGTACACCCCCGACCTCGTCACCTCGGTGTGGATGGGCTTCGCAGAGCAGGGCAACCGATCGATGGTGCCGCCTGCGACCCCGATGCGGGTCACGGGTGGGTCGTGGCCAGCGCAGATCTGGCAGCTCTACACGTCGGCAGCGCTCGCCGACGTGCCCATCACCACGTTCGTCCCCCCTGCACCACCTGCGGAGGAGGGGGCGGGCCAGCGCAGCGCCGGCGAGCGGGAGGAGGACCTCTCCCTGCCTCGCGTGCGCAACGTCGTCGGCCTCCCCGTCTCGCCTGCGGAAGCGAGCCTGACGAGGGACGGCCACGTGGTCGAGCGGCTCGAGGTCCCGAGCGACGAGTACCCACCTGGCTACGTCGTCGCCCAGCGCCCACGTGCGGGGACGCGGGTCCAGGGCGGCAGCACCGTGACGATCGAGGTCGCCAACGGCCAGGCCGCCACGAGCGAGGTGCCCGCAGTGCTCGGCCTCACCGAGGCCGAGGCAGTCGCCTTCTTGAACAACGCCGGCTTCTACGTCGAGGTCATCCAGGAGGCGGAGCCGCCCGCCGCCGGGGCCGAGAGCCGACTCGGGCGGGTCTGGAAGCAGTCACCCGCGGGCGGGACGCGCCGGCCGGTGCAGTCGACGGTGCGCATCACGGTCAACCCCTTCGACGCGCAGCCGCCGGCACCGGAGGGCGAGTCCGCAGCCAGCGGGTAGCACGGCTCAGCGCCTCGAGACGTGGGGGTCGCCGGCGACGTACCAGCGCCACGGCTCGTCGGCGGCCTTGGTGATGCCCACCCTCGTCGTCACGACCGGATCGGCCGGTGGCAGCGTGCCGTCGTCGACGATGGTGATCCCCGACTCGCCGGTGGACAGGTCGATGCCGTCATGGCGACCGACGATGCCCAACGCCTGGCAGAGCTTCGCCGGGCCGTTGCAGAGGTCCAGGTCGCGACGTGCGGCCGGCCGCTCGGCGCGCATCTCGTCGAGGCCGCTGATCGGGGCGAGGGCACGGATGAGGACGGCAACGGGCTCGTCCTCCTCACCGCACACCGGGTTGCAGCACCAGTGCATGCCGTAGGAGAAGTAGACGTAGAGGTGGCCGGGCGGACCGAACATCGTCTTGTTGCGCTCGCTGCGGCGGCGGTAGCTGTGCGCCGCAGCGTCGAGGTCACCGAGGTACGCCTCGGTCTCGACGATGCGACCAGAGCGCGCTCCTGCGACGAGGACCTTGCCGAGGAGGTCGACAGCCACCTCTCGCGGGTCGCGTCGGTAGAAGCTACGAGGCAGCAGGAGGGGGCCCTCCGAGCGCGGACCGCACCTCTGGCGGCGGAGCGACGGGCTCGGTCGTGCCCGGTCGCACCCCGACGTAGGTGAGGAGGGCGACGAACAGGGCCCGCTCGGCGATGGTCCCCGTGCAGGCGACGTCGAAGCTCGTCGTCCCCCAGCGGACGACGGCGACGTCGAGGTCGACGTGGTCACCAGAGGTCGCGGCCGCCGACCACTCCAGCACCGCCTTCACCACCATGCAGTCCCAGCCGACGGCCTTGGCCCGCAGCCCGATCTCACCGAACCACACCTCGAGGGCGTCGTCGCACCAGGCGAGGTAGTGGGCGTTGAACGCGACCCCCTGCTGGTCGACCTCGCCGTAGCGGACGCGGATCCGGTGACGGAACGGGAGCACCTCGGTCACGCCAGGCTCTCCAGTCGTCCACGGTCGAGCTCGAGGCGCGCCTGGAAGCGCTCGAGCTGCACCGCGACCGGGCCCGGCCCAGCACCACCGGGGGTCGTGCGGCGGGTGACGGCGACGCCGGGGTCGAGGAGGTGGACGGCGCTGGCACCGAGCGCCGGGTGCTCGGCGACGAGCTCGGCAAGGGGGCGCCCACCCGGTTCGAGCGAGGCACGGACCAGGCCGCCGACGATGCCGTGGGCGTCGCGGAAGGGGGTGCCGGCGGAAACGAGGTGCTCGGCGAGGTCGGTCGCGGCCATCGTCGGTCCGTCGGCTGCCGCCCGCATGGCGTCGGTGCGAAGCGTGGCGGTGGCGAGGAGGCCGCCGAGCGCGGCCAGCGCCAGCGTGACCTGCTCGACAGCGTCGAAGAGCGGTTCCTTGTCCTCCTGCAGGTCGCGGTTGTACGCGAGGGGGAGGCCCTTGAGCGTGGCGAGGAGCCCGGCCAGATGGCCGATCAGCCGTCCGCTCCGGCCACGGGCGAGCTCGGCGATGTCAGGGTTCTTCTTCTGCGGGAGCATCGAGGACCCGGTCGACCAGGCCTCGTCGAGGCCGAGGAAGCCGACCTCGTCGCTCGACCAGAGGATGACCTCCTCACCGATGCGCGAGAGGTGGACGCCGAGCAGGGCGAGCGCGAAGAGCGACTCGGCGACGAAGTCCCGGTCGGAGACTGCGTCGAGGCTGTTCTCGAACCGGCCTGCGAAGCCGAGGTCGGCGGCGACGCCGTCGGGGTCGAGGGGGAGCGACGAGCCGGCGAGGGCGCCGGCGCCGAGGGGCGACACGTCGAGCCGTCGGCGGGCGTCGAACAGGCGGTCGACGTCGCGGGCGAGCGCCCAGCCGTGGGCCAAGAGGTGGTGGGCGAGCAGCACCGGCTGCGCCCGCTGGAGGTGGGTGTAGCCGGGGAGGTAGGCATCGCCCACCTCGAGCGCCCGGTCGACCAGCACGTGCTGGAAGGCGAGCGTGCCCTCCACCACGACGAGCAGCTCCCGCTTGCACCACAGGCGGAGGTCGGTCGCCACCTGGTCGTTGCGGCTCCGACCGGTGTGGAGCTTGGCCCCTGCCGGTCCGGCGATCTCGGTCACCCGGCGCTCGACGGCGGTGTGGATGTCCTCGTCGCCCGGTTGGAAGGCGAACGCCTCGCTCGCCAGCTCGGCCTCGACCTGGTCGAGCGCGGCGAGCACCGACGATGCCTCGTCGTCGGTCAGCAGGCCGACGCGAGCCAGGCCACGGACGTGGGCACGGGAGCCGGTGATGTCGTCGCCCGCCATCCGGCGGTCGACGTCGAGGCTGGAGGTGAAGGCGAGGAGGGCGGCGGCCGGCCCTCCCTCGAAGCGCCCGGACCAGAGCGTCACGACGGGGTGGTGAAGTCGGCCGGACCGCCCTGGCGGCTCGACCAGGTCTCGATGCCGAGGCCCCACAGCTTGACGAACCCGCCCGCCTGCTCGTGGTCGAAGGTGTCCGCTGCGTCGTAGGTGGCGAGGCCGTAGTCGTACAGGCTCCAGTCGCTGCGCCGACCGGTGACGTAGCAGCGACCGGGCTCGAGGCGCAGGCGGACCTCGCCGGTGACGAAGCGCTGGCTCTCCTCGATGAACGCGTCGATCGCCGACTTGAGGGGTGAGAACCACATGCCGTCGTAGACGAGCTCGGACCAGCGCGGCTCCAGGCGCGCCTTCTCGTGGTGGAGGTCGCGCTCGAGGGTGAGGTCCTCGAGGTCGCTGTGGGCGATGAGGAGGGCCAGCGCACCGGGTGCCTCGTAGGTCTCCCGGCTCTTGATGCCGACGCGCCGGTTCTCGACCATGTCGAGGCGACCGAAGCCGTAGGCCCCGACGAGCTCGTTCATGCGCTTGATGACCTTCGCCGGCGAGAGGGGCGAGCCGTCGACCATCACGGGCACGCCCTGCTCGAAGCCGAGAACGACGTCGCGCGGCTCGTCTGCGGTCACCTTCGTCATGTCCCAGACGCCGTCGGGCGGCGTGGCCCAGGGGTCCTCCATCTCGCCGCACTCGATCGCCCGACCCCAGAGGTTGTCGTCGATGGAGTAGAGCTTCTCCTTCGTCGCCGAGATCGGGATCTCGTGGCGGGCCGCGTACTCGATGGCGTCCTCCCGGGTGAGTCCCCAGTGGCGGACGGGTGCGAGGATCTCGAGGTCGGGGGCGAGGGCTCGGATGCCGACCTCGAAGCGGACCTGGTCGTTGCCCTTGCCGGTGCAGCCGTGGGCCACGGCGTCGGCGCCGAAGTAGCGAGCCGAGGCCACGAGGTGCTTCACGATCACCGGCCGGGAGAGGGCCGAGACGAGCGGGTACTTGCCCTCGTACTTGGCGTTCGCCTTGAGGGCGGGCATCGCGAAGTCGGTGGCGAACTCCTCCTGGCAGTCGACCACGACCGCCTCGACCGCGCCGGTGGCGAGCGCCCGCTCCTTGATGGCGTCCCAGTCCCCACCCTGGCCGACGTTGGCAGCGACGCAGATCACCTCGACCCCCATCTCCTCCTGGAGCCACTTGACGGCGACGGAGGTGTCAAGCCCTCCGCTGTAGGCGAGGACGACGCGCTTGGCCATGGTCGATCAGCTCTTTCGGGAGGTTCGAGGAAGGGTGAGGGGTGGGAGACCTGCGAGCTCTCGCAGGCGGGCGGCGACCGCAGCGCCGCCGGTGTCGGCGTCGACGACGACGATCATGGTGTCGTCACCGGCGACGGTGCCGAGCACGTCGGCGATGCCGGATCGGTCGAGGGCGGATGCGACGACGTGCGCCGACCCCGGTGGTGTTCGGAGGATCACCAGGTTGGCCGACGACGTGACCTCGACGACCCAGTCGGCCAGCATGCGACGCAGGTGGTCGCTCGGGACGACTCGCTCGTGCGGCAGCTCGGGGATGGCGTAGACCGTCTCGCCGCCTGCCACCCGGACCTTCAGCGCACCGACCTCGTCGAGGTCCCGCGACACGGTCGCCTGGGTCGCCACCAGGCCCTCGGCCTCGAGCAGCTCGACGAGCTGGCTCTGGCTGGTGACGGCGTGCTCGGCGAGGAGCAAGCCGATGCGGTGCTGGCGCTGGGCCTTCGACGGCCTCGCCGCCTCGCTCATGCCTCTCGCTCGTTCATGCGCGCTCCTCGAAGAGCCACAGGAGCAGGCCGCGAGCGACGTGCATCCGGTTGGCGGCCTCCTGCCACACCAGGCTCTGCGCTCCGTCCACCACGTCGGCCGCCACCTCCTCGCCACGGTGCGCAGGCAGGCAGTGGAGGAAGACACCATCCGGCGCTGCGCCCGCCATCAGGGCGGCATCCACGGTGAAGCCCTCGAAGGCCTGGCGACGAGCGATCGCCTCGTCCTCCTCCCCCATCGAGATCCACACGTCGGTGACGACGGCATCGGCACCCGCCACCGCCTCGGACGGACGGGTCGTCACCAGCGGCTGCGCTCCGAGCTCGGCGAGGCGATCCACCTCGTGGGGCGCTGGTCCGTAGCCATGCGGTGCGGCGATGCGCACCGACATGCCGCTCATCGCTGCGCCGACGGCGAGCGACCGCGCCACGTTCGTGTAGTCACCGATCCATGCGAGCGAGCGTCCCTCGAGCGCCCCGAAGTGCTGTCGGAGGGTGAGCAGATCGGCGAGCGCCTGCATCGGGTGGGCGTCGTCGGAGAGGAGGTTGACGACGGGCACGTCGACGGAGGCCGCCATGCGGGTGAGCTTGGCGTGCTCGAAGACCCGGGCACCGATGGCGGCGTGGTAGCAGGCAAGGGTCCGACCCACGTCCTCGGCCGTCTCCCGCACGTCGATCCCGACCTCTTCGGAGCGGATGGCGATGGGGTGCCCGCCGAGCTGGACGACGGCCATCTCGGTGGCGTTGCGCGTCCGGTTCGAGGGCTTCTCGAAGACGAGGGCGACACCGCAGCCGGCGAGCACCTGCGGCGGGTCCTGCCGCTCCGACGCGTCGAGCACGGCGACGAGCTCCTCGCGTGAGAGGTCGTCGATCTCGAGGAAGCTCCGGGTGCGCTCGCTCATGTCGTCCGCTCCTGGCCTACGGCCGGGCCGCTCGGGCCACGCTCGCTGCGCTCGCTCATGTCAGCACCTCGGTGAGCGTGGTGATGGCGTGGTCGAGCTCGTCGTCGGTGATGAGGAGCGACGGTGCGAGGCGGATCGCCGTCGGGCTGACGGCGTTGACGACGAGGCCGGCGTCGAGGGCGGCAGCGGCGACCGCCTTGGCGTCGCCATCGGCCAGCTCTGCCGCCAGCAGCAAGCCGAGGCCGCGCACCGCCTGCACCGCAGGGAGCACCTCGAGCGCTGCGGTGAGCCGCGCGCCGGCGCGGGTCGCCCGTGCGGGGACGTCTTCGGACTCCATGACCTCAAGGACCGCTCGGGCGGCGGCAGCAGCCAGCGGCTGGCCGCCGAAGGTCGTGGCGTGGTCGCCGGGCTCGAAGGCGGCGGCCACCTCCGCCTTCGCCCAGCACGCCCCGATCGGGACGCCGTTGCCGAGCGCCTTCGCCATGGTGACGACGTCGGGCTCGATGCCCATGTGCTGGAAGGCGAACCAGCGCCCGGTGCGACCGAGCCCTGTCTGGACCTCGTCGACCATGAGCAGCGCGCCGCGCTCGTCGCAGAGCCGGCGTGCGCCCTCGAGGAACGCCCGTGAGGCCGGTTGGACCCCACCCTCGCCCTGGACCACCTCGAGCAGGACGGCAGCCACGGTCGGGTCGAGGGCGGCGTCGAGCGCGTCGAGGTCGTCCCAGGCGACGTGCCGGAACCCCTCGGGCAGCGGCTGGAACGCCTCGTGCTTCGCAGGCTGGCCGGTGGCGTGGAGCGTGGCGAGGGTCCGGCCGTGGAACGAGCCGAAGGCGCTCACGACGACGTGGCGGCCACGACCACCGAAGCGGCGGGCGAGCTTGAGCGCGCACTCGTTCGCCTCGGCACCGGAGTTGGCGAAGAAGACCTGGCCGCCGCCACCGATCAGCCGGTCGAGCGTCCGGGCGACACCGGGGGCGACATCGGTGGCGAAGAGGTTGGAGACGTGGAGCAGGGTCTGTGCCTGCTCGTACAGGGCCGTCGCGACCGCTGGGTGGGCATGGCCGAGCGACGTGACGGCCAGCCCGGAGAGGAGGTCGAGGTAGCGCTTCCCGTGGCTGTCCCACAGCCACGAGCCCTCGCCCCGCACGAACTGCACCGCGGGGGCGCCGTAGGTCGGCATGAACGGGCACCGCTCCCCGGCAACGCCGCCGACTGCGTCGAGGTGCGCGCTCACGGCGTCGCCCCTGCAGCGGTGACCATGGTCCCGATGCCGGCGCGGGTGAAGATCTCGAGCAGCAGGACGTGGGGGATCCGGCCGTCGAGCACGTGCGCCTGACCGACGCCGCCTCGCACCGCCTCGCTGCACGAGGTCGCCTTCGGGATCATCCCCGCGTTCACGGCCCCGGTCCGGACCAGCTGGTCGAGCTCGTCCACGGCCAGCACCGAGGCAAGGGTGGCCGGGTCGGTGGCGTCACGCCGGACGCCCTCCACATCGGTGAGGTAGACGAGCTTCTCGGCGCGTAGGGCCGTGGCGACAGCACCGGCTGCGGTGTCAGCGTTGATGTTGTACGCCTGACCCGTCGCGTCGACCCCGATCGTGGCGACGACGGGGACGATGCCGTCGGCGAGCAGCTGCTCGAGCAGCGTGGGGTCGACGGAGGCGATGTCACCCACGAAGCCGAGCTCGGGCGCACGGGGCGATGCCGTGATGGTGCGGGCGTCCTCACCGGAGAGGCCGACAGCCTTCGCGCCGGCGACGTTGAGCGCCCCGACGAGCTCACGGTTCACTGAGCCGACGAGCACCATCCTGGCGATGTCGAGCGTCTCCGCATCGGTGACCCGGAGCCCGTCGACGAACGTCGTCTCCTTGCCGAGGCGAGCCAGCAGCGCGCCGATCTGCGGACCGCCGCCGTGGACGACCACGACCCGGATGCCGACCGCGACGAGCAGTGCGATGTCCCCGGCGAAGTCGGCCAGCGAGCCCCCGTCGCTGCCCATGGCGTTGCCGCCGTACTTCACGACGACCACCCGTCCACCGAAGCGGTGGATGTAGGGCAGCGCCTCGAGCAGGACCTCGGCCTTCAGGGCGGGAGCCAGGTCATCAGCGACGAGGGCGGTCACGACGTGCCCATGTTCTCGTCGACGTACGCGTGGGTGAGGTCGTTGGTCAGGATGACGCCCTCGCCCGACCCCAAGCCGAGGTCGGCGACGATGGTGATCTCACGAGCAGCCATGACCCGCTGCAGGGCACTGACGTCGTGCATGGCGGCGACCCCGTCTCGGCACACCGTGATGCCGCCGTAGGAGACCGCCACCTTTGCCGGATCGAAGGCGATCCCCGACGAGCCGAGCTCGCTCACGATGCGGCCCCAGTAGGCGTCTTCGCCGTACCAGGAGCACTTGCACAGGGCGCTGTCGGCGACCTTGCGGGCGCCGCGCTCGGCCTCGACGGCGCTCGTGGCGCCGACCACCCGCACCGTCACGACCTTGGTCGCGCCCTCGGCATCGCCCGCCATCTGGCGGGCGAGGTCGGCGCACGCATCGGCGATCGCAGCGTGCAGCTCAGCAGGATCGACCTCGCCGGCGACGCCGCTCGCAAGGATCAGGACGGTGTCGTTGGTCGAGGTGCAGCCGTCGGTGGAGAGGGCGTTGAAGGATGAGGCGACGCCGTCGGTCAGGGCTTCCTGCAGCTGGCGAGGGCTGGCTGCCGCGTCGGTCGTGAGGACGGCGAGCATCGTCGCCATGTTGGGCGCCAGCATCGCTGCGCCCTTGGCCATGCCACCGACGACGAAGCCGTCGCCCCTGATGGCGACCTCCTTGCGAGCGGTGTCCGTGGTCAAGATCGCCTGGGCCGCCTGCGGACCGCCATCGGCCCGGAGGACCTGCATCGCGGCCGGGATGCCCTCCTCGAGGCGATCCATGGGGAGCGGGATCCCGATGAGCCCGGTCGAGCAGACCAGCACGTCCTCGGTCCTGCACCCGAGCCCCGAGGCGACGAGCGCGCACATACGAGCGGCATCGGCTTCGCCGGCACCACCGGTCGCAGCGTTCGCGTTCCCGCTGCTCAGCACCACAGCGGCGGCAAGGCCACTCGTCGCGCTGAGGTGGGATCGGCTGACGACGACCGGCGCTGCGGTGGCCTTGTTCGAGGTGAAGACAGCGGCAGCCGAGACGGGTCGAGCGGTGGCGGTGGCGACGACCGCGAGGTCAGGATCGCCGGACGCCTTGATCCCACAGGCGTGGCCCGCGGCGAGGAACCCCTGCGGTGCCGTCACGCTCACGGCCGGTCCTCCCTCATGGCAGCAGGCCGGCCAGGGGTAGGCCCATGCCCTCGTCGAGGCCGAGGGCGAGGTTGGCGCACTGCACGGCCTGGCCGGCGGCACCCTTGACCAGGTTGTCGATGGCGGCGATCGCCACGAGCCACCCGGTCCGCGGGTCGACCCGCACGGTCAGCTGGGCACAGTTCGAGCCGGTGGTCGCCTTGGTCGCGGGTGAGCCGTCGATCACGATCACGAAGCGCTCACCTGCGTAGGCGTCCCGCAGGACCTCGAGGGCGGTGGCGGTGTCGAGGTCACCGGTCGGTCGCGCGTAGCAGGTGGCGAGGATGCCGCGGCTCATCGGGGCGAGGTGGGGGGTGAACAGCACCGAAGCACCGATCGCCTGCTCGATCTCCGGAGTGTGCCGGTGGTCGAGCAGCCCGTAGGCCGAGAAGCTGCCGTCCACGGCCCCGAAGGTGGTCGTGTCCTTCGGCGGCCGACCCGCTCCCGAGACCCCACTTGCAGCATCGACGATGATCCCGAAGGGGTGGACGAGCCTGTTGCGGACGAAGGGTGCGAGGGCGAGGGCGGCGGCGGTCGGGTAGCACCCTGGCACCGCCACGGCGGTCGCGCCGACGAGGCTCTCGCGGAACAGCTCGGGCAAGCCGTAGGCAAAGGAACCGAGCAGCTCGGGCGCCGTGTGCTCCTCGCCGTACCACTGCGGGTAGAGCGCCGGATCGTGCAGGCGGAAGTCGGCGGCGAGGTCGACCACGGCGCCCGCACGAGCCACGAGGTCCGGGACGAGCGCCTGGCTCGCACCGTGCGGCAGGGCGAGGAAGACCAGGTCGAGGCCGTCCGCCAGCCCCGGCTCGAAGTGCTCGAAGTGCATGTCGGCCACGGCGCCGGCGAGGTTGGGGTAGAGCGAGGCGACAGGTCGGCCGGCTTGGCTGTCACCCGTCGCCCAGGCCACCTCGAGCTCGGGGTGCGCCGCACAGAGCCGGAGCAGCTCCGCGCCTGCGTACCCGGACGCCCCGATGATCCCGACCTTGGCCACCGCGTCATCATACGCAGTGTTGCATGACCATGCAAACCGGTTTCGTCGACGCTCCCGCTGGCTAGGGGCGGAGCTCGATGTCGACTGGGAGGTCACGATGGCAGAGCGGGAACGAGTGGTCGAGGTGGAGCGCAGGGGCGGCGGTGCGAAGTGGCTGCTCGTCGTGCTCGTCCTCGTCGCCTTGGCGGTCATCGCCTTCTTCGCCCTCGGCGGGAGCGCTGATGTCGACAGCGACGGGGACCTGCAGATCCCGGAGGTCGACGTCGACGTGAACGCCCCCGACGTGGACGTCGACACCGAGGAGGCACCCGAGGCCGAGGCGGACGCAGAGGGCTGAGCGGCGCCGAGGCGCACGGGGTCACCCTCTGAGGGCAGCCCCGTGCGCCGACTCGACCCCATCGATGAGGCGCCTGCGCACGGCAGCCACGTCGTCATCGGTCAGCGTGCGGTCGGCTGCCTGCAGGCGGACGGTGAACGCAATGCTCCGCCGACCGGACCTGACCTGCTCGCCTCGGTAGACGTCGAAGAGCACGACGTCGACCACGAGGTCGTCACCCTGTCGGAGCGTCGACGCCACCGTCCCGGCGGGGACGGCATCGTCCACCTCGAACGCGAGGTCGATGTCGCTCGACGGGAACTTCGAGATCGGACGGTAGAGCCCCGCGCCGTGCGGCGCGCCGAGCAGCGCCTCGAGATCCAGCTCGAGCCACGCCACCCGCTCCTCGATCCCGTGGAGGCGGAGCACGTCGGGGTCGACCTCGCCGAGGTGGCCCATGAGCACGCCGCCGACGAGGATCCGCGCCGTACGGGTCGGATGCAAACCAGGCGCTTCTCCCGCTTCGAGGTGCACGTCGTCCAGGAGCAGGCCCTCTGCGAGCACCTCCCATGCCGAGCGAGCCTCGGTGGCGTCGCAGCCCGCCATGGCGACGGCGACCGCCTCCCACTCGACGGGCAGGGGGGCGCCAGGTGCTGGAGCCCGGAACACCTTGCCGATCTCGAAGAGGTGCACGCCAGGCTGGCGGCGCGCACCGTTGTAGGCCAGCGCAGCAACGAGGCCGGGCAGGAGCGAGGGCCGGAGGAGCGACTCGTCGGCGACCAGCGGGTTCGTGACCACCACCGCCGAGGACGGTTCGAGACCACACCGCGCGATCGATTCCGACGAGAGGAACGTGGTGCTCCACGCCTCAGAGGATCCGAGCCCGGCGAGCAGCTGGCGGACGAGGCGCCGATCGCGCTGGTACGGCGTGAGCCCCCCGGTCAGCGACGAGGTGGGGATGGTGCGCGGGATGGCGCTGTAGCCGTAGAGGCGTGCGACCTCTTCGATGACGTCGATCTCGATCTCGCTGTCAGGCCGCCACGAGGGGATGCCCACGTCGAGCTGGCCCGGGGCGACCACCGCGGTCGTGAACCCGATCGGGTCGAGGAGCCCGACGATGTCGTCGTCGGCGAGCTCGGTGCCGAGCACGTCGTTGACGCGCGCTCGCCGGACGCGCACCGTGGGTGCGATGGGCAGCTCACCCCGCTCGTCGGTGATCGGTGCGGCGGGCTCGACCCCGAGGAGCTCGCAGAAGCGGCGCACCGCCACATCGAGGATGGCGGGATCGACGCCCTTCTCGAAGCGCGCCGACGCCTCGGTGCGCAGCTTGAGCCGTCGGGAGGACCGGGAGATGGCGATCGGGAGGAACCACGCCGCCTCGAGGAGCACCTCCGTCGTCGCGTCGCTGATCTCCGAGCTCGCGCCGCCCATGATGCCGGCGATGCCGACAGGCTGGCGCTCGGCATCGCAGATGAGCAGGTCCTCCGACGTGAGCGTGCGCTCGACGTCGTCGAGGGTGACGATCGCCTCACCATCCTCCGCTCGACGCACCACGAGTCCCCGACCCGGCAGCTGGGCGAGGTCGTAGGCGTGGTTGGGGGTGCCCAGCTCCAGCATCACGTAGTTCGATGCGTCGACGACGTTGTTGATCGGCCTCATCCCGGCGAGCGTCAACCGGTTGGCGATCCATGCCGGCGAAGGACCGACCGAGATCCCGCCGATGGTGGCGCCGATGAACCGGCCGCAGCGCTCGGGCGCCTCGATGGTGACGGCGGCCGACGATGCGCCGCCGCCCCCGTCGCCGACTGCGGGCTCTGGGATGGCGAAGTCGAGGCCGAGGCGAGCTGCGAGGTCGCGTGCGATGCCGACGACCGACATGGCGTCCGGGCGGTTCGGGTTGATCTCGAGCTCGACGACGACGTCTGCGGTGATGCCCATCGCCGTGGCGAACGGGGTCCCCGGCGCGAGGCCCTCGGGTAGGACGAGGATGCCGTCGTGGGCACCCGGCAGGCCGAGCTCGTCGGGCGCGCAGAGCATCCCGTGGGAGGCGACGCCCTTCATCTTGCGGGCGCCGATGGCGAAGTCGCCGGGCAAGACGGAACCCACGGTGGCGAGGGGGACGAGGTCGCCCACGGCGAAGTTCCACGCGCCGCACACGACCTGGACCGCCTCGTCGCCACCTGCGTCGACCATCACCCGCCGGATCTTGTCTGCTCCGGGGATGGCGTCGATCTCGAGCACCTGGGCGACGACGACGCCGTCGAGGCCCTCGCCCACCCGGTCGACGGACTCGACGGCGAGGCCGAGGTCGTTCAGGGTCGCGACGAGCTCGTCCACGGGGAGGTCGAGCGGCGCGAAGTCGCAGAGCCAGGACAGCGGGACGCGCATCAGAACTGCTCCAGGAAGCGGATGTCGTTGGTCACGAGGTCGCGCAGGTCGGCGATGCCGGAGCGCTGGGCGGTCATGCGGTCGATCCCGAAGCCGAAGGCGAAGCCCGACCACACCTCCGGGTCGTAGCCCACGGATGCGAACACGTTCGGGTGCACCATGCCGCAGCCGCCGAGCTCCAGCCAGCCGGTGCGGCCGCACGAGCGGCAGCCGTCTCCCCCACAGAACACGCACGTGATGTCGAACTCGGCGGAGGGCTCGGTGAAGGGGAAGTACGACGGGCGCAGCCTCGTGGTGATCCCCGGCCCGAAGTAGGCGCTGGTGAACGAGTCGAGCGTGCCGGCGAGGTCGCCGAAGGTGATGCCGCGATCGACGACGAGACCTTCGATCTGGTGGAAGTTCGGCAGGTGGCTCGCGTCTGCGGTGTCCTGGCGGTAGCAGCGACCGGGCATGACCGAGTAGATCGGCGGCTCGCCCGCCTCCATCACCCGGATCTGCGTCGGTGAGGTGTGCGTGCGCAGCACGACGGTCTCCGGCTCGCCGACCTCGAGGTAGAGCGTGTCGTACATGTTGCGGGCCGGGTGTCCCGGCGGGAAGTTGAGCGCACCGAAGTTGTACCAGTCGGTCTCCGCCTCGGGACCGTCGGCGACGGTGAAGCCCATGCCGATGAACACGTCCTCCAGGCGGTCGCGGGCCTGGGTGACGAGGTGGAGGTGGCCGCGCCGACGGGTCGCCACGACCTCGGTGAGGTCGAGCCGCTCCGCCTCGAGCCGGGTCGCTCGAGCCGCAGCCTCGAGAGCGGCCTGGCGCTCCCCGATCGCCCCCTCGATCGCCTGGCGCACCTCGTTCAGCGCCCGCCCGGCCTCGCGTCGGGCATCAGGATCGAGGCTGCCGAGCCCGGCCTTCGCCGATGACAGCGCCGAGCGCTTGCCGACCACGTCGGCTCCGACGGAGCGGAGCTCCTCGAGGTCTGCCGCCGCCTCGATCCGGCGTCGGGCGTCGTCGAGGAGGGCGGGGATGTCGTCGATCACGGGTGGTGCTCCAGCAGCTTGTCGAACGCGTCGGTCGGGAGGGTGAAGCGGAAGGTGCTGCCCTGGCCCATGGTGCTCGTGGCAGTGAGCCTCCCACCGTGGGCCTCGACGAGGCCCCGACTTATCCAGAGGCCGAGTCCGGTGCCCGTCGGCTTGCCCAGGTCACGCCGGAAGAACTTGGTGAACACCCGGGGGAGATCCGAAGGAGGGATGCCCTCGCCTCGATCCTGCACGGCGATGGCCACGACGCCCCCCTCGAGCGACCCGGTGATGACGAGACCGGTCGGGGCTGCGTACTTCGCTGCGTTCTCGACGAGGTTGGTCAGGACCTGCTCGACCTTGTCGGGGTCGGCGTAGACCCGCGGCACGTCGACGCCGATGTCGATCGAGCAACCGAGGGCTTCGTACTCCAGGCCGACCTTGGCGACGACGCGCGTCGCCACGTCGGACAGGTCGACGAGCTGGCGCCGGAGGTGGAGCCGCCCCGTCTCGAGACGGGAGATGTCGAGCAGCTCGGTGACGAGGCGGGTGACACGGTCAGCGTCGTGGTGGACCTGGACCAGCATCTCGCGCTTCTGGTCGTCGGGGATCCGGTCCCAGCGGTTCAAGAGCAGCGACGTGTAGCCCTTGACCGAGGTCAAGGGTGAGCGCAGCTCGTGGCTGACAGTGGAGACGACCTCGATCGCCGACAGCTCCGTGCCCCCCCTCGGCTCGACCGGGCGCAGGGAGATCACGGCGCCGGTGAGCGTGCCGTCGAGGTCGCGCCGGTAGCGCCCGGCTGCCCGGCAGCGCACGATGCCCCCGTCGGCGTCGTGCAGGGTGACATCGTGCTCGGGCAGGCGGACCACCGAGCGCAGCACCGTCGAGGCGTGCCACCGGTCAGCCCACGACGGGAGCTCGATGCCGACGGCGCTCGGCGCGATCAGCTCGGTCAGGGACCGACCGACGAGCGCTGGCGCCGGGCATCGCAACAGGGCGCCGGCCAGCTCGTTGGCAGCGCGCACGACCCTGTCTGCGTCGACCACGAGGGTCGCCGAGGGCAGCTCGTCGATCCTGAGGTTCATGACGCGACCCCGGTCGCACGCCGCTGGCGGAGCGCCTCGAAGCACACGATGGCTGCCGCCATGCCGACGTTGAGCGACTCCGACCGCCCCGCCATGGGGATGGTCAGGCCGGCATCGAGGCGGTCGGCGAGGAGCTCGGGCAAGCCGTGCGCCTCGTTGCCGAGCACGACGGCGATGCGTCCCGACAGGTCCGCCTGGTCGTAGGCGGTGCCACCGCGCGCCACCGTGCCGAGTCGACGGAAGCCCGCCGTCCCGAGCCGGTCGAGCACCTCGTCGGGCGGTCCCGATGCCACGACCGGCACGTGGAACAGCGACCCAGCCGATGCCCGGACCGTCTTCGGGTTGAAGACGTCGACCGATCCATCGCAGAACACGACCGCGCCTGCGCCCGCTGCCTCCGCCGAGCGCAGCACCGTGCCGGCGTTGCCGGGGTCGCGGACGTCGACGCACACCACGACGAGATCGGCTCCGATCACGTCATCGAGGGAGACGTCGAGCCACGGTGCGACGGCGATCACCGGCTGCGGGGTGACGGTCCCCGCCACTCGCTCGAGGACGCCGGGCTGCAGGGCGTGGACACGCCCGCCCGCCGCGAGGGCGCGCTCGAGCAGCTCGCCGAGGCCGGTCGCGCCGTGGTCGACGTAGACGGCCTCGAGCGTGATGCCGGCGTCGATCGCTTCGGAGAGGAGCTTCGCCCCCTCGAGGACGAAGGCCCGCTCCGAAGCACGGACGCTGCTGCGCCGGACGAGCCGTCGCAGGCGCTCGACGCGCTGGTGGCGGGCGCCGAGCGCGCCCGTCCCGGCCACCAGATCGCTAGGAGGCCCGGGCGGTCGAGGCCCCGGCGACCTTCACCAGTGCGGCGAACGCGGCGGGGTCGGTGACAGCGAGGTCGGCGAGCACCTTTCGGTCGACCTCGACCCCAGCGTTGTGCAGCCCGTTGATGAACCGGCTGTAGCTCATGCCCTCCTGGCGGGCCGCTGCGTTGATCCGCTGGATCCAGAGCTTGCGGAAGTCGCCCTTGCGTGCCCGGCGGTCCCGGTACGCGTAGTTGAGCGAGTGCATGACCTGCTCGTTGGCGGCCTTGTACGAGCGGCTCTTGTTGCCGTAGTAGCCCTGTGCCTGCTCGAGGATTGCCTTGCGGTGCTTCTTGCCGTGGACGGCGCGCTTCACCCTTGCCATGGGGAGCTCCTTTCTCGGGGGTGGAGGTGGAAGAGGTCGCTCAGCGACCGAGGAGCTTGCGCGCCTGCATCTCGTCGGCACCGCTGACCTGGGCCTCACGGTTGAGGCGGCGGGTGACCTTCGAGGGCTTCTTCTCGAGGATGTGGTTCATGCCGGCCTTGCGGCGCATGATCTTGCCGGTGCTCGTCACCTTGAAGCGCTTGGCAGCGCCTCGGTGCGACTTCATCTTGGGCATCGCTACTCGTTCTCCTCCCCCACCGGGGCGGTGGGCGGTTGCTGCTCGGGGGTCGGTGCGACCGAGCTCTGGTCCTGCGGTGGTGCGGTGCCCTCGCCTGCGCCTGCGGCTGCAGCCTTGGCATCCTCCGCCTCGAGCGCCTTGCGGCGAGCGGCATCTGCCTGCACCCGCTTGTCGGGCGCGAGGACCATCACCATGTTCCTGCCGTCGAGCTTGGGCGCTGCCTCCACCTTGGCCATGTCGGCGTTGTGGGCCGCCACGTTCTCGAGGATCTTCATCCCGAGCTCGGGGTGCGCGACCTCTCGGCCACGGAACATGATCGTGATCTTCACCTTGTGGCCCTCATCGAGGAACTCCTCGACCTTGCGGGTCTTGGTGTCGAAGTCGCCCTTGCCGATCTTGACCCGGTACTTCATCTCCTTGATGGAGATCTGGGTCGTCTTGCGGCGGGACTCCTTCGCCTTCTGGCCGGCCTCGTACTTGAACTTCCCGTAGTCCATGATGCGGCAGACGGGAGGTTCGGCCTGCGGCGCGACCTCGACGAGGTCGAGGTCGAGACCACGGGCGATGCTCAGCGCCTCGGGCAGGGGCTTGATGCCCAGCTGCTCGCCTTCGTCGGACACGAGTCGGACCTCACGGGCCCGGATCCGGTCGTTGATGCGAGGCTCGGAGGTGGGGGGTGCAGCTATCGGGCATCACTCCTGTCGGGGACGAGCCCTCGCCGGGGTCGGCGGAAGGCGTCGGACGAACGGGGAGTGGGCTGCCCGGACGGCGACGGCCGGAGCCCTCGTCGTGGGTGACGAACCTGGCGCACGAACCGGCTGACCGGTGCGGTGGCCAGGTGGGGCCCCGACACGAGCTTGCGCTCGCGTGCCTACGGGCCCACTTCCCTGCTGGTTGTGGCGGTTACGTTACACGGGTGAGCAGCTTCTGGACACCTGGCGGAGAGCACCCGGTCGAGCGACCCGGCGGCGAGGCACCTCGCGGGGTCGACGCCAGCGTCACCGACGACGACGCAGCAGGCCGCGACGACCTCTCCCCCGAGGGTCGAGCCCAGCTGGAGGCGGAGGCCGCGGCGATGACGGCCGAGCTCGCCGCGGCACCGGCTGCGGTCGTGGTCGCCAACCACGTCGTGGGGCTCTTCCAGCTCGCCGCCATCCACCTGAACGAGGATCCGCCCCACCTCGACGACGGCCGCCTTGCGATCGACGCGGTCAAGGCGCTCCTCGATGCAGTCGGCGATCGCCTCGGCGACGACGCCGAGGCGCTGCGCACCGGCCTCACCCAGCTGCAGATGGCCTACGTCCAGCTCCACCGTCGGGACAGCACCACGAGCGAGGCCGGTCCGAGCGAGGACGGCACCGAGGAGAGCTCCCCCACGAGCTGAGGCGCGGCGGTTTCCGGGGTCGCACAGGCGGGTAGCCGCCACGCCATGGCCACCCCCCAGCCCTCCGAGCTCCGCCTCAGCGGCGACGCTTCCCTCCCCGGCGAGCCAGTGCCCGAGGACAACCTCCCCGGCCACCACCCCGAGGAGGAGCAGGACAAGCCCGACCCCGACGACTTCGTCGCCAAGGCAAAGGAGGTCGCCGCCCGCAAGCGGGCCACGACTCCTGCGTCGTCGGCGTCCGCGGCACCTGCACCTGCACCCGCTCCATCCCGATCTGCGACAGCCGCCGACGCACCGAGCGCGACGAAGCAGGCGCTCGCCGCGCAGGTCGTGGCCGGGTCCACCGACGTCGCCTCGACCCCCGCCCCCACCCAGCCGGCACCGCACCCGGAGGACGGCACGACGACGAACCCGCTCGTGAGGTTGGTCGCGCTCCAGTGGAAGGTCGCCACGCTGCCGGTGCGGTTCGCGATCGGAGCCGTCGACAGGATCAGGCGCCTGCTCTAGCTCGGCGGCGCGCCACGGACCCATCCGGGCGCAGGCCGGCCACAGACAGTAGGTTTCGTCGTCTTGGAAGAGGCGCGCACCGCGGAGAGCACCGGCACCACTGCGCTCGTCGAGCTCGAGCACGTCGACAAGTGGTTCGGTGACCTGCACGTGCTGCAGGACATCGACCTGCAGGTCGCCGCTGGCGAGGTCGTCGTCGTGATCGGACCCTCGGGTTCGGGCAAGTCCACCCTCTGTCGCACCATCAACCGCCTGGAGCCGATCCAGGGCGGCGAGATCCGCATCGACGGCCGGCCGCTGCCTGCCGAGGGGAAGGCGCTCGCTGCGCTGCGCGCCGACGTCGGCATGGTGTTCCAGTCATTCAACCTCTTCGCCCACAAGTCGATCCTCGACAACGTCACGCTCGGTCCGATCAAGGCCAGGAAGCGGCCCAAGGCCGACGCCAAGGCGCAGGCGATGGAGCTGCTCGAACGGGTCGGCATCGCCGACAAGGCATCCCGCGACCCCGCCGAGCTCTCCGGGGGCCAGCAGCAGCGCGCGGCGATCGCCCGTGCGCTGGCGATGGACCCGAAGGTCATGCTCTTCGACGAGCCGACCTCCGCCCTCGATCCCGAGATGATCAAGGAGGTGCTCGACGTCATGGTCGAGCTCGCCGCCGAGGGGATGACGATGGTCGTCGTCACCCACGAGATGGGCTTCGCTCGTTCGGCGGCGCAGCGCGTCGTCTTCATGGACGAGGGCCGCATCGTCGAGGTCGCACCGCCCGAGCAGTTCTTCTCCAGCCCCTCCTCCGACCGGGCACAGGACTTCCTCTCGAAGATCCTGTCCCATTGATCCCCACACACAACACGAAAGTGAGAACCACATGAAGCGCAACCGCAGCTGGTGGCTCGTCACCCTGCTCACCCTCCTCGCCCTCGTGGCTGCAGGTTGCGGTGACGACGACGACGGTGACGTCGCCACGGAGGACACCACCGAGGAGACGACCGAGGACACCACCGACGACGCCGAGGAGGACGACGCCGAAGGCGACGACATGGCCTCAGGCGACGGTGCTGCTCTCATCGAGGAGAGCGAGACGCTCAGCGCCATCGTCGAGGCCGGCTCGATCACGATCGGCACGAAGTTCGACCAGCCGCTCTTCGGCCAGGTCGACCCCACCGCCGGTGGCGAGCCCGTCGGCTTCGACGTCGAGATCGCCAAGCTGATCGTCGACAAGCTCAGCGAGGCATCGGGCGAGGACATCTCGATCGAGTTCGTCGAGACGCCCTCCGCCATCCGCGAGACGGCGATCACCGATGGCACCGTCGAGATGGTCGCGGCGACGTACACCATCAACGATGCCCGCAAGGAGCTCATCGCCTTCGCCGGCCCGTACTACGTGGCCGGCCAGGACATCATGGTCGCCGCCGACGACGACTCGATCACCGGCGTCGAGGACCTCGCCGGCAAGACGGTGTGCTCGGTCCAGGGCTCGACGTCGATCGAGAACCTGCGGGAGATGGCTCCTGAGGCCGAGCTCGTCGAGTACGACGTGTACTCCAAGTGCGCCGACGACCTGGCCAACGGTCGGGTCGACGCGGTCAGCACCGACAACGTCATCCTCGTCGGCCTGATCGACGCCGAGGGCGACTCGTTCAAGCTCGTCGACAACCCCTTCACCGAGGAGCCCTACGGCATCGGCGTCCCCCTCGAGGACCAGGCCATGCGCGACTTCGTCAACGACGCCCTCGAGGAGATCTTCGAGAGCGGCGAGTGGGCCGAGGCCTACGAGGCGACCGTCGGCACGGTGGCCGAGAGCACGCCTGAGCCGCCCGAGGTGGACCGGTACTAGTCAGCGCCGTGTGACCGGGGCCGGGGCGATGTCGCCCCGGCCCCGCTCGCACCCCGGCACCGGAAGGCCCTCCGCTGGACGTCGTCCTCGACAACTTGGACCTGTTCCTCGACGGGATCAGGACGACCGTCAGCCTGACGCTGTACGGGTGGCTCGGCGCGTTCGCCATCGGCCTGGTGATCGCATCGTTCCGGGTGAGCCCGGTCCCGCCGCTGCGCTGGGCCGGGGCGACCTACGTCGAGCTCGTCAGGAACTGCCCGCTCACGGTGCTGTTCTTCCTCTTCTGGTTCGGTCTGCCGAACGCCGGGGTCCAGTTCCCACGCTTCCCCTCCGCGGTGATCGTGCTCGCGCTCTACACCGGGGCGTTCGTCGCCGAGGCGATCCGGTCAGGCATCAACACCGTGGCTACGGGCCAAGCAGAGGCCGCACGCTCGCTCGGCCTCACCTTCGGCCAGGTCCTCGGCCAGGTCGTCCTCCCCCAGGCGCTTCGATCGGTGGTGGCACCGCTCGGGAACGTCTTCATCGCGCTGATCAAGAACAGCTCGATCGCCTACACGATCTCGATCGTCGAGCTCACCGGCCAGGCCCAGACGCTGGCCATCCGCAGCGCCGCCGCCATCCCCGTCTTCACCGGGGCGGCGATCGCCTACCTCATCCTCACCCTCCCCTCCGGCTTCGCCATCGGCTGGCTCGAGCGCCGCGTGGCGATCAAGCGATGACCGCCCCGCTGCTCGCCGACGCCCTCGGCCCGCGTGGCCGCCGGCGCACGCTGATCGCCTCGATCGTCGCCGGAGCCCTGCTCCTCGCCGTGCTCGCCGTCATCGTGCGACGCTTCCAGGCCGAGGGTGAGCTCGAGGGAGACAAGTGGAGCCCGCTGCTCGACCCCGGGACGCTCGAGTTCCTCGGCCTCGGCCTGCTGAACACGCTCAAGCTCGCCGCCGCAGCGATGGCCATGGCGGTCACCGCCGGCGCCGTGCTCGCGCTCGGCCGCCTGGCTCGCAGCGCGCCCGTGCGCTGGGGCGCTGGCGCCGTCGTCGAGTTCTTCCGAGGCTTCCCGCTCCTGCTCCTGCTGCTGTTCGCCGTCTTCGGGCTCCGATCCCTCGGCTACGACCTGCCCCTCTTCTGGAGCGTCGCTGTCGCGCTGGCGATCTACAACGCCTCTGTCCTCGCCGAGATCTTCCGGGCCGGGATCCTGTCCCTCGATCGCGGCCAGTCCGAGGCGGCGCAGACTGTCGGGCTCACCTACTGGCAGGGCATGGCGTACGTCATCCTGCCCCAGGCGCTGCGACGGATGATCCCCGCCATCGTGAGCCAGCTCGTGACGCTGCTCAAGGACACGTCCCTCGCCTACTTCGTCCAGTACACCGAGCTGCTCCGGCGTGCCCAGCTGGCCGGCAACTTCGATCGCAACCTGCTCCAGGTCTCCATCGCCGTCGCCCTCGTCTACATCTTCGTGAACTTCTGCCTCGGCCGACTCGCCCGCCGCCTCGAGGTCCGTCAGCGCCGCCGCCTCGGCGCTGGTGCCATCAGCGTCGCCGGCGGCCCCGAGGACCTCGTCGCCGCCGACGTGGACCGCTGAGCCGCGGTCCTCAGGCGGGCTGGACGGCCACGGCCTCCCAGCGACCGGGCAGGCCGGGGCCGACGTCGACCACCACCACGGTGCCCTCGCTGATCGTGCGGGAGCCACCCGCGATCGCCGTGCAGTGGAACAGCAGCGACCGGCCGTCATCGGTGGTGATGGTGCCGATGCCGCGCGGGTCGTCGAACGCCGTGACGGTCCCCGTCACCGCGTCGGGGCCGCTCAATGCACGATCTTCGAGAGCGGCAGCTCGAGCAGGTCCGACGCCCCGGCATCCTTCAGCGCAGGGATGAGCACGTTGATCTCCGCCTTGGGGACCACCGTCTCGACGGCGTAGCCCCCGTCCCCGAAGAGCTTCGAGACCGTCGGCGCCTTCATCGACGGGATGATGTCGATGACGGCCTGGAGGTCGTCCTCGCCCACGTTCAGCTTGACGAGGACCTTGCCCCTCGCCTCGAGGCTGCCCTGCAGCAGCGTGTGGAGCTGGTGCATGGCGTGGCGCTTGGCAGGGTCCTCGTAGGCCTCCTTGTTGGCGATGAGCTCGGTGTAGCTCACGAGGATCGTGTCGAGGATGCGGAGGTTTGCGGCGCGCAGCGCTCGGCCCGTCTCGGTGCCGTCGACGACCGCGTCGGCCACGTCGGGGATCTTCGCCTCCGTCGCCCCGTAGCTGAGGCGGACGTCGGCCTCGACACCGTGAGAGGCGAGGAACCGGGCGGTGAGGCCGGGGTACTCCGTCGACACCCGCACGCCCGGGGGCAGGTCGCTGACGGCGCGCCAGGGCGCATCCTCGGCGACGGCGATGACGATGCTGAAGGGGCGCGACGTGGCCTTGGAGTAGTGGAGCTCGCCGAGGGAGACCACATCGCTCGCCGTCTCCTCGATCCAGTCCCGACCGGTGACACCGAGGTCGTAGAGCCCCTCGGCCACGTAGGAGGGGATCTCCTGCGGGCGCAGGATGCGCACATCGTCGACCCGAGGGTCGGCGATGGTGGCCTTGTAGGCCACCTCAGAGCTGCGCGACACGGCGAGGTCGGCCGCCTCGAACAGCTCGAGGGTGGCCCGCTCGAGGGAGCCCTTCGGGAGGACGAGGCGCAGCATGGCGAGCAGGGTACCGGCCACCCTCGGCGCACGAGGCAGGGGTTCGAGCGCCCTCAGGTCGCCTTGGGCAGCTGGCGGAGCAGATCGGCCATCTCGATGGCGGTCTCCGCTGCCTCGTACCCCTTGTTGCCGGCCTTGGTGCCGGCGCGCTCGATCGCCTGCTCGATGGTCTCGACCGTGAGGACGCCGAAGACCACCGGCACGCCGGTCTCGAGACCGGCCCGAGCGACGCCGGATGCGCACTGGCCGGCCACGATGTCGTAGTGCCCGGTGGCACCACGGATGACCGCGCCGAGGGTGATGACGGCATCGAACTCGCCCGATGCAGCGAGGCGCATCGCCACGAGGGGGATCTCGAAGGCACCGGGGCACCAGACCTCGGTGATGGAGCCCTCGTCGACGCCGTGGCGCACGAGGCCGTCGCGAGCGCCGACGAGGAGTCGCTCGGTGATGAGGTCGTTGAAGCGGCCGCAGGCGATGGCGACCCGCAGGCCGTCTCCTCGCATGGAGCCCACGAAGCGGTTCGGCGTGTCAGTCATCGAGGCCCTCCAGGGTGTGGCCCATCCGCTCGCGCTTGGTGCGGAGGTAGGCGATGTTCTCGGGGTTCGGGGCCGACTCGATCGGGACCCGTTCGACGATCTCGAGGCCGAAGCCCTCGAGGCCGCCGTACTTGGCGTGGTTGTTGGTCATGAGCCGCATGGTCGTGATGCCGAGGTCGACGAGGATCTGGGCACCGATCCCGTACTCCCTGCTGTCCACCGGGAGGCCGAGCTCGGTGTTGGCGTCGACGGTGTCGTGGCCGCGCTCCTGGAGCCCGTAGGCGAGGAGCTTGTTGCCGAGGCCGATGCCACGCCCTTCGTGGCCCCGCAGGTAGACGACGACTCCGAGCTCCTCCTCTGCCACCTTCTGCATCGCAGACCCGAGCTGGACGCCGCAGTCGCAGCGCAGCGAGCCGAAGACATCGCCTGTGAGGCACTCGCTGTGCACCCGCACGAGCACGTCGTCGCTGCCCTGCACGGCCCCACGGACCATGGCGAGGTGCTGCTCGCCGTCCAGCAGGGACTCGTAGGCGTAGCAGGTGAAGTCGCCCCACTCGGTCGGGATGCGGGCCTCGGCGATGCGCCGGACGAGCTTCTCGCCCTGGCGCCGGTAGCGGACCAGGTCGGCGATGGAGATGAGCAGCAGGCCGTGGCGCTCGGCGAAGCGCTCCAGCTCGGGGAGCCGAGCCATGTCGGTCTTCTCCTCGTCGACGACCTCGCACAGGATGCCGGCTGGGTAGAGCCCGGCCATCCGGGCCAGGTCGACCGCAGCCTCGGTGTGGCCGGCCCGCTTCAGCACGCCGCCCTCCCGGTAGCGGAGCGGGAAGATGTGCCCGGGGCGAGCGAGGTCGCGGGGCTTGGTCGACGGATCGATCAGCGCCTGCACGGTGGCGGTCCGGTCGAAGGCGGAGATGCCCGTCGAGGTGCCGTGGCGGTAGTCGATCGACACCGTGAACGCCGTGCGGTGGCTCTCGGTGTTCTCGCTCACCATCAGCGGCAGCTCGAGCTCGTCGCAGCGCTCGCCGGTGATCGGTGCGCAGATGAGGCCCGAGGTGTGCTGCAGGAAGAAGGCAACCTTCTCGGGCGTGACGTGCTCCGCCGCCATGATGAGGTCGCCCTCGTTCTCGCGGTCTTCGTCGTCGACGACCACCACGATCTCGCCTCGGCCGATGGCGGCGACGGCGTCCTCGATCTTCGCGAACCGTGAGCTCTGGTGACCCCCGCTCATGCTGTCCGCCCGTACCCGGCGAGGAGCTTCTCTGCGTACTTGGCCATGACGTCGACCTCCAGGTTGACGGGTGTGCCCGGCGCTGCCGGACCGAGGGTGGTGACTGCTGCGGTGTGAGGGATGACGGCGACGGTGAAGCTCTCGTCGTCGACCTCGACCACCGTCAGGCTGACGCCGTCGACGGTGATCGAGCCCTTCTCCACGAGGTAGCGCCCGAGGCCAGGCGGGAGCCCGACCCGGAGATCGGGGACGGGCTCGAGGACCGTGCCGACCGCGTCCACGTGACCCTGGACGAGGTGGCCGCCGAGTCGGTCGGCGAGACGGACGGGCCGCTCCAGGTTCACCGGGTCGCCGAGGTCGAGGCCGCCGAGGTTGGTGCGGGCATAGGTCTCATCGCTCACGTCGGCCTCCCACCACCCGTCGCCGATGGCCACGATCGTGAGGCAGCAGCCGTTGACGGCGGTCGAGTCACCGATGCCGGCACCTTCCAGCACGACGCTCGCCCCGATGCGGATGCGTCCGCCCTCCCGCTCGAGCACGCACCCGAGCTCCTCGACGATCCCTGTGAACATCAGCGGTCCTCTCGTGTCGTGCTCGTCGGGACGAGGTCGATGCGGACGTCGGCTCCGAGCCTCGTGATGTCGGCGATCTCGCCCTCCCAGACCTCGGCCATCGTGGCGGCACCCGGTCCTGCGAGCAGCGACCTGCCGTCGTCGCCCCCGAACAGCTTGGGAGCGAGGTACACGACGTAGCGATCGACGAGACCGGCGCGGTGGAACGAGCCGGCGACTCCGGCACCACCCTCGACGAGCACCTGCAGGACGCCCTTCGCGCCGAGCACGTCGAGCACCTCGCCGAGGTCGCCGCTGAGCTCCAGCGCCGGCTGCACCCTGGCGTCGTCGGCGGCGTGCCCGAGCACGACGCGGAGCGGGTCTCGGCCCTCGACGTGGCGGACGGTGAGGCTGGGGTCGTCGATCCGGACGGTCCCGGCGCCCACGAGGACGGCATCGCTCTCGGCTCGGAGGCGGTGGGCGTCGGACCGGGCTGCCTCCCCGGTGATCCACTGCGAGGTCCCGTCCGGGGCGGCGGTGCGCCCGTCGAGGGACGAGGCGAGCTTCAAGACGACCAGGGGACGCCCGGTCCTGCGGTGGACGAGGTAGGGCGCGAGCTGCCTGGCGACCGCATCGGCTCCGACACCGACGTCGACGGTGACCCCGCCGCTGCGGAGCCGCTCGATGCCACGGCCAGCGACGAGGGGGTCCGGGTCCTCGAGCCCGATGACGACGCGGGCCACACCGGCGTCCACGAGCGCATCGGCGCACGGTGGTGTGCGGCCGTGGTGGCTGCACGGTTCGAGGGTCGTCCAGACGGTCGCACCCCGAGCAGCGTCGCCAGCCCCGGCGAGGGCGGTGGCCTCGGCGTGGGGGCCGCCCGGCGGCGCGGTCGCGCCCTCGTGGAGCGTCCCGTCCGTCGTGCGCAGCACCGCGCCGACCCATGGGTTCGGAGACGTGGAGGTTCGAACGGTCCACGCGGCGAGGATGGCGCGGGCCATGAGTGCCTCGTCGATCGCTGCGTCTCCCACTTCGCTCACCTCCGCTGCACCGTCTGCCTGCAGTGGGGGCGCGTGCCGCCAGGGACACGTGCCCCTCGCTCTCATCCGGACTCTGACCGTCGGCTCCGGGATCACACCGGATCGGCCCCGGCCCGAGGGCAGGGGTTCGCAGGCTTCACTGCCGGTCGGGACTTCCACCCACACCCCGCGAGGGGTCGTGAGGAGAGTGTACGACGGGGACCGGTCGCGACGCCACCGTTCGTACCAGAAGCGACCAACGGCACCCAGGACGGGTCGGCTCCGCCGACTCAGGCGATGCGGACCTCGACCCCTCGACAGGCCACGACGTCGCCCGCCTGCAGCTGGCAGCCCCGGCGTCGCTCCACCTCACCGTTGACGGTGACCTCGCCCTCGAGCAGGGCGTACTTCGCCTCGCCGCCGGTGTCGACCAGGCCAGCGAGCTTCAAGAGCTGGCCGAGCCGGATGTCGCCCTCGACCTCGATGTCTTCCATCAGTGGTCGGTCGGGGACCCGACGAGGAGCCGCAGGGCATGGGGCAGCACGTCGAGGACGGCTTCGAGGCACTCGACGGCGCCGTTCGTCGAGCCGGGCGTGTTCAGGACGATCGCGTCGCCGACGGTGCCGGCCACCCCGCGTGACAGCCTCCCGAGGGGGTTCACCAGGCGCATGGCCTCGGCCAGCCCGGGGGCCTCTCGGTCGAGCACGGCCCTGGTGCCCTCCGGCGTGAGGTCCCGCTTGGTGAAGCCGGTGCCCCCGGTGGTGACGACCAGGCCGGCGAAGCCATTGCACAGGCCGACGAGGGCACCGGCGACCTCGTCGGCCCCGTCGGAGACGACGTCCCGGGAGACGACGTCGAAGCCGGCCTCGACCAGGCGAGCCTCGAGCGCCGCTCCTGACCGGTCCTCCCTCGTGCCGTGGATGACGCCGTCCGAGACGGTCAGCACCTTCGCTGCGAGCCCCTCGCCAGGTCGGTCGTCGCTCGCCATCACGCCACGCTACGGCGGAGGCGGAGGACGAACATGCCGTCGGTGCCGTGGTCCTGGGGCAGCAGCAGGTCGCCTCGGCCGTGGGTGCGCCACCGCTCCCCCAGGTGGTCAAGGGAGGTGAGGTCGGGGTGGGCGTCGGCGAGCCAGGCGTCGATGCCGAGCGTCTCGGCTGCGGTGATGGTGCAGACGCTGTAGGCGAGGGTGCCCCCCGGTCCGAGCAGGCCGATGGCAGCGTCGAGCAGCGAACGCTGCAGGGGAACGAGTCGGTCGACGTCCTCGGGCGTCACCCGCCAACGGGCGTCCGGCCGTCGGCGGAGGACGCCGAGACCCGAGCACGGGGCGTCGACGAGCACCCGGTCGAGGCTGGCGGGGCGCCACGGCGGCCGGGTCCCGTCGGCGACGGCGACGCTCACGGCCCCCCGATCGGGTCTGGGAACGTCGACGTCCGGCTGGCGCGCCGCTTCGTGCCGAGACGGGTCGAGGCCCAGGCGAGCCACGTTCTCGGCGATGAGGCGGGCCCGGACCGGGTCGAGGTCGCTGGCGAGCACCGACGCGCCCGATGTCGCCATCAGGGTCGCCTTGCCACCGGGGGCGGCGCACAGGTCGGCGACCCGCTCCCCCGCCCGAGCCCCGACGGCCTCTGCCGCCCACTGCGAGGCGAGGTCCTGGGTGTAGCCGTCTTCGCGAACCGTGACCTCGGCGGGAGCGTTCATCTGCTCCAGGGCGGCAAGGGCGTCTGACGCGCCAAGGTCTTCGGTGAGACGGGTCACGACCCAATCGGGGTAGCTGAGCCGGGTGGCGTCGTCGGGCCACTCGACGGGCGCCTCGGCAACGCGCCGGAGCACGGCGTTCACGAGGCCACGAGAACGGGGCGGGGCGACCTCGACGGTGGCGGAGACGGCGGCGTGGGCCGGCGTGCCCAGGTGGTGGAGCTGGTGGGCACCGAGGCGCAGGGCGTTGCGGGTCGCCCCGTCGAGCGGGCGCATGACGAAGCGGTCGACGAGCAGGTCGAGGGCCCGTCGCATGCGGGTGGTGCCGTAGACGAGCGTGGTCGTGAAGCCGCGGTCGCGCTCGCTCATGCCGCTGGTGGCGAGCAGCTCGGGGAGCACCAGGTTGGCGAACGCCCCCTCGTCGATCCGGGCAAGGGCGTCGAGCGCGACCCGTCGGGGGTCAGTCGGGCGAGATCTGGGGCTCATGCCGCGACCCGTCGAGCCGTCGGCGCTGCGTGACGCAGGCCATGGCGCTGGACCGGCACCACGGCCCGGGTTGCGGGTCTTCTCATGAGCCGAGGCGGTCGGTGGCGCCGGGGCGGGCGCCGTTGCGCCAGGCATCGGCGGGCTGGGGCGCCTTGCCCTCGGGCTGGACCTCGACGAGGCGCAAGGCCCCGTCGCCCGTCCCGACCGTGAGGCCGTCCTCGTCGAAGCGTCCGGGTCCGACCGTGCCGGCCGCCGACGCGAGGTCGGCCTGCAGGACCTTCAGGCGCTTGCCCCGGAAGGTCGTCCACGCCCGACCCAGGCGAACGAGGCGGTGGAGCTCGACCGCAGGGCGATCCCAGCGCAGCTCGAGCTCGGCCACGTCGATCTTGGCGGCGTGGGTCGACTCACCCTCTTGCGGGGCGGGATCGCCGAGTCCCCCGAGGAGCTGGTCGACCAGCAGGCTCGCACCGACCGCCACGAGCTGGGCGCGGAGCGCGTCGGCGCTCTCGTCACCGCCGATGGGCACGACCTGACGAGCGAAGACCGGTCCGGTGTCGAGGCCCTCCTCGAGCTGCATGAGGCACACGCCCGTCTCGGCGTCGCCGGCCAGGAGCGCTCGTTCGACCGGCGCGGCGCCACGCCACCTCGGCAGCAGGGAGAAGTGCAGGTTCACCATCGGGAGCTCGGCGAGGATCGGCGGCTTGATCAGACGGCCGTAGGCCACGACGACGCCGAGGTCGGCACCGACCTCGAGGGCGTCGCTCACCTGGTCGGTCACGGGGACGCCCAGCTCGACCGCTGCGGCCTTCACGGGGCTCGGCGTGGTCGCGCTGCCCCTCCCCCGCCTCCGGTCTGGCTGGCTGACCACGAGCGCCACGTCGAAGCCGGCCCCGACGAGGGCGCGCAGCGGCGGGACCGCTGCCTCGGGCGTGCCGAGGTAGACGAGGCGCCTCGGGTGGCGCGGCACGGCGGCCGGCGGGCCGGCGGGAGCCACAGCGGGAGGGATGGTCAGGCCCGGCCGGGCAGGCGCAGGCCTCGACGGGGGGCGACCTCGGCGTCGAGGGTGTCGGCAGTGAGCTGGCGGTCCCGGAGCGTGCGCAGGGCCTCCTTGCGGGTGGCCTCGTCGAGGCGCTCGAGCAGGAGGATGCCGTCGAGGTGGTCGAGCTCGTGCTGGAAGATCCGGCCGAGGTACTCGTCGGCCTCGATCGACAGCTCGTTGCCGTCGAGGTCGAGCCCCGTCAGGTGCACCTCGTTCGGCCGGACGATGTCCCAGGAGAGCCCGGGCACCGACAGGCAACCCTCCTCGTAGGTCCACTCGCCACGGCTCTCGGTGATCGTCGGGTTCACGATCACGTGGGCGCCCGTGTCGTCGTGGGCGTCGTACACGAAGAGCCGCTTCTGCACGCCGACCTGGGGTGCGGCGAGGCCGGCACCGGGTGCGTCGTACATGGTCGCGATCATGTCCTCGGCCAGCTGGGCGAGCCGGCCGTCGATGTCGGTGACCTCAGCTGCCCGCTGGCGCAGCACGGGGTCGCCGACGATGCGGATCGAGTAGGGCGCCATGGCCGGCCAGGGTAGCGTCGCCCCCCTCGTGGGCCACTACTTCGACGACGACCCGGCGGCCCCATCGGACCCTCGCTCGGTGCCGCTCGTGCTCCCGGACCTCGCCGTGACCCTCACCGCCGACACCGGTGTGTTCAGCGGCGACGCCGTCGACCCCGGCACGCGCCTCCTCCTCCTCGAGGGACCTCGTCTCCCCGCCGGAGGCGATCTCCTCGACCTCGGGTGCGGCTACGGGCCGATCGCCGTGACGATGGCCCGCCGGTCGCCCGCGGCGACGGTGTGGGCCGTGGACGTCAACCGCCGAGCACTCGCCCTCACAGCTGCGAACGCCGAGGCGGCGGGGTGCACGAACGTCGTCGTCGCGACACCCGAGGACGTCACTGACGACATCCGCTTCGCGGCGATCTGGTCGAACCCGCCGATCCGCATCGGGAAGGAGGCGCTCCACGAGCTGCTCCTGCGCTGGCTCCCCCGCCTCGTCCCCGCCGGGCGGGCCGTGCTCGTGGTGCAGAAGCACCTCGGTGCCGACTCGCTGACCACCTGGCTCGGGACGGTCGGGCACCCGACGGAGCGGCT
>JBBSLC010000010.1:0-33119 GCA_038255685.1 Acidimicrobiales bacterium | reverse complement strand
CCATCGGCCCTGCCATCCTCGTCGCGCTCGTGCTCGTGGCCTATCCCGAGACGGCCCACCGCGAGCTGGAGGACATCAACCCCGAGGACGACCTCGGCGGGCTGCCGCCCCTCCCCCTGTCGTAGGGCAGGGCGGCGCCCTGCGTCAGCCAGGCAGACCAGCAACCCAGGCGGCGACTTCCTCGGCGACGGCATGGTCGACGCCTCGCAGGTCGTGGCCCTTGCCCTCGACCCAGTGGTGGGTGACGTCGCCGGGGATGGACGCCGTCGCTGCCTCGAGCTCGTCGGGCGTGGCGAACGGGTCACGCGTGCCGGAGACGAACAGGCAGGGCACGGCGAGATCGCACAGGTGGGCGGTCCTCGGCCGATCGGGCCGGCCCGGCGGGTGGAGCGGGTAGGCCAGCAGCACCAAGCCGGCGGCGGGAAGGCCCTCGGCGACGGCCATGGAGCACATGCGCCCGCCCATCGAGCGGCCGCCGAGGACGAGGCGGTCGGTGCCCACGCGGAGGGTCCCGGCCAGCGCCGCTGCCTCCTCGACGACGGCGGCGACGAGCACGGGCGCCCGGTCGGGTGGCCGCCGGCCCGGCCCCCGCCGGCGGTACGGGAAGTCGAACCGCACCACGGGCAGAGGGGCGAGGCACGCCTCCACGGCCACCAGACCGGGCTGGTCCCGGTCGCTGCCCGCCCCGTGTGCGAGCACGGCACCGGCGACGTGGCCCACTTCCCCCTACCGGGCCGGTGTCGAGGCCGGGATCGCCGCCGTGAGCAGGATGCGCCGGGCTTCGGACAGCTCGGCGATCCGGTCGGCTGCGCCCTCGTCGTCGGCGCCGTGATCGGGGTGCGCCTCGCGGAGCAGCGCCCGGAAGCGTCGTTGCACCTCGGTGCGCTCGGGGGCGTCGCGCCGGGTGAAGCCGAGCGCGGAGAGGGCCCACAGCTCGGGGTCGGCGAAAGCACCCGCTGACCACGTGCGGGCACCCGACGCACCGGAGAGGTGGGCGACCATCGAGGGTCCGACGGGGCCCTGCCAGCGCATCGCACGGCGCAGCACCTCCATCACGGGACGTCGGACGCTCAGGTCGAGCTCGCCGGCGACGTAGACCGCGCCGAGGATCTGCGACGCCGCCGTGCCGAGGTCGTCGAACTCGAAGTCGAGCGCGTCACCCCTGCCGACGAGGCGGTGCCGGCTCCTCGCCAGACCGATGTGGTCGACCTGGAGCCGATGGCGCAGCCGTGGCTGGGGGATGCGCCGGCTGGCCTCGAGGTCGGTGATCAGCCGCCCGAGCTCGGGCAGCAGGTCGGGATCGAGGTCGCTGAGGTGCGCGGCGACGATCCCGCCGAGCAGCAGCCCGCCGAAGCCGGGCGGAGGGTCGGCGGGGAGCGTCGCACGGCCGAGCGCCACACGCCGCGTCGGCGCGATGGGCCGGCTGTGCCAGATCTCCAGCTCGGCCAACAGCACTGCGCCACCGTACCGGCGGCGCCGTCCCAACCTGAAGGCGGGATCTCCCCCCTTCAGCGCGCCACGATGGTGCTCAGACGAGCGGGCGGACGAGGCTCCGGAGCTTGCCCGCCACGACGGCGACGTCGTCGCCGTCGGCATCTCCCTCGAGCAGGTCGGCGAGCGAGGCCGCCTGCTCCACGACTGCCGACCAGGTCGACCCGTCGACCCCGTAGGGCGATGGTCGTCCGGTCAGGCCAGGGGCGAGCTCGAGCAGCTCGATGACGGCGCCCGAGGCGTGGGGGTCGCTGCTCAAGACGTCGCTCGCCACGTAGAGGGCGCTCAACAGCTCGGCCCCTCCGTCACCGTCGTCGTCGTCCTCGTCGAGGGCGTCCGGGTGGTCGAGGGCGTCGATCAGCTCCTCGGCGATGCCCGCGTGGCGCTCGGGGACGACCACCTCGCTCTCGTGCCACAGGTACGGGACGCGCTCGGCCCGTAGCGCTGCGCTGAGCGTCCGCCGGTCTTCGGGACCCCAGTCGTCGAGGTCGTAGCCGATCTCCTCGTCACCCTCGGGCCACGGCAGCGCTGCTCCTGCACCGTCGCCATCAGGCGGCGCAGCACCATCGCCGTCGAGGGCGCCGTCGGGCTGCGCGGCGCTCTCGGGTGGCGAGGTGCCATCGGGCGGCGCAGACCCCTCGCCGTCGGGCACCGCGCCCTCGGGCGGGTCGAGGACGAGCGCCACCCGGCAGTCGGCGCAGACGGTCGCCGCCGCAAGGTAGGTCTCCCCGCACATCGGGCAGTGGGCGGTGCTCATGCCGGTCTCCTCATCGTGTCGCTGCGGGTGTGCGCCAGCGCAGGACGTGGCGCCGGAGGAAGGACGTGGTGCGGTCGAGCTCGTCGACGACGGTCTCGGGTCGACCCCAGCCGTGGCCCTCACCGTCGTAGACGTGCAGCTCGACGGTGCGCCCGAGTGCCTGGAGGCGGTCTGCGATCGCCTGCGACTGGGCCAGGGGGACCACCGGGTCATCGCTGCCCTGCAGGATGAGCAGCGGATCGGTGATCGACTCGACCCGGTGCACCGGCGAGCGCTCGCGATAGGCGTCAGCAGCCTCGGGCAGGGGCCCGACGACAGAGTGCAGGTAGTGGGCCTCGTAGCGGTGCGTCGTCTCGTCGAGATCGAGGAGGTCGGCGACGCCGAAGAGGTCGACGCCTGCGGCGCAGAGGCCAGGGTGGGAGGCGAGGACGTTGAGCACAGTGAAGCCGCCCGCCGAGCCACCCATCACCACGAGGCGCCGGGCATCGCCCCAGCCCCGCTCGGCGGCGACGCGCAGGCCGGCAGCGACGTCGGCGACGTCGAGCTCGCCCCAGCGGCCGGCCATGGCTTGTGTGTAGGCCCGGCCGTGGCCGGTCGAGCCGCGGTGGTCGGGGACGAGGACGGCCCAGCCTGCGTCGACCCAGAACGCGATGCGGGGGTTCCAGGTGACGCCCCACTGGTCGGTCGGTCCGCCATGCACCCATGCGATCAGCGGTGGCGGCGAACCGTGGTCGGCGTGGACGGGGCGGTAGAGGCGGCCGTGCACCTCCCCACCGTCCTCACCGGGCCATGCGACCACCTCGGGCTCGACGAGTGCGGCTGCCTCGAAGCCCGCCACCGGGCCGCGCGCGAGCGTGCGTCGCTCGGCGAGGTCAGCGCCCTCGTAGACGACGACCTGGGTCGGGGTGCGGCCACCGCTGCGCACGGCGGCGAGACGGTCCCCAACCCACGAGAGCCCGCCGTGGGTGCCTCGGGCGAGCCGTCGCACGCCGCCGTCGCGCAGGTCGACGACCACCAGGTCGCCGAAGCCGCCGTCGACGTTGCGGGCGATGGCGACCGAGGTGCCGTCAGGTGACCAGCACCAGCTGCGCTGCCCGTGTCCCCACGAAGCATCGGCGTGCTCGAAGGGCTCCTCGAGCAGCGCCGTCGCCGTCGCCGGGTCCTGGTCAGGCGCTAGGTCGGACGCCCACACGTTGGCGAAGCCACCTCGATCGTCGATGTGACCGAGACGTGCGCCGTCCGCAGCGAAGCGAGGCTGGCCCACGCTGCGGCCCTCACCGCCCGCCACCACCCGAGGTGGGCTGGTGCCGTCGGCCGGCGCGGAAGCGATCGAGCTCGAGTCCCAGGGCATCGCAGGCACCGACCACTCGTGCCATGCCACCGTCGCACCGTCGGACGACCACGCCGGGTCGAGGGCGAAGTCGGCGTCGCCGGAGATCCGCACGGGCCAGGGCGAGCCGGGTGCGGTGCCGACCACGGCGATGTGGCGCTGATCGAGGGCGTACGCGACCCGGGTGCCGTCGGGCGACACCGCAGGCGCAGCGCACGTCCCGGAGGCCCCGTCGACGAGGCTTCGGGGCGGGCCACCTTCGGCTGGTTGCCACCAGAGCCCGCCGTCGGTCGCGGCGTAGACGAGTGCGGTCCCGTCGGGCACCCAGTCGAAGGACCCGCCGCCGTAGGCCCTGGCGCCCTGGGGCGTCGGGTCGGTGGTGACCACCTGTTCGTGGCCGCCGCTGAGGTCCATCACCACGATGGCGCCCCGGCCACCGGTCGTCGTCACGAACGCCACCCGATCGCCGTCGGGCGAGAGCCGCGGCTCGCCGAGCGTCCGGCCGGCGGCGCACATGGCTGCGCTGATGCGGGGGGCAGGCTCGGTCACGCAGGGAGTCTGTCGGACCAGAGGCGGGCAGGCGACCGTGGAGCTCGTCGCCCTCGGGCGCACCGCGCCGTCACGTGAGCGAGCGTGCACCGAGGTAGCCGAGGGTGGCGGCAGCGATCCCACCCACGACCGAGGCCACCACGTACGCCAGCGCGGGACCGAGCCGGTCGGTGCGCAGCATCGTCTGGGTCTCCACGGAGAAGGTCGAGAACGTCGTGAAGGCGCCGAGGAAGCCGGTCGCGAGCGGGATCGTCGTGGTGTCGGGCCACCCCCTGCTCCTCGCCACCTCGAGGAGGGATCCGAGGGCGAAGGACCCGACCAGGTTGATGCCGAGCGTCGACCACGGGAACGCCCTGGCGCCGACGGCCACGCCGATGCCGTAGCGGGCCACCGAGCCGGCAGCACCTGCCACCGCCACGAGCAGGACCGTCACGACCGGCCCCCGGCCAGGGGAGGTGCGAGGTCGCAGCAGGGAGACGTCATGGCAGCGGCGACGCTAGCGAGGCGCCCTGCTGCCGCAGACGCTGGCGCGTGACCCCGGAGCACGGGCGGTCCCGCTCGGAAGCGCATCCTCGTGGACGCCTCACCGGTGAGCGCTCCCCCGAGGGTGAGCCCCGAGTGCGCCCGAGGCTAGGTTGCGGCCATGTCCGCTCCGCAGAAGCAAGTCCCTGATCGCAACCTCGCCATGGAGCTCGTGCGGGTCACGGAGGCGGCGGCGCTGGCTGCGTCACGCTTCGTCGGGCGGGGCGACAAGGAGGGTGCCGACGGCGCGGCGGTCGACGCCATGCGGGTCGTGCTCGGCTCGGTCCCGATGGACGGGATCGTCGTCATCGGCGAGGGCGAGAAGGACGAGGCGCCCATGCTCTACAACGGCGAGCGCATCGGTGACGGCACACCGCCGGAGACCGACATCGCCGTCGACCCGGTCGAGGGGACGACGCTCACGGCCATGGGCCAGGGCAACGCCATCGCCGTCATCGCCGTCTCCGAGCGGGGGTCGATGTTCGACCCGGGACCGTGCGTCTACATGGAGAAGATCGCCGCCGGCCCGGATTGCGTCGGCGTCATCGACATCACCCGCACCCCGACCCAGAACCTCCAGGCGGTCGCGAAGGCGAAGGGTGAGTCGGTGCGAGACCTCACCGCCGTCATCCTTGACCGGCCTCGCCACGAGGAGCTCGTCGCCGAGGTCCGTGCCGCCGGCGCGCGCATCCGGCTGATCTCCGCCGGCGACGTCATCGGGGCCATCTCCACGGCGTGGCCCGACAGCGGCGCCGACATCCTGTTCGGCATCGGCGGGACGCCGGAGGGTGTGATCACCGCTGCCGCGCTCAAGTGCATGGGCGGCGAGCTCCAGGGCCGGCTGTGGCCACGTGACGACGACGAGCGCAAGGCCGCCGAGGCGCTCGGCTACGACGTCTCCAAGGTCCTCACCCTCGACGACCTCATCCAGGGCGAGAACAGCTTCTTCGCGTGCACCGGCATCACCGACGGCGAGGTGCTCAAGGGCGTGCACTACGACGCCAGGGGTGCCACCACCCAGTCCCTCGTGATGCGGTCCAAGTCCGGCACCGTGCGCCTCATCGATGCCCGGCACCGCCTGCAGAAGCTGGCCGAGTACAGCTCGATCGAGTTCGGCTGACCCTGCCCGCTCTGTCGGTGCGGCGTCCCTGTCCCCGGAAGGGATCACCGACAGAACGCGACCTGCCGCCGTTCTCTCGGTGCGGCGTCCCGGCCCCCGGGAGGGATCACCGACGGAACGGTGCCGCATCATCGGAGGGGGCGCTCGAGCAGGACGAAGTCGGCGCCGCGACGCCAGCGCGGCAGCGTGGTCACCACGGTGAAGCCTCGCTCGACGTAGAACCGCTCGGCGGCCCCACCGGCGATGGCGCGGAGCACGACCCGGCTCGCGCCTCGGGCGGCCACCTCGGAGGTGAAGGCGGCGAGGAGGTGTCCGCCGATGCCCTCGCCCCGCACCGTCGAGTCGACGATCAGGCGCTCGAGGTGGGCTTCACCGTCCCGGCACGCTCCCGTCGCGGTGCCGACCACCTCGCGCGCCCGGCGGGCGGTCACGGTGACCGCTTCGGCCGGCGCCCAGGCGTCGCCTGCGAGGAGACGGTCGTGGGCGTCCCATGCGGCGTCGAACCACGTCGCTGCGTCATGGGCGAGCCGCTCCCCCACCTCGAGCTCCACCTCGAGCCCGCCACGTGCGACCACTGCCTGCCCGCCGAAGCGGGGCTCGACCAACGGTCGCCAGACCCGGGTGCCGTCCTCGTCGCGCTGCTCCTGCAGGAGCGCCACCCCGTCGAAGGTGACGCGCAGCTCAAGGCCGGCGAGCGCCTCGGCCGCAGCGACGATGCGTCGCTCGTCGCCGCCGTCGACAAGGGTCACGTGCGGGACGAATGGTCGCTCGACCGGCCGGGCGAGCGGGTCTCGGAAGACTGCATCCCGCAGCCGCTCGACCGCCGTCACCGCCGGGTCGCAACCGACTGCCAGGTAGAGCACCGAGCTCTCCGGCAGGAACGTCGTCGGCGGACCGAGCGACACCGTGAACGGACGCGCTGCGACTGCCGCCTGTCGAACGATCCCCTCCACCTCGACGAGTCGCTCCTCGGCGACGTTGATCGGGGGCACGAGCGTCACGTGCGGGGCGATCCGGTGGACTGACTCGCCCGCACCGAGGGCTCGCCGGAGCACGTCGATCTCCGCCGCGGCGCGACGAGGGAGCAGGAGGGCGACGCCGAGCCGATGCCGGGGCACCACTCGATCTTCGACGATGCCGTCGCCCCAGGCCACTCCACGGCGCACGTCTCCGCTCGAGGCGCAGGCACGTCTCCGCGAGCGAAGTGCGGCGCTCAGCGCCTCCCGCGTGGCGGCGAGCCCGCGAACGGGCCACTCACCTCGTAGGTGATCCCTGGTCCGGCGGGGACGGGGGGCGGGATCTCCACACCGACCGGGAACGGCCCGCGCTGGGAGCTGAAGTACAGCCGGGTGAACGAGGGGTCGAAGGCCGGGCCGGTGATCTCGGAGCCGGCATGGCCGACGATCTGCAGGATCGGGGACGCGGTGCCGTCCCGGACCACGCAGATCTGCATGTCCCCGCCGTCTTCGGCCACGAGCACGTCACCGTTGGGAGCGACGGTGACGTTGTCGACACCCGTCAGCTCGGGATTCGCTGCGGTGGCGGCGTCGTAGAGGATGCTGAGCCGGGAGCGCCGGATGTCGAGCGCCCAGACGCGGTTGTCCCCCTTCGTCGTGAAGTACACCGTTCCCTCGTGGTACCAGCAGCCCTCACCTCCGTCGAAGGCAGTCGAGGCCGGCACCTGGGCGCGGGTCGGGGTGAGCGCGCCGCCCTGGGGGTTCGGCACCGGCACCCACGACACGGCGCCCCGGTCGCCGACGACAGCGACCTCGAGGACGCCCGAGGTGAGGGTCGGGTACGCGTCCGGTGTGAATCGGTAGAAGCGACCGTCCGGCTTGTCCTCGGTGAGGTACAGGCGCTGCCCCAGCGGGTCGACCGCCACCGCCTCGTGGCTGAAGACGCCGAGGGCGGGGATCGGCAGGCGCGGCGCGAAGCCGTGCGGGTCGCACTCCCAGACCTGGCCGTTGTCGAACTCTTCGCACGAGAGCCAGGTGCCCCACGGTGTCGGCCCGCCGGCGCAGTTCAGGCTCGTGCCGGCGAGGATCCGGTAGGCGTCCACGATCTCGCCGTCAGGCCCGAAGCTGAGCGCCCCGGCACCGCCGACGACGGGGACCTCGCTGTTCGAGACGTAGACCCACCCGCCGTCGGGCTTGGGGAAGGTCGCACCACCGTCGGGGGCCAGGTGCCAGACGTAGCCGGTCAGCCCGACGGGCAGGCCGCTCCGTGCGACGACACGGGACGTGAAGCCCTCAGGGAGGCGGATCCCGTTCGCATCCGGCTCCCCGAGCGGTCCGTAGGCGCCACCCGACCTGGACCTCGGGGATGCGAGGGCCTCGGCCCACAGCGCTGGACCGAGGGCGAGTGCGGCGGCACCCCCGAGCGAGGAGCGGACGAAGGTCCGGCGGTCCATCAGGAGCTCCTGTCGCTGTCGTCGACGTCCCGGGGAGAGTTCGGCATGGTGGAGAGGTTCCCCAGACGGGGGCGAACCTCCTGCATCCGAGGTGACGTCGGCGACGCTCCGGCCCCGGCTCGCTCGTCTTTGGCGCGTCTGGCCCAAGAGACGGGCCGTTCGTGCCGCAGACGTCCTCTCGAGGACGAGACGTGAGGGTCAGGCGGAGGTGAGCTCGACGCGGAGGCGGGCGCGGCGGGCGGCGGCGTCGGCTTCCTCGTCACCGCTGCCGGTCTGGCCCTGGGTGGCGGCGAGGGCGCGCTCGGCGCGAGCCCGGTCGATCTCCTCGGCGAGCTCGGCCACGTCGGACAAGATCGTGACCCGGTCGTCCATGACCTCGACGAAGCCGCCGTGGACGGCGACCTTCATCGTGGTGCCGTCGGCGAGCACGACCGTCACGATCCCGATGGAGAGAAGGCCGATGAACGGCGCGTGCCCCGACAGGAACGTGATGTCCCCGCCGGCTGCGCGCGCCGTGACCGAGGTGGCCTGGCCGCTGAAGAGGATGCGCTCGGGGGAGACGAGCTCGACCTGCATCGCCATCGGCTCAGCTGTCCTGCAGCTGCTTGGCCTTGGCAGCGGCCGACTCGGCGCCACCGACGTTCAGGAACGCCTGCTCGGGCAGGTCGTCGAGGTCGCCGTTGACGAGGGCCTCGAAGCTGTCGACCGTCTCGTCCACCGGGGTGGTGATGCCGGGGAGGCCGGTGAAGACCTCGGCCACGTACATCGGCTGGGACAAGAAGCGCTGCACCTTGCGGGCCCGGGACACCGTGAGGCGGTCCTCCTCGGACAGCTCGTCGAGGCCGAGGATGGCGATGATGTCCTGGAGCTCCTTGTAGCGCTGGAGGACCTCCTGCACCTTGCGGGCGACCTCGTAGTGGCGGGCGCCGACGACCTCGGGGGTGAGGATGGTCGACGTCGACGCCAGCGGGTCGACCGCCGGGTAGATGCCGAGCGAGGCGATGTCGCGGGACAGCTCGGTGGTGCCGTCGAAGTGGGTGAACGACGTGAACGGCGCCGGGTCGGTGTAGTCGTCAGCCGGGACGTACACCGCCTGCAGCGAGGTGATCGAGCGGCCTCGAGTGGAGGTGATGCGCTCCTGCAGCTCGCCCATCTCGTCGGCCAGCGTGGGCTGGTAGCCCACGGCCGACGGCATGCGACCGAGCAGGGTGGACACCTCGGAGCCGGCCTGCACGAAGCGGAAGATGTTGTCCACGAAGAGCAGCACGTCCTGCTGCTGCACGTCGCGGAAGTACTCGGCCATGGTGAGCGCCGACAGGGCGACGCGAAGGCGCACGCCCGGGGGCTCGTCCATCTGGCCGAACACGAGGGCGGCCTTCTCGAGCACGCCGGACTCGCCCATCTCGAGCAGGAGGTCGGTGCCCTCACGGGTCCGCTCCCCCACGCCGGCGAACACCGACACACCACCGTGGTTCTGGGCCACGCGGCGGATCATCTCGGTGATGAGCACGGTCTTGCCCACGCCGGCCCCGCCGAAGAGGCCGATCTTGCCGCCCTGGGGGTACGGGGTCAGCAGGTCGATGACCTTGATGCCGGTCTCGAACATCTGCGCCTTGGGCTCGAGCGTGTCGAAGGCGGGCGCGGGCCGGTGGATCTCCCAGCGCTCCTTGACCTCGCCGATGGACTCGACGTCGAGGGGCTCGCCGATGACGTTGAACACGTGTCCGAGCACGACGTCGCCGACCGGGACGCTGATGCCGCGGCCGAGGTTGCGCACCGGGGTCCCGCGGGTGAGGCCGTCGGTCGGCTTGAGGCAGATGACCCGCACCCGGCTGTCGCCGATCTGCTGGGCGACCTCGGCGGTCACGGTCACAGTGCCTGCGCCTTCGATGGTGATGTCCATCTCGACGGCGTGGTTGATCTCCGGCAGCGAGTGCTGCGGGAACTCGACGTCGACCACGGGGCCGGCGATGGCGACGACGTGACCTTCCTTCAGCTCGGGCTGGTCGGTGCTGGCCTGGGGCTCGCTCGTCATGGTCATGCGCTTCTGGCTCCTGGGAAGTCGGTGTGCACGTCTTGTGAGGAGTACGTGGCTGGTGCCTTGTGCTCGTCGCCGCCCTGGGACATGGCCTCGGCACCGCCGACGATCTCCATGATCTCGGTGGTGATCGAATCCTGGCGGGCACGGTTCATGATCCGGGAGAGCTTCGTGATGAGCTCCTCGGCGTTGTCGGTCGCAGACTTCATCGCCCGCTGGCGGTTGGCGTGCTCGGAGGCTGCTGAGTCCAGCATGGCGGCGAAGAGACGGGCTTCGGCGTAACGAGGGAGGAGGGCGTCGAGGATGGGGCTCGGCTCCGGCTCGAACTCGTAGTCCGCCGTCGGACCTTCGGTCTCGGGGCGTCCGCCGGCGACGCCGGTCTGGAGCGGCATGAAACGCCGGACCGTGACCCGCTGGGTGCCGACCGAGAGGAAGCGGGTGTACACGAGCTGGACCTGGTCGACGTCACCGTGCTCGAAGGCCTCGGTCACCACACGGGCGACCTGTCGGGCGTCCTCGTAGGTGGGCGTGTCGCTCATGTCGTTGAACGCTGCGTCGATGCGGTAGCCACGGAACTTGAAGTAGCTCTCGGCCTTCTTGCCGATCAGGATCAGCGAGTAGTCGATGCCGTCGGCCCGGCGGTCCTGCACCTCGCGCTCGGCGGCTCGGATGACCGAGGTGTTGTACGCACCGGCGAGGCCCCGGTCGGAGGTGACGACCACGTAGGCGATCTTGCGCACCTGCTCGGCCTCGCGCAGCAGCGGGTGCGCCCCGCCAGCGCCGGCCTCGGCCAGGTCCTGGATGACGCCGGTGATCTGCTCGCTGTAGGGGCGGGCGGCAGCAGCGCGCTGCTGGGCCTTGACCACCCGCGTGGCAGCGATGAGCTCCATCGCCCGGGTGATCTTCTTCGTCGACTGGACGCTCTTGATGCGTCGCCTGAGGACCCGCTCCTGACCGCCCGCCATGGCTAGACCGCGCTGTCCTGCGAGCCGGTCTCCCCGGCGCGTGTGATCTCTTCCTCGGGGAGGATGCCCTCGCGCCGGCCGCCTGCCGAGCGGGTACCGGCGTCACCGAAGTCCTCGGGGTCGGGCTCGTCGGTCGCCGACGCGCTCGTCTGGAACTGTTCGCCGAAGCCGGCGATGGCGGCGTCGAGGGCGTCGGTGTCGGGGATGGCGCCGGTGGTGCGGATGGCGCTCACCATCTCGCCGTGGCGGGTCGACATCCACTCGAGCAGCCCGGTCTCGAAGCGACGCACGTCGGCGACGGGGATCGGGTCGAGCGCACCACGGGTGGCGGCGTAGAGCGAGATCGCCTGGTCCTCGACGGCCATGGGCGAGTTGAGCGGCTGCTTGAGCAGCTCGGTGAGGCGGTAGCCGCGGTCGAGCTGGGCCTGGGACACCTTGTCGAGCTCGGAGCCGAAGGCGGCGAACGCCTCGAGCTCGCGGAACTGTGCGAGGTCGCCCTTCATCGTGCCGGTCGCGGTCTTCATCGCCTTGGTCTGGGCAGCGGAGCCCACCCGGGACACGGACTGGCCGACGTCGATGGCCGGACGCACACCGGACTTGAACAGGTCGTCCTGGAGGAAGATCTGGCCGTCGGTGATGGAGATCACGTTGGTCGGGATGTAGGCGGAGATGTCGCCGGCCTTGGTCTCGATCACCGGGAGGGCGGTGAGCGAGCCCGCACCGAGGTCGTCGCTCAGCTTGGCGGCCCGCTCGAGCAGGCGGCTGTGCAAGTAGAAGACGTCGCCGGGGTACGCCTCGCGGCCCGGCGGGCGGCGGAGGAGCAGCGAGATCTGGCGGTACGCCTCGGCCTGCTTGGACAGGTCGTCGTAGACGACGAGCGCGTGCTTGCCGTTGTCCATCCAGTGCTGGCCCATGGCGCAGCCGGCGTAGGGCGCGAGGTACTTGAACGGCGCCGGGTCCGAGGCCGGGGCCACCACGACGACGGTGTACTCGAGCGCACCGAAGCTGCGCAGCGTCTCCACCGTCTGGGCGACGGTCGAGGCCTTCTGGCCGATGGCGACGTAGATGCAGTTCACGCCCAGGCCGCGCTGGTTGATGATGGCGTCGACGGCGACGGTGCTCTTGCCCGTCTTGCGGTCGCCGATGATCAGCTCACGCTGGCCACGACCGATCGGCACCATGGCGTCGATGGCCTTGATGCCGGTCTGGAGCGGCTCGTGCACGGGCTTGCGGCCCATGATCCCAGGCGCCTGGACCTCCAGGCGGCGGGTCTCGGTGGTGCCGAGGGGCCCGAGGCCGTCGATCGGGTTGCCGAGGGCGTCGACGACCCGTCCGAGGAGGGCGTCGCCGACGGAGACGTTGAGGATGTTGCCGGTGGCGCGCACCGTCTGGCCCTCTTCGATGTCGCCGACCTCGCCGAGCACGACGGCGCCGATCGAGTCCTCGTCGAGGTTGAGGGCGAGACCGATGGTCCCTCCCTCGAACTCGAGGAGCTCGTTCACGGCGGCGCCGGGCAGGCCGCTGACGCGAGCGATGCCGTCACCGACCTCGAGGATGCGCCCGACCTGGCCGGTCTCCATCGAGGGCTCGTAGCCCTCGAGGTTCTTCCGGAGCGCAGCGGTGATCGAGGCGACGTCGAGGTTCAAGGAGGTGTCAGCCATCAGAGGAGTTCCTTCAGCTGGTCGAGGCGGGTGCGGACGGAGCCGTCGATGACGGTGTCGCCGATCTGGGCGACGAGCCCGCCGAGGACGGAGGGATCGTGGATGACCTTGACCTCGACCGACTTGCCCACGGCCTGGCCGAGGGCGACGGCGAGGCGCGAGCGCTGGCCCTCGTCGAGCGGCACGGCCGAGCGGACCTCGGCGACGACGGCCGAGCGGGACGACGCCGCACGGGAGATGAGGCGGTCGACGATGGCGGGCAGGTCCCGCGCCCGGCCGGCGGTCACGACCATCGAGATGATGCCGGCGGTCACGGGCGAGGCCGAGGCGAGCAGGTCCGAGAGGACGGCGCTCGTGCGGGCCGTGGGTACGGCTGGGTCCGCGAGCACGCTCCGCAGCTCGTCGCTGGTCTCCAGGGTGCGGGCGAAGCGGAACAGCTCCTCCTCCACCGTGGTGAGGACGCCCTCGCTGCGGGCGATCTCGTAGAGGGCAGCGGCCCAGCTGTCGATGTGCTCGGCGTTCATCAGGCCTGCGCACCTCCGGCTGCAGGGTTGGCGGACGCGGGGCTCGATGCCACGGTCCCGCTGCCGACCTCGTTGATGTAGGCCTCGATGAGGCGCATGCTGCGGTCCTGGTCGAGGCTGCCGCCGACGACCTTCTCGGCCAGCTCGATGGCGAGCGTCGCCACCTGGCCCTGCAGCTCGGCCATCACGCGGTCGCGCTCGGCGGTGATCTGCTCTGCGTTGCGCTGCCGCAGCTCGGCAGCATCGGCCTCGGCACGGGCGGTGAGGTCGCGCTTGAGGGAGTCCGCCGTCTGGCGGGCCTCCTCGATGATGCGTGCGGCCTCGCCCTTGGCGTCGGCGACCTGGCGCTGGTAGTCGGCGAGGACGGACTGGGCCTGGGCCTTGGTGGCGTCGGCCTCGTCGATGGCGGAGCGGATGTGCTCCGTGCGGTCGTCCATCGCGCCCTTGACCGCCGGGTAGGCGAGCTTGGTCATGAGGACGACGAGCACGAAGAACGCGAGCGAGCCCCAGAGGACCTCGGTCGTGGCGGGCAGGATGGGGTTGTTCGGTCCCTCAGCGGCGAGGAGCACGAGTCTCGACACGTCGACTCCTAGGCGAAGTTGAGGAGGATGAAGACCACGAACCCGATGAGGGCGAGGGCCTCGGTGAATGCGATGCCGAGGAACATGGTGGTGCGCACCATGCCTGCGGCCTCGGGCTGGCGGGCCATGGCCGTGACGGCCTGACCCACGAGGTAGCCGATGCCGATGCCAGGGCCGATGGCCGCGAGCCCGTAGGCGAAACCTGCGGACAGCGCCTTGTTGGCGGCGATGGCGTCCTCACCGGAGAGCTGGGCGAGCAGTTCGATCATGGCGGTCAGGGTTCTCCTACGTCGGGATGCTGGGCTTTGGTGTGTTCGGGAAGGTGGTGCGGGTGCGCAGTGCGCTCGTGCTCCGTGGAGAGCCCGTGCTCCGGAGAGCTCGGGCTCCGAGGGGAGCTAGTGCTCCGGGTGGAGCGCACCGCCGATGAACACGGCGGTGAGGATGGTGATGATGTAGGCCTGGAGGAACGCCACCATGATCTCGAAGCCCGTGAGGCCGACGAGCATGGCGAAGGGCAGCGGGAAGACGATGAGCAGCGGCGCTGCGATGAACGTGGCGGCGGAGAGCACCGCGAAGGTGATGAGCAGGATGTGGCCGGCGAGCATGTTGGCGAAGAGTCGTACGGCGAGCGAGAACGGCCGCACGATGAACGTCGAGATCAGCTCGATGGGCGTCACCAGGATGTAGAGCGCCTTGGGCAGGCCCGGGGGGAACAGCGTGCTCTTCAGGTAGCCGCCGAGGCCCTGGGACTTGATGCCGACGGCGACGAAGAGCACGAGCACGAGCAGGGCGAGCATGGCGGGCATCGCCATGCGGGCGTTCCCCGGCATCTGCCAACCGGGGATGACCTCGAGCAGGTTGTTGAAGAACACGAAGAAGAACAGCGCAGTGAGGAACGGGGCGAAGCCCATCCCCCCCTTGCCGATCGCCTGCTCGATGATGCCCTTGTGGATGAAGTCGACGCTGGCCTCGGCGACGTTCTGCACGCCCTTGGGCACGAGCGCCCGGCGCTTCCCGGCGAAGTAGAAGATCGCAAGGGTGGCGATGACGGACAGGACGTAGCCGAGCGAGATCTTGTTGAAGGCGAACGGCGTGCCCTCGAAGAGGAACGCCGGCCACTCGACGATGTTCTCGATCGGCGGGAACTCGAGGGCGAGGATGGACACGGTTGCTCGTAGCTCCTAGGAGTGGGGCTTGAGGGTCGGGAAGGCAAGGGAGGCCGAGACGTAGCGGGTCTCCCAGAACAGCAGGCCGAGGTGGGTGGCGATGAGGGTGATCCCGAGCACGGGCAGGTGCACCCAGTCGAGGTCCTTCACTGCCAGCACGGCGCCGGCGATGATGCCGAGGCGCAGGAGGTAGCCGAAGAGGACGGCCACCATCACGAGCGCCAGCGAGACGCGAGCGGCGCCGGCGACGAGGACGGCGGAGAGCAGGAAGTTGCCGAGCACCAAGGCGATGGCGAAGCCAGCCGAGAGCGCCCCGTCGGCGCCGGCTGCGAGCGCAGCCACGGCGATGATCACCGGTGCGACCGGCAGGCCACGCTTGACGAGGTCGAGGGCGATCTCGGTCTCGGGTGCGCGCTCGAGGTCGGAGGTGGGCGCTGGGGAGAAGGTCTCGGTCACGCTCACGACGCCGCCTCCTGCACCATCTCGCGGTCGTGGCCTGCCTCGTCGAGGGCGAGCTCGAAGGGCGAGGGGACCCTGGGCCGACGGCGGGGCGTGCGGGCGGCGCGCAGGTCAGCGGCGAGTGCCTGCTGCTCGGTCATGGCTGCGTCGTAGCGGTACCAGGCCGACATCGACGTGCCGGCGACACCGAGGAAGAAGAACACGATCGTGAACGCCGGCGTGGTGCCGAGGCGGCTGTCGATGAGCCACCCGAGGGCGCCCACGATGGCGGGCGTGAGGGCGAGCTCGAACGCCTTCGAGAGCGCGGTGTCGAGCCCCTTGTTCAGCTCACCCCGCTGCTCGCCCACGTCTCGCTCCAACGTTCCGTCCTCGCTTGTGAAACTTTGCGCAATCTAAGTCCGGCCGCCCGCACCCGCAAATCGCCCCCGCGGGCGCGCGTCCTCGGCGGGTCGGGGAGGGACCCTAGCGCTCCCCCGACGAACCCGCCGACGAGGACCCCGGTGGCACCCCCCGAGGAGAGGCGCCCTCGCGCTCCCCCGACGAACCCGTCGCCGAGGTGGCCCCCCCGCTCGCCGCCAGGTCGAGCTCGAGCTGCTGGGCGGCGGCGCCATCGGCCCGGGTGCGCCGCGCCTCGGGGTGCAGCACGGTGTAGAGCGCGACGCCGAGCGCCGCCACGCCGAAGGGGGCGACGGCGTTGCCCCGGTTGGTGTAGGCGGGGTACAGGACGAAGCCCGACAGCAGCGCCGTCCACGCCCAGAGGATGGCGACGGCGCGGCGCTGGCCGTGGCCGAGGCGCATGAGCCGGTGGTGGAGGTGGTTCTTGTCCGCCATCGACGGGCTGATGCCCTTGCTCGCCCGACGGACGATGCTGAAGGCAGTGTCGAGGATCGGCACGCCGAGGATGAAGAACGGGATGAACAGCGGAGCGAAGAAGAAGAACGTGGAGCCACTCGAGCTGTCCGGGGTCTGCCCACCGACGAGCAGCGTCGAGCACGCCATGAGGACGCCGAGCAGGAGAGCGCCGCAGTCGCCCATCATGATCCGGGCCGGGTGCAGGTTGAGTGGGAGGAAGCCGACGCAGATCCCCGCCGTGATGATCGCGACGAGTGGTGCGATGGAGCCGAGTGGCAGCAGGTTCTGATCGAAGAGCGTGTCGGTGTAGAGGAAGAACGCAGCGGCCGCGATGGCCACGATGCCGGCGGCCAGTCCGTCCAGCCCGTCGATGAAGTTGACGGCGTTCGCCATGCCGATGACCCACAGCACGGTGATGAGCGGCGCGAGGTCGCGTGGCACGGACCAGATCTCGCCGAAGGGCAGCCGGAAGAAGAGCATGGTGACGCCGAACAGCGACAGCATGCTGCCCGCGAGCACCTGGCCCGCCAGCTTGGCCGGGGGGGACACCTCTCTGAGGTCGTCGATGACCCCGACGACGAAGATGACCGTGGCGCCGAGCAGGATGCCCATCGGCTCGGAGCGCCCGTCGAAGACCTCGTCGAACTGCTCGAGTCGAGACGCTGCAGCGAAACCGGCGAGCAAGCCGAAGTACATCGACGTGCCGCCGAGCGTGACGAGCGGCTTGGTGTGCACCCGTCGCTCGTCCGGCTGGACGACGGCGCCGAGACGCCTGGCGACCAGCAGCACGATCGGGTTCAGCACGAGCGTGGTGCCGGCGGCCACGGCGAGGACGATCAGGTAGCCGGACACGGGACCCATGCTCGCAGGGTGAGGAGGGCCGGCGGGGACGCTCCCGTCGGCAGGTGCACGAGGGGGCTCAGGCGGTGACGGGGAAGGCGAGATCGACCGCGCGGCCGACGAGGTCCTCGAGCAGCACGGCGGTCGCCTCGTAGGCCGAGTCCGGCCCGCCGATGGGATCAGCCACGTCGTCGGCGGGGTCGTCGGCGAGGAGCCCGCCGCGTGTCCGTCCGACGCCGAGCGAGTCGAGCCACGCCTCCAGCGACTGACCCGCCCCCCTCGGCCCGACCGCCTCGCCGCGACGGACGAGCTCCTTCAGGGTGAAGGTGCGTGGCCACGCCGGCGGGTGCAGGACGACCGCCTCGCGGGCGTGACGGCGCGCCATGCAGAGGACGAGGTCGGCCGATGCGAGGTCAGCGGCGGTGAGCTGGTGGCTCTCGTGGGCGTCGAGGACGAGGCCGCGGCGCGCCATGGCCTTCACCGATCCCGGCGAGGCCGCCACTCCGCCCCGCAGGGACCCCGCCGAGGAGACGTGCGCCGCTGCACCGCGCACCTCGAGGGCGCGGCGCAGCAGCACCTCCACCATCGGCGAGCGGCACTGGTTGGCGGTGCAGACGGCGACCAGCCTGGCCTCGGTCACGTTCAGGGGTACGGCGTGAACTTCGAGCAGAGCGTGGCGACCTCGGATCGCACCGCCGCCAGCTCGGCGCCGTCGTCCCGGTTGCGCAGCGCCCACGCGAGGAGCCTCGCGATGTCAGGCATCTCGGCCTCGGTCATGCCTGCGGTGGTGACCGCCGGCGTGCCCAGTCGGACGCCGCTCGTCACGAAGGCGGAGCGGGTGTCGTTCGGGATCTGGTTCTTGTTGAAGGTGATCCCGGCGGCGTCGCCAGCGAGCTGGGCCGCCTTGCCCGTCAGCTCCTCGTCGAAGGTGCGAAGGTCGACGAGCACGAGGTGGTTCTCGGTGCCGCCCGAGGACATGCGGAAGCCCTCGGCCTCGAGCGCCGATGCGAGTGCGGCGGCGTTCACGACGATCTGGCGGGCGTAGGTCTTGAACTCGGGCCGGGACGCCTCGAGGAAGGCGACCGCCTTGCCGGCGATGACGTGCTCGAGCGGGCCGCCCTGGGTGCCGGGGAAGATGGCGCGGTCGATGGCGGGTGCCAGCTCCTCGGTGGAGAGGATGCAGCCGCCGCGAGGTCCTCGGAGCGTCTTGTGGGTCGTGAACGTGACGACGTCGGCGATCCCGACGGGCGACGGGTGGACCCCGCCGGCGACGAGGCCGGCGACGTGGGCCATGTCGAACATGAGCTTTGGACCGATCGAGTCGGCGATCTCCCGAATCGGCGCAGGGTCGATGATGCGGGGATAGGCGGTCGCACCGGCGACGATGAGCTTGGGCCGGTGCTCCTCGGCGAGGGAGGCGACGAGGCCCATGTCGATCTGCTCGGTGTCGCTGTCGACGCCGTAGGAGACCCACGTGTAGAACTGGCCGGCCTGGCTGGCGGGCAGGCCGTGGGTGATGTGGCCGCCCTGGTCGAGGCGCAGGCCCATCACCGTGTCGCCGGGCTCGAGCAGCGCGAGGTAGGCGGCGGCGTTGGCGTTGGCGCCGGAGTGGGGCTGGACGTTGGCGTGCTCGGCACCGAAGAGGGCCTTGACCCGTTCGCGTGCGAGGTCCTCGATCTCGTCGACGACCTGGTTGCCGCCGTAGTAGCGCTTGCCCGGGTAGCCCTCGCTGTACTTGTTCGTCAGCGCGGAGCCGACCGCAGCCATGACCGCCCGGGACGTGAAGTTCTCCGACGCGATCAGCTGGAGGCCGGTGTTCTGGCGCTCGAGCTCGCGACCGATCAGCGCCTCGACCTCGGGATCGGTCTCGGCGAGGGCGGCGGCGCCGTCTCGGTGCAGGTCGTTGCTCATCGCTGCTGCTCCTGTGCTCGTGCGAGGTCGCGCTCGAGGGCGGTGATCTTCGTGATCCGACGCTCGTGGCGCCCAGCCTGCCAGGAGGACGAGAGGAACGTGTCGAGCGCCTCGACGGCGACCTGGGGACCCACGAGGCGGGCACCGAGGCACACCACGTTGGCGTCGTTGTGCTCCTTCGCCATCCGGGCCGAGGTGACGTCGTGGACCACGGCGGCGCGCACGCCGGGGATCTTGTTGGCGGCGATGGAGATGCCGATCCCGGTGCCGCACACGCAGACGCCGACCTCGGCCCCGCCCCCGGCGACCGCCCGTCCGACCGCAGCACCGAAGTCCGGGTAGTCGACCGACTCGTCGCTCGATGTGCCGAGGTCGTCGATCTCGTGACCCCCGGCCACGAGGAACTCGACGAGCTGGGTCTTCAGGGCGAAGCCGGCGTGGTCGGCCCCGATGGCGATGCGCATGCGCCGATCGTAGTGATGGCCCGCCCCCGAGCCGAGCTGGCTTGACCAGACGGTCAAGTACGGTCCGGGCATGGCTCTCGACCCACGCACCCCCGTCCTGGTCGGCGCCGGCCAGCTCGTGCAGCGGGAGGAGCCCGATGCCGCGCTCGAGCCCGTGGCGCTCATGGCCGAAGCCGCTCGCCGCGCCGCCGACGACGCCGGCGCCCCCGGGCTCCTCGCGCGCCTCCAGTCCGTGCAGGTCGTCCACCTCGTCTCGTGGCGCTACCCCGACCCGGGTGCGCTGGTGGCCGACCTGATCGGCGCCAGCGGCGCCCGCACCGCGGTGTCGCCCATGGGCGGCAACTCCCCGCAGTCACTCGTGAACAGCGCGGCCACGGCCATCCAGGCCGGCGACCTCGATGTCGTGCTGCTCACCGCCGGTGAGGCAGCGAAGACCCGCCAGGCGTACCGCAAGGCTGACGAGACGCCGCCGTGGACGAGCCAGCCCGATGACACGACGCCGGCCGAGGTGATCGGCGACGAGGTCCCCCTCAACCACCCGGCCGAGACGTCCAAGGGCATCTTCCTCCCCGTGCAGCTCTATCCCGTCTTCGAGTGCGCAGCGCGCGCCGCCGCTGGTCGGACGCTGGACGAGCAGGTGGCGCTGATCAGCGAGCTGTGGTCGCGCTTCAGCGAGGTGGCTGCGAGCAACCCCTACGCCTGGAGCCAGGACGCGATGACCCCAGGGCAGGTCGCGTCGGCGTCGGACGGCAACCGGATGGTGGGCTTTCCGTACACGAAGGTCATGAACACGAACAACACCGTCGACCAGGCGGCAGCGGTGATCCTGTGCTCGGTCGAGGCAGCCCGGGCCGCGGGTGTGGCCGAGGACCGGTGGGTGTTCCCGTGGTCGGGCACCGATGCCCACGACCACCCTGCAGTCTCCTCGCGCGCCGACCTGCACTCGTCGCCGGCGATGCGCATCGCAGGCGGGCGCGCGCTGTCCCTCGCCGGCGTCGGTGTCGACGACCTCGCCCACGTCGACCTCTACTCGTGCTTCCCGGTGGCGGTCGAGGTGGCGGCCGCCGAGCTCGGGCTGGGACTCGATCGCCAGCTCACGGTGACCGGTGGCCTCTCCTTTGCCGGCGCGCCGCTCAACGGCTACGTGATGCACTCGATCGCGACGATGGCCGGCCTCCTCCGCGAGGACGCCGGCAGCAGGGGGCTCATCACGGCGAACGGCGGCTACCTCACCAAGCACGCCTTCGGCGTGTGGTCGTCCGAGCCGCCGGCCGTCCCCTTCCGCTGGGAGCACCCGCAGGCCGAGGTGGACGCGCTGCCGAGCGTCACACCGGTCGAGCACCACGAGGGGCCGGTCATCATCGAGGCCTACACCGTGATGCACGAGCGCGACGGCGCCCCCGACAACGCCGTCGTCGCGTGCCGGACGCCCGACGGTGGTCGGGTGTGGGGCACCTCGCGAGAGTCCGGCCTCATGCAGGCGATGCTGACCGAGGAGCTCGTCGGCGCAGCGGGTCAGCTGGGCGCAGACGCCGCCGTCACCCTCGGCTGATCACGACCCGGCGACGCCCAGGCGGGCGAGCGCGGCGAAGAGGGCGTCGACGTCGTCCTCGCTCGAGAAGAAGTGCGGTGCCACCCGCAGGGCCCCGTGGCGCTCGTCCACGATGACGCCCTCGCCGAGCAGGGCGTGGAGGACCGCCTTGGAGTCCGGCACCTCCATCGCCACCATCCCGCCACGCTCGGCGTGCGACGACGGCGTGCGCACCGTGAACCCGGCGGCCGCGGCCCGGTCGACGAGGTGGTCGGTGAGCTCCAGCACCCGGGCTCTGATGCGCTCGACGCCGACCTCGCAGATGATCTCGAGACCAGCGGCGGCGGCGAAGACCGAAGCCGGTGCCGGGGTCCCGAGCGCGAAGCGCTGCGCGTTCGCCGGCCAGTCGATGGCCGAGCCGTCGAAGGCGAAGAAGTCGGCCTGGGCGAACCAGCCGGTGACGGTCGGCCGCATCGCCTGCACCCGGTCGGCGCGGACGTAGAGGAACGCCACACCCGGTCCGCCGAGCAGGTACTTGAGCGGCCCGCCCACCAGGGCGTCGCAGCCGTTGGCGTGCACGTCGAAGGGGACGACCCCCGAGCCGTGGTAGTCGTCGACGACGAGCATCGCCCCGACCGCTCGGCACCCCGCTGCCAGCGCATCGACGTCGAGGACGGCACCGTCGAGGTAGCTCACCCTGCTGGCGTTGACCACAGCGGTCCGCTCCCCCACCGCTGCGAGGTACGCCTCGGGCGAGCGGCCCTCGACCCAGACGACCTCTGCCCCTCGCGCCTCGGCTGCGAGCCAGACGAGCGAGTCGGCGGGGAACTCATCCCTCGAGAGGACGACCTGGGTGCGCTCCCCCGTGAAGGGGACCGTCGACTGCAGCGACGAGAGCCCGGTCGAGACCGACGGCGTGAGCGCCACCTCGTCGACGTCGGCACCGATGATCGTGGCGTAGAGCCCCTCGAGCCGGCGCATCTCCGGGATGATGTCTTCGAACCACACGCGTTCCGCCGACGCCTTCTCCTGCCAGGCGTCGAGGAACCGGTCGATCGCCGCGCGAGCCCGGTGCCCGAGCGGCGCGAGCGTGTGGGTGCCGAGGAAGGTGGTGCGCCCGACCGCGGGGAACTCGTCCCGCCAGGCCAGGAGGTCAGCGGGTCCTCGGAGCTCGGTCACCCCGCCATCGTGACGGGTGCACGGCGACGGTCGCTACGTGAGGCAGTGCTGGCGCAGCGAGGCGAGGCGCTCGGCGACGAGATCGGGCGCCATGGTCCTCGCCGAGCGGGCTTCGAGGTAGTCGAGCCAGCGTCGGGCGTTCTCCCGCTCGCCCTGGAGCACGCTCAGGGCGAAGATCGTGCGGACCGCGGCGAGGTCCGAGGTCGACGTCGTGCGCGGGTGGCGGTCGAGGTCGCGTGCGAGCCGCGCCTGCACGTCGGCGATCGAGTCGAGCGCTCTGAGGTGGGGCAGGACGTCGGCGGTGACGTCGTGGACGAGCGCGACCGCGGTGCGGGCGTCGAGCACGTCGATGAGGGGTGCGACGTGGTCGAGCGGCCACCAGTGGGCCCGCACGCTGTGCCACGACGCGGCGAGATCACCAGCGCCCTCACCGGCTCGACCGTGCACCGGGCACGCCCAGGGCCGGGTGGCCCGCACGCCGGCGCGGTCGTCGAGGACGGCCGCCAGCCCGGGGACGTGCACGCCCCAGGCCATGGTGGCGCAGAGCGAGCCAGGTTTGCTCCACGGCGCGAGCTCGACGTCGACGAGCCATCGGACCTCGCCCCGATCGGCGACGAAGGCGGTGCTGCGGCGGCGGAACCCGTGCTCGGCGAGGGCTGGTGCCAGCCGCTGCCGCACGAGCTCCGTCAGCCGCTCTGCGGGCTGCTTTGCCTGGCGCACGAACGTGACGGTACGACCGCTGTGCGCCCGACCGGTGGATCCTCGTGCGCCGGGTCCGCTTGGACTCGCGCCGTAGTGTCCGGCGGTGGGAACCGGCCGGATCGTCATGGGACTCCTGTTCTTCCCGCGGGGCGGCTCGGCCCAGGTGACGAAGTACCTCGCGGTGGCGTTGCGCGACGCCGGCTGGACGATGTCGCTCGCCGTCGGCTCGCTCGGTCGGCCGGGTGAGGGCACCCACGCCCCGACCTTCTTCGACGGCCTCGACGTGCAGCACCTGGACTACACGCCGGCGGTGGCGACGTTCGAGGCAGGTGGCAGCGCCGTCGCTGCGGCGGTCCCGATGCACCCGTCCTACGAGGATCGCGTCGGCGCCCCCGACGTCGTCCTCGCCGCCGTCGACCCTGGGCTCGAGCCCCACCTCGGCGCGGTGTGGGAGGCGCCGCTCGCCGCCGCCGGGGCCGACAGCGCCGACGTCTTCCACCTCCACCACCTGACACCGCAGCACGACGCCGTCCGCAGCCGGTGGCCGGAGACGCCCCTCGTCGCCCACCTGCACGGCACCGAGATCAAGCTGCTCGAGGCGATCGAAGCGCGCGCTGCCCTCGCTGCCAGGCTCGGGTCCTCGCTCGCCGACATGCCCGAGGCGGTGGCACGCCAGACCGTGGCTGCGGGCGCACTCGACGACGCCGCTGGTGCGCTGCTCGCCACGACACGATGGGAGCAGTGGCGCCACGGTGAGCACTGGGCGAGTCGGCTGCGCGAGCAGGCCCATGCCGCCGACCACCTCGTGGTCGTCTCGCCGCCGGACCGGGCAACGGCCATCACCGTGCTCGGGTTGGCGCCCGAGCACGTCACCGACGTCCCCAACGGTGTCGAGACGGATCGCTTCCACCCCCGCCCGTCGTCGCCGGCCGAGCGCCGAGCCCGCTTCCGGCGCTGGCTCGTCGAGGACCCGCAGGGCTGGGACGCAGCAGGTGTGCCGGGGAGCGTCCGCTACCACGAGGCAGACCTCGACCGGCTGCTCGGGCCCGACGGCGACGCCACCGTGCTCGTCTACGTCGGTCGCTTCACCGAGGCCAAGCGCGTCCCGCTCCTCGTCCGAGCGTTCGCCGCAGCCCGCGCACGTGCCCGACGGCCGGCGTCACTCGTGGTCTGGGGCGGCCACCCCGGCGAGGTCGAGGGCGAGCACCCGGTCGACGTCGCCGCCGAGGTCGGTGCCGACGGCATCTTCTTCGCCGGGTGGAGAGGCCACGAGGACCTGCCCGAGGGCCTCGCCGCCTGCGATGCGCTCGTCATGCCCTCGGTCAACGACTCGTACCCCCAGACCCCGCTCGAGGCCATGGCCACCGGCCTCCCCGTGCTCGCGACCCTGAGCGGGGGCTTCCCGTCGATGGTCAACCTCGACCCCGCTCGCCCCACCGGCTGGCTCGTCCCCCCCGACGACGCGGACGCGCTGGTCACTGCGCTCGTCGCCGCCATCGACCAGCCCGACGAGCTCCGCCGTCGGGGCGAGGCTGCCCTCGCCCACGCCCGGGCCGAGCTGTCCTGGGCAGGCCGCGTCACCGGCTTCGAGCACGCCTACGCCGCCGCCACCGACCGCAGGGCGGGTCGCTCGTCAGGACGTCAGTAGATTGTAAATAGTAGGCTTGACGTATATACGTTGTTGTGGTCCACTCGGGAGCATGACCCCATCAGCGACGAGCAAGCAGAAGCAGCAAAAGGCAGCGGCAGGGATCGACGCCCTCACGGGTCTCGGCACACGAGCCGCGTTCCAGGACGCGGTCGAAGCGCTCCCTGACGAGCTGCCGCTCGCCATCGCCCTCATCGACGTCGACGACTTCAAGCGGATCAACGACGAGCTCGGCCATGCCGCTGGCGACGCCGTCCTCGTCCGCCTGGCCAAGACCCTCGTCGGCAGCCTGCCGGCCGAAGCCGTCGTTGCCAGGATCGGGGGCGACGAGCTGGCAGCTGCGCTTCCCGAGCGCACCGCCGAAGGAGCGCTGATCCTGCTCGAGGAGGTCCGCGCCCACCTTGCCTCCCATGACGTCCCCGATGTCGATCGACCAGTGACGATCTCGGTGGGTGTCGCCGCCCGCCCCGCCCACGGCAGCCGCTTCGACGATCTGATGCGTGCAGCCGACCAGGCGATGTACCGCGCGAAGGCCGAGGGCCGCAACCGCGTGGCGATCCACGTCGACGAGAAGATGGTGATGAAGTCCAACTACTACGACCGCGCCGGCCTCTCTCGGCTGGCGAAGCTCTCCGAGAACTCCGGCAGGACCGAGGCGAGCCTCCTGCGCGAGGCGCTCGACGACCTCTTCGTCAAGCGCGCTGGCGAGCTGTGACCGTGCGACGTCAGCGTGCGCAACTACTGCGGCCAGCCGAAGAGCTTCGGGCGACCCTCACCCAGCGCGGTGACGAGATGTTCGAGGTCGCTCACATCGCCGGTGAGGATCGCTTCTGAGCGCCGGACCGCCACCACGACGAGGTGGGCGTCGACGACGTCGCTGGTCTCCGAGCGCGCCAGCAAGCTCCCGACCTCAGGTCCGTCATCGAAGGCGACGACGACCACCGAGTGCAGAAAGCTGGCGAGTCGCGCTTGTCGGGCCCCATCGCGCCACACCTGGGCGACGACAGGATGCGTCGTGGTGAGAGGTGTCTTGTGGAGGAGCGCAGCGGTGAGGAGCTCCTGCGCAGCGCGTTCTCCGCGATCGACCGAGATGAGGAAGCCGGCGTCAAGAACCAAGTTCGTAGCGGTCGGCCATCGCCGCCACCGCACGTTCGTCAACCGGACCCGCCTCGTGTTCCCAGTCACCGAGCAGGTCGGCGAGCGCGGCACGCCGTCTGGTCTCGGCGGCGAGCAGGCGGAGCCCGATGCGAAGTGCGTTCGATCGGCCACCGTGGATCTCGGCCAGCTCGTCGAGTGTGCGCTCCTCATCGAGGTCGAGCCGGACGGTGGTCGTGGCCATGGGGCGCAGCGTAGCACGAACGTGCTACACCGCTCGAGCCCCACCCTCATCGAGGAGGTGCTCGATCGTGGCGGCGCTGATGGCGCCGACGCGGAAGATCCGCAGCGCACCGCCCTGCCAGCCGACGACGGTGGAGGGGGCTCCCTCGAGCGGACCGCCCTCGACGACATCGGTCACGCCGGGACCGAGGGCGGCGGCCGCCTCGGTGGCGGTGGCGGGGGTCGGCTGACCGTGGCGGTTGGCGCTCGTGCAGGCGAGCGGCCCGACCCGCGCGGCGATGGCTCTCACCACGTCGGCGTCGGGGACACGGAGGCCGATGGTCTCGTCGTCCGGGCCGCCCAGGTCGAGGTCGAGGCCCGGCCGCCTCGGGACCACGAGGGTGAGCGGCCCTGGCCAGCACGCAGCCATCAGCGCCTCGGCACCGCGCGGCAGCTCGCCGGCCATCGCCCGGGCCGATGCCTCGTCAGCGCACAGCACCGGCAGGGCCACGTCGCTCGGCCGCTGCTTGAGGTGGAACAGGGCAGCCGTCGATCCGGGGACCGCCGTGGCCGTGGCGATGCCGTAGACCGTGTCGGTCGGCACGATCACCGCCCCACCCGCGAGCAGCGCGGCCACAGCAGCGTCCACATCCTTTCTCGGCACGTCGGCGCCCGCCCTCCGGCTGCTCACGTGCCGAGACGGGCGACGACGAAGCGGTCGCGGCCGGCGAGGTCCTGGCCGACCTCGGCGCTGTCGAAGCCGGCGCTGCGGGCCAGCCCGGCGACGGTCGCCGCCTGCCATGGCGCGAGCTCGACCACAAGCGCGCCCCCGGGGTGCAGCCAACCGGGTGCCTCAGCGGTGATGCGCTCGAGGTGCTCGAGGCCGGACGGGCCGGCGACGAGGGCGTCGGTCGGCTCCCAGTCCGCCACCTCGGCCGGCAGGTCGTCGCCGTCGGCCACGTAGGGCGGGTTGGAGACCACGACGTCGACCTCGCCCCGGAGCTCGTCGGGGAGCGCCTCGAACCAGTCACCCTCGGCGATGCGCACCCGGCCGCCAGGCCGGCCGATGCCAGCGATGTTGGCCCGGGCCACCGCCAGCGCGTCGGGCGACGCGTCGGTCGCCCACACCGTCGCCCACACGTGCTCGACCGCCATCGACAGGGCGATGGCGCCTGACCCGGTGCCGAGGTCGACGACGGTGACGGGCCTGGCCCCGGCCCCGGCACCGCCGATGCGACGGGCCTCGCCGAGGGCGGCCTCGACCACCTGCTCGGTCTCCGGTCGGGGGATGAGCACCCGACGGTCGACGAACAGGTCGAGGTGGCGGAAGCCCCACCCGGCGAGGACGTACTGGAGCGGCTCACCCGCCTCCCGGCGCGCCAGCAGCCGGTCGAACGTGGCGACGCCACGGATGGTCGCGAGGTCCGAGAGCCCGAGGGCGAACGTCGCGCCCTCGTTGCCCGACGCCCGCTCGACGATCCGCCGGGCGTCCACCTCGGGTGAGGGCAGGCCCGCCGCAGCCAGCCGCTCGACCGCCTCGGCGTGGAGCGCCCGCCAGGCGACCGTGCCGGCGAGGTCGTCGTCGCTCACGCCGTCCGCTCCTGGCCCGCGACCGGGCCGCTCGGGCCCCGCTCCGTCAAGCCGATCCATCCGCGCTCTCGAGCTGGCCGGCCCGCTCGTCCTGGAGCAGCGCGTCGACGACTGCATCGAGCTCCCCGGCGAGGACCTTGTCGAGGTTGTAGGCGGTGAAGCCGATGCGGTGGTCGGAGAGCCGGTTCTCCTTGAAGTTGTAGGTGCGGATCTTCTCGGAGCGCCCGCCGCCTCCGACCTGGGCCTTGCGCTGACCCGACAGCTCGGCCTGCTGGCGCTCCTGCTCGGCGGCGAGCAGGCGGGACCGCAGGACCTGGAGCGCCTTGGCCCGGTTCTGGATCTGGCTCTTCTCGTCCTGCATGGCGACCATCACCCCCGTCGGCTTGTGGGTGATGCGCACGGCCGAGTCGGTCGTGTTGACGCTCTGGCCGCCCGGTCCGGACGAGCGGTAGACGTCGATCTGCAGGTCGTTCGGGTCGATGTGGAACTCGACCTCCTCGGCCTCGGGCAGCACCGTCACCGTCGCCGACGAGGTGTGGACCCGCCCCTGGCTCTCGGTCACCGGGACGCGCTGCACCCGGTGCACACCGCCCTCGTGCTTGAGGTGGGTCCAGGCGCCGGCGCCCTTGAAGACGAGGGTGACGTCGGAGAGGCCGCCGCGCTCGGTGGGCGCGCTGCTCAACAGCTCGTGCTTCCAGCCCTGGCGCGAACCGAAGGCGAGGTACATGTCGTAGAGGTCCTTGGCGAACAGGTTCGCCTCCTCGCCGCCCTCGGCACCGCGGATCTCGACGATGACGTTGCGGCCGTCGTTCGGGTCCTTCGGGAGGAGCAGGAGCCGCAGCTCGTCCTCGAGGCGGTCGATGGTCGCCTCGGCCGCCTCGATCTCGGCGCGCACCATGTCCCGGTCCTCACCGGTGAGCTCGGGGAGCATCTCCCTGGCGGTGGTCAGGTCGGACGTCGCCTGGCGGTGGGCGGCGCTCGCCTCGACGAGGGGGACGAGCTCCTTGTGGCGCATCGACAGCTCCCGCAGCAGCGCCTGGTCGCCGAGCACGTCGGGCTCCGACAAGCGCGCCTCGACCACGGCGAGCTCGTCTTCCAGCGCAGCGAGTCGGTCGAACATCGCCACCGAGCCTACGGCTGCCACCCGAGGGCGCGGTCGGGCAGAGGTTCGGGAGGTGTTCACCGAACGGCCACCTCCCCGTTGCAGGAGTGACGGGCGTCGGGGGCAAACCCGTAGCCATGGAACATCTCCACGTGCCCTTCAGCCGCCGCTCGTTGCTCAAGGCCGGTGCCGCCTCCGGCGCCCTGCTGCTCGCCGGTCCGCTCGCCAACGCCCAGGCGGCCAGGGGTGGTCCGCGCCCCGTCTCGGACCCGCGCACCTCCAAGCTGTTCCCCACCGGCCGCACGCTCGCCCACGCCGACCTCCACAACCACACCCTGTTCTCCGACGGGGACGGCGTGGCCGCGAACGCGTTCGAGTCGATGCGGGCGAACGGGCTCGACGTGGCGGCGATCACCGACCACTCGGGTGTCGGCAAGCTGCAGGGTGACACCTGCCAGGGCTGCGAGCAGGCCATCGGGATCGACGAGAGCGAGTGGCTCCGCCTCGGTGCGTTCGCCGACGGAGCGAACGACGACGGGTCCTACGTGGCGATGCGGGGCTTCGAGTGGTCGAGCCCGACCCTCGGCCACGTCAACGTCTGGCAGAGCCAGACGTGGACCGACCCGCTCGCCACGGGAGGAGCAGGCAGCAGCGACAACGCCGCCGCCTTCCTCCACGAGGGGTCGAGCAGCCTCTCCCCCGACGCCGCGCTCGCTGCGAACGCCCTCCTGGCTGCGGCCCCCGACGGCGAGGTGGCCATGGCCGGGTTCTACGACTGGCTCAAGGCCGACCCGTCCCGCGCGGTGCTCGGCGGTGGGAGCGATGCGTTCGCCGGCTTCAACCACCCGGGTCGCGAGGCCGGGCGCTTCGGCGGCTTCGCCTTCGACCCGGCACTCCAATCCCGCATCGTCAGCCTCGAGCTGTTCAACCGGGGCGAGGACTACCTGTTCGAGGGCACCGATGCCGGCGCCCGCTCACCGCTCGTCGACTGCCTCGACGCTGGCTGGAAGGTCGGCATCCTGGGGGTGAGCGACGAGCACGGGACCAACTGGGGCGAGCCCGAGGGCAAGGGCCGCACCGGGCTCTGGACGACCGACCTCAGCCGCGCCGGGGTGCGCGAGGCGATGCTCGCCCGTCGCTTCTTCGCCACCCGCGAGCGGGGCCTCCGCCTCGACGCCTCGGCCCAGGGCCTCCCCATGGGCTCCGACGTCGGCCACCAGGACGGCCCGATCACCTTCGGCCTCGACATCGACCGCGGTGCCGACTGGGTCGGCCTGCCCCTGCGGGTCCAGGTCCTGCAGACGGGCGACCCGCTGCCCACGGTGGTCTACGAGGAGGACGTGCTCGTGCCCGCCCCCAGAGACCCGGCGATCACGTTCACTGCGCCGGCGGTCTCGAGGGAGGCAGGGAGCTGGGTCGTGCTGCGGGTCACCGACCCAAGGCTCCCGGCCGACGACCGGGCACCGGCGGAGACACCGTACGGAACAGGTGGGCGCGCGGTCGCCTACGCCAGCCCGTTCTTCCTGGTCGACGCGCCGCCCCCGCCGCCACCCGCCGACGGCAAGGGCGGCCGGAAGGACCGCTGAAGCTCAGCGCCGACGTAGGCATCAGGGACGAGCGACGTCGTCGTCGACCCCGGCGGGGGCCACGGCGACGACCTCGGCGGGATCGACGAGCGCGGCAGCGAGCTCGACGGTGGCGCGATGGGCGTCGCGCACCGGGACGGCGAGGACCAGACGGGCGCTGCGGCCGTCACGCAACCGGGTGTCGGCGCCGGTGGGGACCAGGTCGAGGTCGATGCCCGTCGAGCACACCACCACCACCGGCGAGCCGTCCGGGTCCTCACCGACCGCTGCCGAGGGCGCGACCGTGCGGAGGTCGGGCGGCTCGACCACGGGGGGGACGGACGAGAGGCGGTCGGCCCCGACGAGCGGAGGGTCGGCGATGACACGTGAGCGAAGTGCCCGCTCGGGGACGAGGGCGTTGAGCGGGTGCGGTGGAGCGCCTGGTCGCCGGTGGCGGCGCACGAGGGTGGCGACCTGCGTGAGGCGCTCGACGTCGATGTCGCCACCACTGATCATGGCGTGGGCCTCGCGATCGAAGCGACCGACGCCGACCTCGAGCAGCGGGCTGCCGTCCGCGCCGATCGTGACCCGGGCGACCTCGAGGCCGGCGACCTCGGCCACGACCCGACCGTGCTCGACGACGCGGTCGCAGCCGGCGGCGGTGAAGAGCGCAGCGGCATCCAGCAGGCGGGGGTCGGTGGGGAGCTCCGCCGGGTGCGGAGTGGAGGCGGCTCGATCGAGCGAGCGACCGACCACGACCCACACCTCGGGTGCCACTGTGAAGAGCGGCGCGCGCCGGGCGAGGAGCCCGGCCGCCTCACGATCGTCCACCACCAGGTTGAGGGTGCGAACGGCGTTGCGAGCCGCCCACAGCAGCGCAGGACCGAGCACACGGGCGGGCTCGGCATCGGCGAGCACCCAACCGGTCGCCTCGCCGTCAGGTGCGGTCTCCACCAGGCCGGCGCCGCCGCCGAACGCGGTGCCTCGCCGCTCTCGGCCCTCTGCCCCGGGTCGGGACGCGACGAGAGCGCCGAGCTTGGCCCCGAGGAGCCCGGCCCGGCGCCCGTCGTCAGAGGGCGATGTGGTGATCGGTGCTACTCGGCGGCGGCCGGGGTGTCGCCCATGGACGTCGGCGCGCCCTTGCGCTCGCCGTAGCGGCGCTGGAAGCGCTCGACGCGGCCACCGGAGTCCACGAGGCGCTGCTTGCCGGTGAAGAACGGGTGGCAGACGTTGCAGAGCTCGACCCGAAGGTCAGACGCGGTGGAGCGGGTCTCGAAGGTGGAGCCGCAGCCACAGGTGGCGGTCGCCTTCGCGTAGTTCGGGTGGGCATCGGTCTTCATAGGGTCTCCAGTGTACGGGTGAGGGCCCTCGCCCTCACAGCCGGCGTCAGGCTGCGGGTCCGCCGGCCTTGGCTGCCTCGGCGAGGAACTCGCCGTTGGTCTTGAAGGTCTTCATGCCGTCCATGAGCCGCTCGAGTGCGGCGGCGGGCGAGCCGGCGTCTGACGACAGGGCGTGCAGCGCTCGGCGGACCCGCCAGACCTGCTGGAGCTGCTGGCGGCTGAAGAGCAGCTCCTCGTGGCGGGTGGAGCTGGCATCGACGTCGATGGCCGGGTAGATCCGGCGCTCCGCGAGCTTGCGGTCGAGGCGCAGCTCCATGTTCCCGGTGCCTTTGAACTCCTCGAAGATGACCTCGTCCATCTTCGAGCCGGTCTCGATGAGGGCGGTGGCGAGGATCGTGAGCGAGCCGCCCTCTTCGATGTTGCGAGCCGCACCGAAGAACTTCTTCGGGGGGTAGAGGGCGCCGGTGTCGATGCCGCCGGACATGATCCGACCGGTCGCCGGGGCCGCCAGGTTGTAGGCACGGGCGAGGCGGGTGATGCCGTCGAGCACGATCACGACGTCCTTGCCCTCCTCGACCAGGCGCTTCGCCCGCTCGATGACGAGCTCGGAGACCGCAGTGTGCTCGTCGGCGGGACGGTCGAAGGTCGAGGCGATCACCTCGCCCTGGGTCGACCGACGCATGTCGGTGACCTCCTCGGGACGCTCGTCGACGAGGAGCACCATGAGGTGCACGTCGGGGTCGTTGCGCTCGATCGACTTCACGATCTGCTTGAGGATGGTGGTCTTGCCCGCCTTGGGCGGCGAGACGATGAGGCCGCGCTGGCCCTTGCCGATCGGGCTGATCAGGTCGACGATGCGCGCCGTCATGTTCGTGGGGTCTGCGGCCGACTCGAGCGTGAGCCTGGCGTCGGGGAACAGCGGGGTGAGGTCCTCGAAGCGGGGCCGGCGCCGGGCGGCATCGGGGTCCTGCCCGTTGACCTGGTCGATCCGGAGCAGGGCGGGGTTCTTCTCCTGGCGGTTTGCCGGGCGGGCCGCACCGGTGAGGTGGTCGCCCTTGCGGAGCCCGAGCTGGCGGACCTGGCGGACCGAGACGTACACGTCGTCGCGGTGCGGCAGGTAGCCCTTCACCCGGAGGAAGCCGTAGCCCTCGTCGCGGAGGTCGAGCAGACCGGCGCACTCGACGGGCTCACCGTTGAAGGCATCGTCGCCCTGGCCCTGGCTCTCCTGGCGCTCGCCCTGTCCGTCGGGACGGTTCCGACGTCGGCGGCGGCGGTTCCCGCCCTCCCCGTCGTCGCCCTGGGGGCCTTGCGCGCCCTGCTGGTTGCGGTCCTGCTGGTTGCCACGGTCCTGCTGGTTGCTGCGGTCCTGCTGGCTCTGGCGGTCCTGCTGGTTGCGGTCCTGCTGGTTGCGGTCCTGCTGGTTGCGGTCCTGCTGGTTGCGGTCCTGCTGGTTGCGGTCCTGCTGGTTGCGGTCCTGCTGGTTCTGCGCGCCCTGTTGGTTCTGG
>JBBSLC010000009.1:0-33480 GCA_038255685.1 Acidimicrobiales bacterium | reverse complement strand
TGTGGCTCTCATCGGGCTCGGTCTCGTCTTGGTGGGCAGAATCGGTCGGCGACGGGACCGCTGGAGAGAGCTGGACCGAAGCGACGGGCTCGTCGTCGGCGTGGTCTGGGTCGAAGAGGCTGGGTTGGTCGGGCACGGGAACCTCCGGGGTCAGGTGAGCGAGTCACCCACCTACGGACACCTGCGACCCTCGATCGCGACAGCGATTGCCGATGTTTCCGCAGGCGCTCGCCGTCTCCGTCTGAGCGAGATCGCGAAGTTCTTGTCGCGATCAGGGTCGCCGACTGTCCGTATGGGGGTGCAGCTATGCGACCGAGGAGGCTCCGATGCCGGCACCTATCCGCCCCACCGACCTTGCATACCATCGGCGCCGGTTCCCGCCTCCGACGACGTTGGCCGCCCTGCCCCTCATGCTCACGATCGGCGAGGCGGCCGAGGTGCTGCGGATCAGCCGGACGTCGGCCTACAAGCTGGCCGAGGCATGGCGCACCAGCGGGGGGGCCTCGGGTCTCCCGACGGTGCGCCTCGGTAGCCGCCTCCTGGTCCGGCGGGTCGAGCTCGCCGCCATCGTCGGGCTCGACCCCACCGGGTGAGGTGCCCGCCCTACGACGGCAGCAAACGCGCGTGCCGCAGCTCATCGACCATCGCCTCAGGCACCCCGAGCACGTCGAGGTGGACGACCGACGTACCCCGCGGACCATCGACGATGTCGACCACGCGAGCCAGGAAGGGCTCGACCGGGTCGCCGGCGACGATCAGCGCGCCCGGATAGACACGCTCAGGCTCCGAGGCCTCGTGGAGGAAGGTCCAGACGAACCCGGTCTCGTCGATCATCTGGACGTCGGCCGGGATCGTCACGACGACGCCGTTCTCGCTCGTCACGATGCCCTCCTCGGCTTGTAGCGCGGGTTTGGCTTCACCTCGCCGAAGGCCTCGATGACCTTCGCCGCCACCTCCCGAGTGTACGAGGGGAGGGCGAGGCTGTAGTGGGGAGCCGTGAAGGTCGGCATCAGCAGGAACCCCTCAGACAGGAGGTCTCCCGCTTGGGCCACCGCGTAGCTGCGCCGAGTCTCGAGGCGTCGAGCGAGGATCGCATCGACATCCCAGCCGGCGATCGTCACGTCGACCGAGATCGCGATGAGGGGCTCCCCGCCGAAGGTGAAGCGGAGTCGTGTCCTCTCAGCGTTGGCGAGCACGCCGTCGATCGTCAGTGGCGAGCCCCGCAGCACGAGGCTCGCTGCGGGATCGAGCACCTCGCCTGGCCGGAGCCGCTCCTCGATCGGGATCAGGTCGTCGGCCACGGGTCAGGCGTCGAGGCGGGCGGCGAGGGAGGCGGCGACGCCGACCTGGCCCTGCTCGATCTCCTGGGCGTAGATCCGCAGGAGGGTGTCGGGCGAGTGGCCGAGGCGGGCGGCGACGGTCACCGGGTCGTGTCCGTCCCGCAGGGCGGTGCTCGCCGCCCAGTGGCGCAGGTCGTGCAGCACGATGCCCGTGCCCCGGCCAGCAGGGATGCCAGCCCGCTTGGCGGCGCGCATGAACACCGCGTACAGCCACCGGGGCGAGGGTGGGTCCGGCGCGCCGGGTTCGGCCAGCATCCAGCGTGTCGGTGCGCCCGCCAGCTCGTCGGCCTCCACCCGCCAGGCACCGATGGCAGCCACGGTGACGGCATCGAGGAGGACGGTGCGGTGGCCACCGGTCTTGGTGTGGTCCCGCACCAGGACCTCGCCCCCCATGCCGTGGCGTTGGCGACCGATGCGGAGCGCAGCACCGACCAGGTCTTCCCACGCCAGCGCGACGACCTCGGCTTCTCGAGCGCCGGTCACCGCTGCGATCCGCAGGGCCAGTCCGGCACGGACGCCCTCCTCCCCCGCCGCCGCCAGCAGGGCTACGACCTGCTCTGGTTCGGGGCGGGTGCTGCGACGGCCCGACCTGACCCGGGGCGCGGCGTCGGCGACAGGATTGGAGCGCAGCATCCGCCGGGACACGCCCCAGGACGACGCCGCCTTCAGCGTCGCGAGACGCCCCCGGATGGCACCGTCGCCGATGCCCCTGCGCCGCAGCTGCGTCACCCACGCGTCGACCCGCAGCGGATCGAGGTCGAGCAGGCGCACGGTGCCGAGGTCAGCGGCGATGAGGGCGGCACGACCCCGGTGGTCGCGGGTGGTCGTCGGCTGCCACTCGTGCGCCCGGGCCGCCTGCCACATGGCCAGCAGGTCGGCGACCGTGGCACCGACGCTCGAGGGTGCCCGTCCTCTGACCTCGGCCTCCCACGCCGCCACCTCGGCCCGCACCGCCTTCTTCGATCCCCGGAACACCCTGCCGAGCTGGCGCGCAGGCCCGTCGGCGGTGGCGGGCACGAAGACGCGGGCGAACCACACCCCCGGCCTGCGCTCCGTGACCGTCGCCATGGGAGCCGAGGCTACGCCGATCGCAGAGGCAACACTAGTACCTGACTAGTACCGGCCGTGATCTGCGGGACGTTGACGCTTCCCTGTCAACGACCGGCAGACCCCCGGCAGAGCCATAGAACCCCTGCTGCGCCTACTCGATCCGGAGACCCGAGATCGCCCGGGCGATGACGAGCTGCTGGATCTGCTCGGTGCCCTCGAAGATGTCGAAGATCTTGGCGTCTCGGTGCGTGCGCTCGACGGGGTACTCGCGGGTGTAGCCGTAGCCGCCGTGGATCTGGATGGCCCGCTCGGTCACCCACACCGCGGTGCGACCGGCCTTGAGCTTGCTCATCGAGCCTTCGGCGTTCTTGTACTCACCGTTGCGGGAGAGCCAGGCAGCGCGGTGCACGAGGAGGCGGGCGGCGTCGATCTCGGTCGCCATGTCGGCGAGCATGAAGGCGATCGACTGGTTCTGGATGATCGCCTTGCCGAAGGCGTGGCGCTCCTGGGCGTACCGGAGCGCCTCCTCGTAGGCACCCCTGGCGATGCCGACCGCCATGGCCGCAACCGACGGGCGGGTCGCCTCGAAGGTCGCCATCGCCGGCTGCTTCTCACCGGTCTTGCCGGCCTCGCGCGCCTTCGCCAGCTTGGCGTCGAGCTTCTCCTTGCCGCCGAGCAGGTGGCTGCCCGGGACCCGCACGTCGTCCATGATGACCTCGGCGGTGTGGCTCGCCCGGATGCCGTGCTTCTTGTACTTCTGGCCCTGGCGGAACCCCTTGGTGTCGGGACCGATGATGAACGTGGCCTGGCCCCGGCTCCTGAGCGCAGGGTCGACCGTCGCGACCACGACGTGGACGTCGGCGATGCCGCCGTTGGTGATCCACGCCTTCGTGCCGTTCAGCACCCACTCGTCCTTGGCCTCGTCGTAGACCGCCTTGGTCCGGAGCGAGGAGACGTCGGATCCGGCATCGGGCTCGCTCACGCAGTAGGCCCCGAGGCCGATCTTGCCGTTGTCGAAGGAGAAGCACTGCGGCACCCACTCCATCGTCTGCTCGGGCGTGCCCTGCCCGGAGATGCCGGCGGCGGCGAGGCCGGAGCCGAAGATCGACAGACCGATGCCGGCGTCGCCCCAGAAGAGCTCCTCGAGCGCGAGGGGCAAGGTGAGGCCGGTCGGGTCGCCGAGCATGGCGTTGGCGAAGAAGTCGAAGGAGTACAGCCCGATCCTGGCCGCCTCCTCGACGATCGGGTATGGGAACTCCTCCCGTTCGTCCCACTCCTCGGCGGCTGGGCGCACCACGGTCTCGGCGAAGTCGTGCACCCACTTCTGGATCGTGAGCTGGTCCTCGTTGAGGCTCAGAGAGAAGTCCGACACCGGTGCACCTCGCATCGTCAAAGGCGCGTCCCACGACGACGCCGAGAAGTTACCCGACGGTAACCCAGGGTGCCGCTGGCGAGCAAGTGGTCGCGCGCGCGAAGAGGACGCGTGCGGTCGCCGCTACAGGTAGTTGATCGGATCGACCGGGGTGCCGAACACCCGCACCTCGAGGTGGAGGTGGGGGCCGGTCGAGTTGCCGGTCGAGCCGACGAGGCCGATCGTCTGGTTCGGCTCGACAACGTCGCCGACCTGCGCGTGCAGCACCGACAGGTGCCCGTACAGGGTCGAGAGCCCGTTGCCGTGGTCGATCACGATGGCGTTGCCGTACCCGCCGAGCACACCTGAGGTGACGACGGTGCCGAACCCTGCTGCGCCGATCGGCGTCCCCGTCGGCGCTGCCAGGTCGATGCCGGCATGGAGGCGGGCCGTGCCGAAGATGGGGTGCACGCGTGGTCCGAAGCTCGAGCTCATGCGGGCGGTCGGCACCGGTAGGACGAAGAAGCCCCGCAGCGCGGGGTTGGCGACCTGGCCGAGCTGACGCGCTGCGAGCGCGGCGGCGAGGGAGTCGGAGATCTGGACGAGCGCAGCGAGCTCAGCCTCGTAGCCAGCCTTGCGGACCTGCACCTCGGCGAGGAGCGCAGCGTGCGTCGCCACGGCCGCCTCGTTGGAGGCCTGGAGCACCTGCAGCTCGCTCCGCTCCGCTTCGACGACCTGCTCGCGCGCAACCGCCTCTGTCGCCGCATCTCCGGCAGCCCTCTTGGCGGCGGCCGCCGCCGCGGTCTGGCGCACACGTCGGACCTTGAGGTCCTCGACGAGCTCGACGATCCGGTCCTGCTCCTCGAGGACGACGGCGCGATAGGTCGCTGCAGCACCCATCTCCCGGATGTCCTCGGCGCCCATGAACACACCGAGTGGCTCGTCGTGGCCGCCGACGATGAACGAGTCGACCGCCTGGTCGCGCAGCTCGGCGATGCCGTCAGCGAGGTCTCGCTCGGTCGTCCGGAGCCGCGCCTGGGCTGCGCTCAGCTCTGCCGTCGCCCGCCCGAGGGCCTCCGCGGCTGCCCTCGACGCAGCGACGGCCTCGAGGGAGCGCCGCTCGACGTCGACGAGCAGCATGGCCAGGCGGTCACGCTCGGCGGTGGCGGCAGCGAGCTCGCCGGCAAGGCGGAGCTCGTCGGCGGTCGCCACGTCCAAGTCGTCCTGGAGCGCCTCGCGTCGCTCAGCCGTCGGCGCTGGCGTGCCCTGTGCTCCGGCCTCGTCAGCGGCGAGCGGGAGGGCGGCGACGACCGACGCCAGGGCGATGGCTGCGAGGACGCGCGACAGCGTGCCGGGGCGGTGGAGGAGGGTGGCGGCGTCAGTCATGGTGGAGGTGCGCTGTGCGCGGGGTTCCTATCGGGCGCAGTCCACCGGAACTTCAGTGACCTGCCGCGATTCGCCCGGCACCGAGTCCGTCCTCCGAGCGTCGCACCTGCTCGGGCGACGTGAGGCTGACGACGGCACTGATGGGGCAGCGCCAACGATAGACCCCCCGAGGGCCCGGCCGGTCCCCCCTGTTCAGATTGCCGGCGATCGGAGCAGGACAAGCGACGTCCGGCGCCGAAGAGTGAGGTGCACCGTACGGAATGCAGTACAAAACGTACGAAATCGGCACGAGGGGGACCAATGCAGACGGATGCAGCGCTCATCGACCAGGTGATCAGCGGCGATGAGGCCGCGTTCGCGGAGCTCCACCGGCGACACGGCTCGACGGCGTGGCGCTTCGCTCAGGGCGTCAGCGGCGATGCCCCTGCGGCGAGCACCGCCACAGCGAACGGCTTCGCTCGTGCGCTCTCGGCCCTGCGCGCCGGGCACCTCGACCGGGCCGGCTCGTTCCGTTCCTACCTCCTCACCGGGACCCGCAACGCCCTCCTCGAATCGCCCGCCGTGGCCGACGACGACACGGACGACGACGCGGCGGATGGCGAGGACGACGTCGTCACCACGTCGTTCCGAGCCCTGCCCGAGCGCTGGCGCTCCATCCTCTGGCTCACCGAGGTCGAGACGATGGCCACCAAGGAGGCAGCGGTGCTGCTCGGCCTCAGCGCCAAGGGCGCAGCTCAGCTCGCCGCACGAGCACGGACGGGCCTGCACGAGCGCATCCTCCAGGCCCACGTCCGGAGCACCAGCGACCCGGCATGTCGGCGCTGCATCGACCGTCTCGCCTCGCACCTCGGCGGGGGCCTCTCCGCTCGCGACAACGTGAAGGTCGACGAGCACCTCGCGACCTGCGAGACGTGCGCCACCCGTCGCACCGAGCTGGTCGAGCTCGGTGCGCACCTCGGTCGCACCGCCCTCCCGATGCCCCTGACGCTCGCAGCGACGAGCGCAGCCGCGGTCGCTGCAGCCGTGGCAGCCCCCGTGGCGCCGGCGCTCAGCCTGGTCCCGACCTCCAGCATCACCACCCGGGCCACCAGCTGGGCACGCACGCCTCCGACGTGGTTCCAGAAGGCGGTCGCCGCATCGAGCGTCGCCGTCCTCGCCGTCGGGGTCGCCTCGATCGGCTTCTACGACGTCGAGGAGCAGCTCGCAGACCTGGCGCAGGCCCCCACCGCGCCAGCGGTCGCGCTCCCGGCACCGGTGACGATCGACCTCGCCGGCCAGCTCTCGTCACCGACCCTCTCGAGCACCGAGACCGTCGGGGCAGCGGTCCGCCGGGCCGGGACCACCCCCGCTCGTCCGACCACCGCCACGGCAGCGGAGGGTCGAGTCGCAGCATCGAGCCCCGCCCCGAGCGACCCGGGCGTGGTCGCCTCCTCGCCGGCGCCTGCGCCTGACGTCGACTCGCCGGTGCCGACCAGCCCGATCGACGAGGGCCCCGCCGGCGCCGTGCCGGTCCCCCCTGCACCGCTGCCGACGATCCCCCCGTCGCCGGTCCCGCTCCCCGCCCCGATCCCCGATCCCGGCTCGGTCATCGACAGGGTCGCCGACGCCGTCTCCAGCTCCATCTCGAACATCTCGGACCCGGCGCCCACGGAAGAGGAGCCCGCGCCTGCCCCGACAGCGCCCGTCACCGAGACCGTCACCGAGATCGTCACCGAGATCGTCGAAGCCGTCCCCGAACCGGTGGCCGAGCCCGTCGAGACCATCGTCGACAGCCTCCCTGCGTTGTAGGTCGGTTCAACGACGTCGCAGGCGCGTCCCTGCCGGACCGTCCTCGACCACGAAGCCGAGTCCGACCAGCTCGTCACGGGTGGCGTCGGCCGCAGCCCAGTCACGGGCCGAGCGCTGCTCGTCGCGCTGGCGTGCGAGCGCGAGCGCCGCAGGGTCCGGGCCTGCGGCCTCGTCGCTGATGGCGAGCCCGACGGCGTCGGCGAGCGCCCGGATCGTCCCGAGGGCCGTCGCTGCCGAGGCGTCGTCCTCGGTGTCGAGCACCGTGTTGGCCAGGCGGACCTGCTCGAAGAGCAGACCCATCGCGGGCGGGGTGTTCAGGTCGTTGTCCATGTGACCCCGGAAGCGCTCGAGCACCGCAGCCTCGGGCACACCCGGCTCGATCCCGATCTCCGAGGCACGCCGGAACACCGTGTCGAGGCGGCGCAGTGCGACGGTGGCGTCAGCCATCTCGGTCTCGGTCACGACAACGGGGCTGCGGTAGTGCGAGCGCAGCACGAGGAGCCGGTAGGCACGCGCGTCGTACGTGCGGAGCAAGCTCGCGAGGTCGGCGGCGTTGCCCGCTGACTTGCCCATCTTCTCCCCGCCTGCCACCACCACGAGCCCGTTGTGCACCCAGTGCCGGGCGAACGCCCGGTCGAGGGCGACTGCCTGGGCCCGCTCGTTCTCGTGGTGCGGGAAGGCGAGGTCGAGCCCGCCGCCATGGAGCTCGAAGCCCTCGCCGAGGAGGTCGAGGCTCATCACCACGCACTCGGTGTGCCATCCAGGGCGTCCCTCGCCCCACGGTGACGGCCACGACGGCTCGCCCGGCTTGGCCTTCTTCCAGACGGCGAAGTCGAGGGGTGAGCGCTTGGCCTCGTCGACCTCGATGCGGGCGCCGGAGCGGAGCGAGTCGAGGTCCTGGCGGGCGAGGAGGCCGTAGCCGGCGACGTCGGCGACCGAGAGGTACACGCCGTCTTCGGTCTCGTAGGCCGTGCCCCGTTCGACGAGCTCGCCGACGAGGGCGACCATGCGGTCGATGTACGCCGTGGCGTGGGGGTCGTCGTCGGGACGTCGGACGCCGAGGCGGTCCATCGTCGAGTACCACGACGCCTCGAACTCGGCCGCGACCTCGGCGGCGCTGCGGCCATCCCGCTCGGCACGGGCAATGATCTTGTCGTCCACGTCGGTGATGTTCGAGACGTAGCGGACCTCGAGGCCCGACCACTCGAGGTAGCGGCGCAGCACGTCCCACACCAGGCTGAAGCGGCCGTGGCCGATGTGGGGGACATCCGACACCGTGACCCCACAGACGTAGATCGCCACCTTCCCCGGCTCGCGGAGCTCGAGGGGCCGAGCCGTACCGGTGGCGGTGTCATGCAGGCGGAGCACCGGCTGAGGTTAGCGAGACCGAACCCCGGCACCCGTTGCCCTTCTCAGGCCGCGACCGGCGGCCGGTAGCGTCTCGCGATGGCCGAGGTCCCTGAGAAGCCGACCCTCGACGGGCTCGAGGCTCGCTGGCAGGAACGGTGGGCATCCGACGGCACCTACCGCTTCGACCGGACGCACGACCGAGCGGCGGTCTTCAGCATCGACACGCCGCCGCCCACGGTGAGCGGGTCGCTGCACATGGGTTCGGTGTTCGGCTACGTCCAGACCGACTGCATCGCCCGGTTCCGGCGCATGCGCGGCGACCAGGTCTTCTACCCGATGGGGTGGGACGACAACGGCCTGCCGACGGAGCGTCGAGTCGAGCTCTACTACGGCGTGCGGTGCGACCCGTCGCTCCCCCACGACCCTGCGTTCGAGCCACCGGAGACGCCTGACCGGAAGCGCCCGGTGCCGTGCTCGCGACCGAACTTCGTCGAGCTGTGCCTTCGCCGCACCGTCGAGGACGAGCAGGTGTTCGAGGCCCTGTGGCGCCAGGTCGGGCTCAGCGTCGACTGGGATCTGACCTACACGACCATCGGCCCCAAAGCCCAGCGGGCGAGCCAACGGGCGTTCCTCCGGAACCTCGCCCGAGGTGAGGCGTACGCAGCCGAAGCTCCCACGCTCTGGGACGTGACCGACCAGACGGCGGTCGCCCAGGCCGAGCTCGAGGACCGTGAGCAGCCTGGCGCCTACCACCGCTACGCCTTCCGACCCGTCGGTGGCGGCGACCCGGTCGCCATCGAGACCACCCGTCCCGAGCTGCTGCCGGCGTGCGTCGCCCTCGTCTGCCATCCCGATGACGAGCGCTACCGGGCGCTCGTCGGCACCACCGTCACCTCACCCCTGTTCGGCGTCGAGGTGCCCGTGCACACCCACGAGCTGGCCCAGCCCGACAAGGGCACCGGCATCGCCATGATCTGCACGTTCGGTGACCTCACCGACGTCATCTGGTGGCGCGAGCTCGATCTGCCCGTCCGCAACATCCTCGAGCGCAACGGCCGCCTGCGAGCCGAGGCGCCCGCCGAGATCACGTCCGACGCAGGGCGCGCAGCGTACGCCGAGCTGGCTGGCAAGACGACCAAGCAGGCGCAGGTCCGCATCGTGGAGCTCCTGTCGGAGGCCGGCGAGCTGCAGGGCGAACCTCGTGCCATCACCCACCCGGTGAAGTTCTACGAGCGCGGCGACCGTCCGCTCGAGATCGTCACGAGCCGCCAGTGGTACATCCGCAACGGTGGTCGCGACGCCGACCTGCGCACCGCGCTGCTCGATCGCGGCGAGGCACTGCACTGGCACCCGGGCTTCATGAAGACCCGGTACGACAACTGGGTCGGCGGGCTCAACGGCGACTGGTTGATCAGCCGGCAGCGGTTCTTCGGCGTGGCGATCCCGCTGTGGTACCCGGTCGGTGCCGACGGCACCGTTGATCACGCTGCGCCGATCATCTCCGACGAGGCGTCCCTGCCCATCGACCCGTCGAGCGACGTGCCCCCCGGGTTCCGCGCCGACCAGCGGGGCGAGGCCGGCGGCTTCATCGGGGACCCCGACATCATGGACACCTGGGCGACCTCGTCGCTCACGCCGCAGATCGCGTGTGGCTGGGAGGACGACCCCGACCTGTTCGACCGGACGTTCCCGATGGACCTGCGCCCCCAGGGACCGGAGATCATCCGCACCTGGTTGTTCTCCACCGTGGTCCGCTCCCACTTCGAGCACGGCCACCTGCCGTGGACCGACACCTCGATCAACGGCTGGATCCTCGACCCCGACCGCAAGAAGATGTCCAAGTCGAAGGGCAACGTCGTCACACCCGTCGACCTCCTCGAGCGCCACGGCTCCGACGCCGTCCGGTACTGGGCAGCGAGTGCACGGCCCGGCACCGACACCGCGTTCGACGAAGGCCAGATGAAGGTCGGGCGCCGCCTCGCCATCAAGCTTCTCAACGCGACGAAGTTCGTGCTCGGCCTCGGCGAGGGGGTGACCGACATCGACCCAGCGGCGGTGACCCAGCCGATCGACCGCGCCCTGCTCGCTCGGCTCGCCGACCTCGTCGAGGACGCCACCGATGCGTTCGCCGGCTACGACTACGCCCGCGCCCTCGAGCGCACCGAAGCCTTCTTCTGGACGTTCTGCGACGACGCCGTGGAGCTCGTCAAGGGTCGGGCGTACGGCTCGCTCGGACCCGAGGCAGCAGCTTCGGCGGCGGCCGCGCTGCAGCTCTCGCTGTCGACCCTGCACCGGCTCTTCGCCCCGTTCCTGCCGTTCGTGGCAGAAGAGGTGTGGTCCTGGTGGCAGGAAGGTTCGGTCCACCGTGCCCCGTGGCCCGACGCAGCAGCGCTCCGATCCGCCGCCGGAGACGCCGACCCCCTCGTGCTCGAGGTGGCGACCGCCGCGCTGACCGAGGTCCGTCGGGCGAAGACGACGGCGACGCGGTCACTTCGCACCGAGGTCACGAGCGCCGAGGTGCGCGATCGGCCGGACCGCATCGCCGCACTCCGCCTCGCGGCCGACGACCTCAGGGAGTCGGGCCGGATCGCCTCGCTCGACCTGGTCGAGGTCCCCGACAGCGCGCTCGAGGTCGTCGTCGAGCTGGCTGCGCCCGAACCGGCCTGACCCCGCTCAAGCCGGAGGTGCCGCGTCCACCGGCGCCTCGATCGCATCCCGCTCCGCCGGTCCGTCGGGCGACGCTGCTCCCTCTCCTCCGTCGGGCAGCGTGGCGCCCTGGGGGCGGACCCACACGGTGCGCTGCGGGAACGGGATCTCGATGCCTGCGTCGTCGAGCGCGAGCTTGAGCCGTTGCCGCAGCTCGCGCAGCACCTTCCACTGGTCGGCCGGCCGGGTCTTCACCACGAGGCGGATGGCGATGCCGTCTGGCCCGAAGCGCTCCACGCCCCAGACCTCGGGTGCTTCGATCACGCTCGTCCGAAGGATCGGGTCGTGCCAGACCTCGTCGGCGACCTCCTTGATCAGCTGCTTGGCCACCTCGAGGTCGGTGTCGTACGCCACCTCGACGTCGAGCAGCGCTCGCGACCACTCCTGGCTCTTGTTGCCGACCCGCAGGATCTGCCCGTTGGGCACGTGCCAGACGGTGCCCTCGACGTCGCGCAGGCGGGTGGTCCGCAGGCTCACCCCTTCGACGACGCCGGTGGCCTCGCCGCAGTCGATCGTGTCCCCCACGCCGAACTGGTCCTCGAGCAGCATGAAGATCCCGGTGAGGAAGTCTCTCACCAGGCTCTGCGCGCCGAACCCGAGCGCGACACCGACGATCCCTGCGCCGGCGATCAGCGGACCGAGGTTCAGGTTGAACTCGGCCAGCACCATGAGCGTGGCGATCGTCCAGATCGCAGCCGTCGTCAGGCTGCGCAGGACAGCGCCGATCGTGCGGGCTCGCTGGCCGGTCCGCATGTTGACCGGACCCGTCGAGAGCAACGCCGCTGGAGTGCGGTCGCGCACCCGGCTGAGGGTGCCCTGCCCTGTCGGCTGCTCGAAGCCGGCGACGAAGCGCCGGATCGCCCGCCTCGCCAGGCGGTTTGCGACCCAGGCCACGCCGAGGATGAGGATGATCTTCAGGGGCTTGGCGAGCAGGAGGTCGCTTAGCGTCGCCAGCCGCTCGCTGTCGGTCGACTCGAGCACGGCCCGACAGATCGCGCTCGGGTCCTCACCGCACGCACTGCGGACGGCGTCGTCGGTGGGCACAGGATCCTGCGTGAGCACAGGGACGGCCGCTGCGAGGCTCATGGCCCTCAACCTAGAGGTCGACCTGGCTCGACCTCAGCGACCTCGCGCCGCACGATCGTCAGCCGCCACGTCCCCGGCCACGTCCCCGGCCTCTGGGCTCACCGCCGAGATCCGCAGCCGTGCGATCGCATGGCGGTCGAGCGCCAGCACCTCGAGTCGCCACCCGTCGACCTCGACGACGTCGCCGGGTTCAGTCGGGATGTGGCCGAGGCGATCGAGGACGAGGCCGGCGACGGTGGCGTAGTCCCCCTCGGGCAGGATCACCCCGAGGTCGTCCAGGTCGTGGAACGGGAACGAACCCGGCACCTCCATCGAGCCGTCGGGGGCGTGCTCGATGGCGGTGACGTCACGATCTGACTCGTCCCAGATCTCGCCGACGAGCTCCTCGATGAGGTCCTCGACGGTCACGATCCCCTCGGTGCCGCCGTGCTCGTTCAACACGATGGCCAGCTGGGTCCTGCCCTCCTGCATGCGCCGCAGCGCCTCGAGCGCGCCGAGCGACTCGGGGAACAGCATCGGGTTCTGCGCCTGCGCGCTGACCATGTCGTCACAGTCGAGCAGGTCCCGGAGGTGCACGACGCCCGCCACGTGATCGAGGTCTCCCACGACGACCGGAGCTCGGGAGTGACCGGATGCAGCCAGCAGGCGCAGCGCCTCGGTGCTCGGCAGGTCGGCCTCGAGGGTGAAGACCTCGTTGCGGGGCTGGAGCACCTCACGCAACCGGCGCTCGGCGATCTCGAACGCACCGTGGATGATGGCGCGCTGCTCGGGGGTGTAGCTGGTCTGGGCCGACACCAGGTCGCGCAGCTCCTCCTCCGTGACCTCCTCCCGCTGCTGGTGCGGGTCGCCCCGCATGAGGCGCACGGCGACGTTCGTCGAGTGGCCGAGCAACCAGATGATCGGGCGGAAGGCGACGGCGATGAGGCTGAGCGGCCCAGCCGCGAACAGGCCCCAGCCCTCGGCGCGCTGCATTGCCACGCGCTTGGGGGCGAGCTCGCCGAAGACGAGGGTGACGTAGGCGAGCACGAGCGTGACCGCGACGATGGAGACCGGTCTGGCCGCGCCCCCGAGGAACGAGAGCGGCTCCTCCAGGGGTTCCGCGAGGGAGACCGCAGCCGTGGCCGATGCGAGGAAGCCGGCGAGGGTGATCCCGATCTGGATCGTCGCCAGGAAGCGGTTCGGGTCGCGCGCCAGCGAGGCGAGCAGACGACCCCGCTTGCCCTTGTGCTCGAGGCGTTGGAGCTGGCCGTCCCGGAGGGAGATGAGGGCGATCTCGCTGCCTGCGAACGCGGCGTTCAGGAGCACGAGGATCGCGACGAGGCCCAGCTGGAGCAGGACGCCGTTCACGGCGCGCTCACCTCGCCGGCTCGCCCGAGGTCGAACGATCCGCTGGCCTGGGGGCGCTTCGCCCGCACCACCACCTCTTCGATGCCGAAGCCGTCCATCTGCGTGACCTCCAGGGTGTGTCCGTCGATCGTGGCGGTGTCTCCGACGCCGGGGATGCGGTCGAGGGTGGCGATGATCCACCCGGCGACGGTGTCCCAGTCCCCGTCCGGCAGCACGACACCGGTGCGCTCGGCCAGCTCGTCCGGTCGCAGGGTGCCCGCCACCGCCCACGCCCCGCCGCCCAGGCGCCTCAGCCGGCGCGCGCCCCGATCCGACTCGTCCTCGAAGTCGCCGATGAGCTCCTCGAGCACGTCTTCCATCGTGACGAGGCCGGCCACCGTCCCGAGCTCGTCGACGACCACGGCGAGGTGGAGGCGCTGCTCGCGCATGTCGAGCAGCAGGTCCTCCAGGGCATGGGCCTCGTGGGTGACGAGGACCGGACGGACGAGCGAGCGTGCGGTCTGCGTCGCCCGGCCGGCGTCGTCGAGGAGCAAGAGGTCCTTCACGTGCACGACGCCCGGCACGTGGTCGAGGTCCTGCTCATAGACGAGGATCCTGCTGCGGCCCGACTCGCTCGCCACCCGCTCGACCTCTTCCACGCCGGCATCGGCCTGGACGGACACGATCTCCCGACGTGGGGTCATGGCCGAGAGCGCATCGAGGCCGGACAGCTCGAGCGAGCGGGAGAGCAGGTCGTGCTCCTGCTGCTCGAGGGTGCCGTGCCCGACCGACTCGCTGAGCAAGAGCAAGAGATCGGCGGGCGAGTGGGCCAGCGCCAGCTCGTCCTGGGGCTCGACACCGCACAGGCGCACCACGCCGTTCGCCAGGGTGTTCAGCAGGCGGATGAACGGGCGGAGCACGAGCGCGAACGCCCGGAAGGGCCGGGCGAGCGCCAGCGCCGAGCGCTCCGGGTGGGAGATCGCCCACGACTTCGGCGCCATCTCCCCGACGACCATGTGGAGGAACACCACGATCGACAGGGCGATCGTGAAGGCGATGGCGTGGCGGGCGCCGCTCGGGATGTCGACGCCCTCGAGGGCGGACTCGAACAGCGATGCCACCGCCGGCTCGGCGACCGCACCGAGGCCGAGGGACGCCATGGTGATGCCCAGCTGCGCGCCGGCGAGCATCAGGGAGAGCTCGCGGATCCCGGCGAGTGCGTGGCGGGCTCGCTTGTCCCCCGCGTCGGCGAGGGCCTCGATGCGAGCCCTTCGGGCAGCCAGCAGCGCGAACTCGGCGGCCACGAAGAACCCGTTGGCCACGAGGAGGGCGACCGCGATCCCGAGGGCCACGGGGGTGCTCACGACGGCACCTCCCCGGCCTGCTCGGTGGACGCAGCGTCGACGGCGACGACGACATCTCGTGAGAGCAAGATCGAGCTGACGGCCCAGCCCCGCATGTCGAGGACCTCGAGTCGCCAGCCGTCGACCACCACAGCGTCACCGGCGGCGGGGATGCGACCCAGGCGGTCGACCACCAACCCGGCGACCGTGTCATAGCCACCCACCGGGAGCTCGATCGACGTCTCCCTGCTGATCTCGTCCAGACGCCACGACCCGGGCACCCGCCAGCGATCCGGACCCTGTGGCTCGACAGACGCCTCGACGGCGTCGTGCTCGTCGGAGATGTCGCCGACGAGCTCCTCGACGAGGTCTTCGAGGGTGACGATGCCGGCCGCCCCGCCGTACTCGTCGACGACCACGGCGAGCTCGGTGTGGCTCGAGCGCAGCGCACCGAGGACCGTGTGCAACGGCGCGGTCTCCGGCACGGCGAGCACCGGTCGGACGAGGTCGGCGACGGGCGCCGCTGCCCGCTCGGCGGCGGGGAGGGCGAGCAGGTCCTTCGCGTGCACCACCCCCACCACGTCGCTCGGGTCCGATCCGCCGCCGGTCACGGGGAACCGGGTGTGGGTCGAGGTGAGGAGCCGCCGGAGGTCGCCGCCGGTGGCGGTGACGGGGATGGTCACGACGCGGATGCGCGGCACCATGGCGTCCACAGCGCGCAGCGCCCGGAACTCGAGGGCCCGGCCGAGCAGTGCCGCCTGCGCATCGCTCAGCGAGCCCTTCTTGGCCGACTCGCCGACGATGATGTCGAGCTCCTCGGGGCTGACGCCGCCTTCGAGCTCGGCGATCGGCTCGATCCCGATCGAGCGGAGCAACCGGTTCGCCGAACCATCGAAGAGTCGGATCAACGGGGAGGCGACCCGGGTGTAGAGCCGGATCGAGCCGGCCAGCGCGCTGGCGAACGTCTCGGGCTTCGCGATGGCGAGGTTCTTCGGGGCGAGCTCGCCGAAGACCATCTGGGTGATGGTGGCGACGACGAAGCCGATCGTGATGGCGATCCCCGGGCTCGCCGATTCGGGCACCCCGACGGACTCGAGCAGGGGGTTGAGCGCTCGACCCAGGGTGGGTTCGGCGATGAAGCCGACGATGAGCGACGTCACGGTGATGCCGAGCTGTGCGCCGGACAGCATGAACGACAGGTCTTTGTGCACGGTGACGGCGCGCGACGCCTTGGCATCGCCCCCGGCGGCTCGCTCCTCGAGGCGGGACCGCTTGGCGGCGACGAACGCGAACTCCGCAGCCACGAAGTAGCCGTTGGCGAGGATCAACAGGACCACGGCGGCCAGCCCGAGGGCGGTCAGCACCGAGGCCCCCGCAATGGTCGATCTGGAGGTTCGATGCGGCGAAGGCTAGCGGCGACGGCGCACGGCGACCATGCGCGCCGACGGCCCGGTCCCTGGGGACCGGGCCATCGGTGCAGTGGGGTGGTGCTCAGTGCGAAGCGCCGTCCCCCGCACGCAACGGGGTCTGACGTGTCGAGGCGCCGGCCTGCGGTGCAGGCTCGCGGACGTCGACGGTCCTCGTCGGCGTGGACGAACCCTCCCTCTTGGCCTGGAGGTGCTCCTTGGCCTTGGGGCCCTCTTCCTCGACCTTGCGCATCGCCTTCTCCCACTGCGTCCGCATGGGTGCGATGCCGCCACCACCGATGGCGATGATCCCGGAGCCCACGATGAGGGCGAGGATGGCGAAGTAGAGGCCTTCGACGATGTTCGGGGCGATCTCGAGCTGGCTGAGAGCAGCGAACGCACCGAAGGCGATGATGAAGGCGCTGGCGACGTTGGCGAGGGCCTTGCCGTAGCTCAGGCCGCCGAGGGATCCCTCGATGAGGGTCTTCGCTGCTGCGGCGACGGCTGCTGCGATCACGACGATCACGATCGCCACGAACACCTTGGGCAGGTAGGCGATGATGCTGGTGATCAGGTCGCTCACCGGGTTCTCGCCGAAGACACCGAAGGCCAGCTGCAGCACCAGCAGGAACAGCGCGTAGAAGATGATCTTCCCGACGATGTCGCTGGCGTCGTACTTCGAGCTCTGCAGCGCCTTCTTCACGCCACCACGCTCGACCGCCTTGTCGAAGCCGACGCGCTCGAGCGCCTTGTCGGCGATCTTGGCGATCGCCTTCACGACGATGTAGCCGATGATCAAGATCACGAGGAAGCCGAGCAGCTTCGGCACGAAGGCTGCGACGTCGGCAAAGGCATCCTCGATGCCCTGTTGGAACTCGACTGCGAGTACGGGGTCGTTCACTGGTGTCTCCTGTCGCCGTTTGTGGTCGGCGAGGAGTACCCCAGCCGTTTCCTGCTGAATCCCCTGTGCTCTCCGCTAACCGTCTTCGCTGCCGGAGCCTCCGGCACCATCGCCTCCCGTCTCTCCGCCACCGACCCCGCCGGTGTCGTCACCGCTCAGCGTCGGGTCATCGCCGCCTCCGGGCTGCTGGGACGGCAGCCCGTCCTGGTCCGCCGGCGCCACCCCGCCCTCGGACGTGTCCTGCGCGCACGCACCGAGGGTGGCGAGGCCCGCGATCGCAATCGCAGCGATCGCTCGACGCCGGCGGGCGGCACCAGGCCGGGCGGTCGTTCGGGGTGGTTCCACGGACAGGTCGTCGTGCAGCTCGTGAAGGTCGTCGCTCATGGGGCTCCGCTACCCCGGCCGATCCCGCCTGATGTCCCTGCAGCTGATCGCAACCCGACGACGAGGTGCGACCACCTCATCGGAGCGACGGTGTCGGGGGTACGTTCACCCACATGGCACGCGTCGGGTTGGTCCTCGGAGCAGGTGGGGTGGTCGGGCAGGCGTACCACGCAGGGGTGCTCGCATCCCTGGAGCACGACCTGGGCTGGGACCCCAGGACCGCCGACATCATCGTGGGCTCCTCCGCCGGCTCCCTCACCGGCAGCATGCTCAGGCTCGGCGTGCCCGCCTCTGACCTCGCCTCGCTGCTCGTCGACTCGCCGCTCACCGACGAGGGCGCCGAGGTCATGGCGGGGCTCGGTCAAGACGAGGTCGAGCTCCCCGGCCTCTCGCTCCGCGACCTGGTGCGGCCGTGGCGACCTCCGAGCCCCCGCCTGGTCGCCCGGGTCGCCCGACGCCCGCTCGCGTTCCGGCCCTCGGTCGCTGCAGCCACGCTCCTGCCCGCCGGTCGCGTCGACCTGCTGTCGAAGGCGATCGGCCTCGACGAGGTGCTCGGCGACACCTGGCCCGAGGGCCTCTGGCTGTGCGTCGCCCGGCGCGACGACGGCGGTCGGGTCGTCCTCGGCCGGCCGGGCTCGCCGAAGGCCACGCTGGCCGAGGGCGTGGCCGCGTCCTGCGCCATCCCCGCCTACTTCAAGCCGGTCACGATCGAAGGCGTCTCGTACTTCGACGGCGGCGTGCACTCCCCCACCAGCGCCGACGTGCTGCGCCGGGAGCGCCTCGACGTGGTCGTCGTCGTGTCGCCCATGAGCTCCTGCCGGCGGCTGCCCGTGCTCGACGGGCCCTTCCGCTGGAACGCCCACCGGCGGCTGCTGGCGGAGGTGCGGCGGCTAGAGGACGGTGGCACCACGGTGATCCGCTACGAGCCCGACCGCCGCAGCGCGGCGGCGATGGGCGTCAACGCCATGGCTGACGACCGATCCGACCGCGTCGTCCGGCAGGCGTTCCTCGAGGCAGGTCGCCTGAGCGCCCGGCCCGACATCCGAACGAAGCTCGCCCCGCTCGCCACCCGGCCGTCCCGCCAGGCCCGCACGGCCTGAGGGCATCGCCGAGGCGCGCGCTCAGCGCTCCCATGCCTCGAGCGCTCGCACGGCGACTGCAGCGTGCTTGTAGGACGGCTGGCGGGAGTGCGGGTCGAAGCTCGGGTACGTGAGCCGGTTCGTCTGCACGTCGTGCATGGGGATGAACACCTGGCCCTGGCCGATCGTCGCGGTGACGTAGGCGCGCGCTCGGAGCGACCCGCGAGCCGACGTCACCACCACCCACTCGTGGTCCGCGACGCCGAGGGCCGCTGCGTCGTCGGGGTGCAGCTCGACGTAGGGCTCGGCGGGAGCGAGTGAGCGCAGCAGGGCCGAGGTGGAGGTCCGAGTGCCGGTGTGCCACTGGCTCGAGGAGCCGCGACCGGTCAGCAGGGTGAACGGGTAGCGGCGGCTCGTCGCTTCTGCGGGCCGCCGAGGTTCGTCCCAGACGAACCTGGCTCGACGGTCGGGCGTGAAGAACCGACCGTCGGCAAAGAGGCGTCGCTCGTCTGCGGAGCCCTCGACGCCAGCCGGTGGATCCACCGGGAACGGCCACTGCACGCCCCGGTGGCCCAGGTGTGCGTAGCCATCGATGCCGGTGAAGTCGTGCGGTCGTCCAGCCGAGAGTCGCTTGAGGATGCCGAAGACGGCCTCAGGAGACGACCACGCCTCGAACTGGTCGCCACAGCCCCATGCCGCGGCGACCCGCTTGAAGATCTCGAAGTCCGAGAGGGCCTCGCCCGGAGGATCGGCGACGCGGCGGACCCGGCTGATGCGACGCTCGCTGTTGACGAACGTGCCCTCCTTCTCGCCCCAGCCGGCGGCAGGCAGCACCACATCGGCGAGCTGCGCAGTGTCCGTCGTCGCGTACATGTCCTGCACGACGAGCACGTCGAGCCGATCGAGCAGGTCTCGCACCTCGTCCTGGTTGATCCAGGAGTGGGCGGTGTTCGTGGCGATCACCCAGAGGCCGCGGATGGCGCCGCTGGCGATGCCCTCCACGATCTGGTCGTACGCCCAGCTCGGTCTGTCCGGCACGGTGCCGGGGGGCATGTCGAGCACAGCCTCGACCTCGGCGCGATCGCCCTCGTCGGTGAACGAGCGCCCACCGAACAGGCTCGAGGTGTTGCTGTAGAGCCGAGAGCCGTTCGCGTTGCACTGCCCGGTGATCGAGTTCGCACCGGTGCCGGGGCGTCCGATGTTCCCGGTGAGGAGGGCAAGGGCGATGATCGCCTGCGCAGCGCGGACCCCCTCGTGGCTCTGGCTGACCCCCATCGTCCACCAGAGCGACACCCGCTCGCCCCGTCCGATGGTCGCGGCGAGCGTCTCGAGCTGGCTCGCAGGCACGCCCGTCTCGGCGGCCACCCGCTCCGGCGTGAAGGCTGCGACGAAGGTGGTGAAGCCCTCGAACCCGACGGTGTGCTCGGAGACGAATGCGTCGTCGACGAAGCCATCGCGGATGACGAGGTGGGCGAGGCCGTAGAGCAAGGTGAGGTCCGACTTGGGCCGGAGGGCGACGTGCTCCGTCGACGCCATCGCCGTCTCGGTGCGGCGAGGGTCGATGACCACGATGGTCGGGTCGTGCGGGTTGCGGACGATCCTCTCCCACATGATCGGGTGCGCGACGCAGAGGTTGGAGCCGATCAGGACGATGACGTCGGACGCCTCGAAGTCGGCGTAGGTGTAGGGGGGCGCATCGAACCCGAAGCACTCCTTGTAGGCGACGACGGACGTGGCCATGCACTGCCGGGTGTTCCCGTCACCGTGGACGATGCCCATCCCGAGCTTGGCGACGGCGCCGAGCAGGGCCATCTCCTCGGTCACGATCTGCCCGGTGCTGAGGAAGGCGAGGGCGTCAGGCCCGTGATCGCGCTGCACTGCACGGAAGCGATCGACGGTGACCTGCAGCGCCTCGTCCCAGGACGCCCGCCGGAGGCGGCCACGCCCGTCGCGCACCAGCGGCGCGGTGGCCCGGCTCGGCGCACCCAGGGGCGTCAGCGCCTCCCAACCCTTCGGGCACGCCATGCCGAGGTTCACCGGGTGGTCGACGGTGGGGGTGACGTTCACCGCCGACCCGTCGCGCACGTGGACGTCGAGCGAGCACCCGGTCGAGCAGAACCCGCACACCGTCCGCACGACGGCATCCGGCGCCAGGCGGACGGGGACCTGACCGACCGGCCCGTCGACCCGCTCCAGCTCATCGGTGAGCGGTCCGGTCCTGCGTCGGAGGCGTTCCCGGAGCCTGATCACCTGATCCCACCCGGCATCCGGGGCGCTGGCGCAGCCGTGAAGAAGAGCCAGCGCTCGGCGAGCTCGCCCCCGACCACGAGGAGCGTGGCAAGTGCAGCAGCAGCGACCGCCGCAGGCTCCGGTCGTGACGCCGGTCCGCTCGCAGCGAGGACGGCTGCCGTGAGCACGACGCCGGCTCCGGCGAAGACGAGGCGGAGCGTCGCGATGCGGGCCAGGTCGCCGGTGAGCAGCATGGCGCGACGACGGGCGGGGGTCAGCGTGGCGTCCCGGTGGTGTCGGAGCCCCGCGAGCTCCCAGGCGAGCTTGGCGGCCAGCGCGCCGATCGCCGCTGCACCGATGACCGGAGCCGAGGTGGTGCCACGGCCTGCGCCGACGGCGAAGGCAACCGAGAGCCCAGCGACGACGGTCGTCCCGCCGAAGCGGGTCGCCGTCGCTGCCAGGCGCCAACACGGCCGCCCCGTCACGGCGTAGACGAGCACCGACGCGACCACGCCTGCCGCACCGGACATCGCAGCGGCGATCCCGACAGCAGGCAGCGCCGTGAGCGCCGAGAGCGCTGCGAGCATCGCGAACGCACCGAAGGCGAGCACCTCGCGGCTCAACCACGACCGCCGCAGGTTGAGCAGCGCCCGCCATGCCTGGAGCGGCCGACCGAGGTGGAGGACGCTGGCAGCGAGGGCGAGCGCACCCGCCGTCGGTGCGATCACAGAGGTCCCACCGACCAACGGTGCGGTCAGCAGCGCGCCCACGGCCACCTGGGTCAGCACGAGCATGAGGGCGAGCGGCGGGTGGGCCTCGCTCGGCCGCACGCTGGTGTGGTCGGCAGCGAGCAGGTCCTCGGGTAGGGGTCGCCGGCTGTGGTACGTGGTCGAGGGTCGGGTGAGGGCGGAGGGCGGCGCTCCCGGCACGAGTGCGCCAGCGCCGGTGGATGCCGTCACCGCCGCGACGTCCACCACCGCGATGGTGATGGCCCCGTTCGGGCACGCCTGCGCGCAGGCAGGGGCCTCCCCTGCTGCGAGACGCCCCCGGCACAGGTCGCACTTGCGGACGATCCCGAGCCGGCGGTTGAACCGGGGCACCTCGTAGGGGCACGTGAACGTGCAGTACCCGCAGCCGATGCACTGATCATCGAGGTGCACCACGATGCCGGTCTCGGGGTCCTTGTCATAGGCCTTCGCCGGGCAACCGATGAGGCACGCCGGCTCGATGCAGTGGTGGCACGCAGTCGTGACCGTCCGCTGTGTCGGCTGCCCGTCGTCCACGCCTCGCAGCGTGCCGACCCGCCGCCACGACTCGTCCTCGTCGAGGCCGTTCAGGCTGTGGCACGCGGTGACGCACGACTTGCAACCCGTGCAGGCGTCGAGGTCGACCTGGAACGCGTACTGCTCGCCTGGCCCGGGGGGAGAGGCCGGGAGGAGCTCGGTGTAGGTGGAACCTGCGAGGGTCCCGGCATCGTGACGGGCGCCGAAGCGCTCGGCGCCGCCGATGGACACGTCGAGCGCTCCGGCGGCGCCCCGTCCCGCCAGCCACACCTCCACCGGCGTCGCCTCTCCTGTCTGGAGCATCAGATCAGCGAGGGCTGCGGGAGGTCATCCAGCACGAGCTCGTCGGCAGGCCCCGGCTTGTCCATGTCTTCGGCAAAGGCGTCGGCAGGCTCGGGGAGCCACCAGCACACCACCGTGCCGACCACCGCAGCGCCGGCGATCACGAAGAAGAAGGTGGAGGGGGACACGTACAGCAGCACGGTGAGGAAGCACACCGCGCCCACGTTCCCGTAGGCCCCCGCGATCCCGGCGATCTGGCCGCTCACCCGCCGCTTCACCAAGGGCACGATGGCGTAGACGGCCCCTTCGCTCGACTGCACGAAGAACGAGCACGCCATCGTCACCACCACGGCGAGCGGGAGCGGCCACGCCGGGCCCAGCAGCCCCATGCAGGCGTAGCCGGCGCTCAGTCCGACGAGCAGGACGAGCAGCGTGCGTCGGCGGCTGCCGAGCAGGTCGGAGAGCAGGCCGCCAGCGGGCCGGGCGACGAGGTTCATGAACGCGAACGCGCTGGCGATCGCGCCCGCCATGGCCGGGCCGAGGTCCCAGCCATCGGCGAAGAAGGTCGGCAGCATCGAGACCACGGCGAGCTCCGAGCCGAAGCAGCAGAGGTAGGCGACGGACAAGATGGCGACGGACCGGAAGGGGTAGCGGTCGTCCTCCTCGTAGGCATTCGCTCGGGCAAGGCGGTTCACGACGAACACCTGGCGCAGCTGCACGACGGTCAGGGCCGCCACGGCCACGAGCAGGCCCCACAGCACGCCGGTCGAGATCACCCCGGCCTGCTGCACTCGCCAGGCGATGAGGCCGAGGACGGCGGTGAGGGGCACGGTCAGGCCGGCCAGGCCCCACACCGCAGCGGGCTGGGTGACCTCGAGCGCGCCCTGGCGCTTCGGGCGGTCGAAGCTGCGCCCGGCAGGGGTGTCGGCCACCGAGCGCAGGTAGACGATGCCGTAGGCCGCCGCGACCAGGCCGGTCACACCGATCGACCACCGCCAGCCAGCGTCGCCACCGATGATGCCGGCGACGATCGGCAGCGAGAACGCAGCGGCAGCAGAACCGAAGTTCCCCCACCCGCCGTAGACGCCCTCGGCCAGGCCGACCTCCTTGGCGGGGAACCACTCCGACACCATCCGGATCCCGACCACGAAGCCAGCGCCGACCACCCCGAGGGCGAGACGGCTCGCCACGAGCATCGGATAGCTGGACGACATGGCGAAGACGGTGCAGGGGATGGCGGCGTAGATGAGGATCGTCCCGTAGACCCGGCGCGGACCGAACCGGTCGAGTGCCATCCCGACGAGGATCCTGGCCGGCACGGTCAGCGCCACGTTGCACAGGGCGAGCGTGCCCAGCTGGGCCTTGCTGAGCCCGAGCTGGTCGCCGATCGTCCCGGCGAAGGGGGCGAAGTTGAACCACACGACGAAGCTGAGGACGAAGGCCATCCAGGTGAGGTGGAGCACCCGCCAGCGGCCGGTGAAGGAGCGGAGGCCGCCCAGGTGGCTCCCGGCTCCCCGGAGCCCGGGACGGTGGTGGGGGGTGGGGGTGGGGGTGGTCATGGGCCGACAGCCTCGTCGGGGCCGGTTTCGTGGCTGCGTCCCCACCGTTACGGCTCGTGGACCTTCGCCCCACAGCGCGCGCGCCGGTCTGTGCGCCGGCTCTCACCGCACGCGGTCGAGGGTGCGCCGTCGTTCACCGAACGGTCCCACCAACCCAACACCGTGGAAACACGCCGTCCCTACCGTCCTCCTCGTGGACACCGGACGGCTCGTCGTGATCGGCAACGGGATGGTCGGCCAGGAGCTGCTCGCCAGCCTGGTCCGGTCCGGTGCTGCCGACCGCTGGTCCACCACCGTGCTCGGCGAGGAGCCCCGCACCGCGTACGACCGCGTGCAGCTGAGCGCGTGCTTCACCGGTGCCAGCCCCGAGGACCTGTCCCTGTGCGGGCCCGAGGTCACGGACCACCCCGGGATCGAGCTCGTGGTCGGCACCCGGGTCACCGGCATCGACCGGTCGGCGAAGGTGGTCACGACCAGCACCGGCCGCGCTGTGACGTACGACGCGCTCGTGCTCGCCACCGGGAGCGCCCCGTTCATCCCCCCGATCCCCGGCGGGGACGGCCCCGGCTGCTTCGCCTACCGCACGATCGAGGACCTGGAGGCGATCCGGGCCCACGCCGCCGACTGCGGCACCGGTGTGGTGATCGGAGGTGGCCTGCTCGGCCTCGAAGCGGCCAACGCGCTGCGGGCGCTCGGCCTCGAGACCCATGTCGTGGAGTTCGCTCCCCGGCTGATGCCCGTCCAGGTGGATCCGCCCGCGGGCGAGATCCTCCGGGCCCACGTCGAGGCACTCGGGATCGGCGTGCACACCGGCATGGCGACGACCGAGATCGTGCGCGCCGCAGAGAGGGTCATCGAGCTCCGCTTCGCCGAGGGACCACCCCTCGCCGCCGACCTGGTCGTGTTCTCCGCCGGCATCCGCCCGCGCGACGAGCTCGCCCGATCGAGCGGCCTCGAGGTCGGCGAGCGGGGCGGGGTCGCCGTCGACGCCTCGTGCCGGACCGCGGACGACGCCGTGTGGGCCATCGGGGAGTGCGCGGCGGTCGACGGTCGCGTGTACGGGCTCGTCGGCCCTGGCTACGCCATGGCACGGGTGGTCGCCGACCAGCTCGGCGGCGGCGACGCCACCTTCCCCGGCGCCGACATGTCCACCAAGCTCAAGCTGCTCGGCGTCGACGTCGCCAGCTTCGGCGACGCCCACGGTGCCACCCCCGGGAGCCGTTCCCTCACCTGGCACGACCCGGTGGGCATGGTCCACGCCGGCGTCGTGCTCGACGCAGCCGGCGAGCGGGTGCTCGGCGGCGTGCTCGTCGGGGACGCCTCGGCGTACACGACCTTGCACTCGCTGTACGCGAACGCCCTCCCGGCTCCCTCCGACCTCGCCTCCCTGCTCGTGCCTGGCCGCACCGACGCCCCGCTGCTCGGTCCCGGTGCCCTGCCGGCCACCGCCCGGATCTGCTCGTGCAACGACGTGACGAAGGGGGCGATCTGCGCGGCCGTGACCGAGGCGGCCTGCACCTCGGCGGCGGCGGTGAAGGCCGCCACCCGTGCCGGGAGCACGTGCGGGAGCTGCGTCCCCCTCGTACAGGCGATCATCGACGACCAGCTCACACGGGCGGGCATCGAGGTCGACCGGAGCCTCTGCGAGCACTTCGCCCACACCCGCCAGGACCTCTTCGACATCGTCCGGGTCCGGCGCCTCCGCACCTTCGCCGCGCTCCTCGAGGGCTGGGGGCGAGGTGCGGGGTGTGAGATCTGCAAGCCGGCGGTCGCCTCGATGCTCGCGTCGCTGTGGGACGAGCACGTCCTCGACGACGACCTGGCCCCGCTCCAGGACACGAACGACCGCTTCCTCGCCAACCTCCAGCGCGACGGCACGTACTCCGTCGTGCCGCGTGTGCCGGCCGGTGAGATCACCCCCGACAGGCTCATCGCCATCGGTGAGGTGGCGCGCGACTTCGACCTCTACACGAAGATCACCGGCGGCCAGCGCATCGACCTGTTCGGGGCTCGCGTCGACCAGCTCCCCGAGATCTGGCGGCGCCTCAGGGCTGCGGGGCTCGAGTCCGGCCACGCCTACGGGAAGTCCCTGCGAACGGTGAAGTCCTGCGTCGGCGACAGCTGGTGCCGCTACGGCGTCCAGGACTCGACCAGCCTCGCCGTCCGGCTCGAGCTCCGCTACCGGGGCCTGCGCTCGCCGCACAAGCTCAAGTCCGCGGTGTCGGGCTGCGCCCGGGAGTGCGCGGAGGCCCAGAGCAAGGACTTCGGGCTCATCGCCACCGAGCGGGGGTGGGACCTGTACGTGTGCGGCAACGGTGGGATGACCCCGCGCCACGCCACGTTGCTGGCCGAGGGGATCGGTGAGGAGGACGTCATCAGGTACCTCGACCGGTTCCTCATGTACTACGTGCGCACCGCCGACCGCCTCCAGCGCACAGCGCCGTGGTTCGAGCAGCTCGAGGGCGGGATCGACCACCTGCGGCGGGTGGTCGTCGACGACGCCCTCGGGCTCGCCGAGGAGCTCGAGTCGGCGATGGCCCGCCACGTCGAGGCGTACCGCTGCGAGTGGGCCGAGACCCTCGACGACCCGGCCAAGGTCGCCCGCTTCACCCACTTCGCCAACGACGCGTCGCCCGACCCCGACCTCGCGTACGTGCGCGAGCGGGAGCAGCGCCGACCGGCGAAGGGCGACGAGCGGCGACCTCCGCCGGTGGCCGTCCCGGTGCAGATCGGGGGGCGGCGGTGAGCAGGTGGACGCCGATCTGCCCGGTGGCCGCGATCGTGCCCGACACCGGGGTGGCGGCCCTCGTGGACGGCGAGCAGGTGGCGGTGTTCCGCCTCGCCGGTGGCGAGGTCCGCGCCGTCGGGAACCGGGACCCCTTCAGCGGGGTCAACGTCCTCGCCCGGGGGATCGTGGGTGACGCCGGCGGCACGCCCAAGGTCGCATCCCCCGTCTACAAGCAGTCCTTCGACCTCAGGACCGGCCGCTGCCTCGACGACGCGTCGGTGTCGGTCCCGACCTGGGAGGTCCGGGTGCGCGACGGCGTGGTCGAGGTGGGCGGACGGCTCAGGTGGACGCCAACGCCAACCGGTAGCCCCGCCTGATCGCCGTCTCGAGCGCGTCGCCGGCGGGCCCGAGCCGGCGGCGGAGCCGGGCGACGGTGACCTCGACGGTGTGCTCGTCGGCGTCGTCAGCGCCCCAGACCCTGGCGAGGAGGGTCGCCTTGGAGATGACCGCACCGGGTCGCTCGGTGAGCACGGCGAGCACATCGCGCTCCCGGTCCGTCAGCTCCACCAGCTCACCGCCGACCACGGCCGCCGAACCCTGCACCACCAGCTCACCGCCATCGAGGAGGAGCCGCGTGCAGCGTCCCGAGAAGTGCTCGGCCAGCGCCTGGACCATCGCCCCGAGCCGGGACCGGTCCGGCTGCACCGCGCTCGTCACGCCTGCCGCGACGAGCGCCCCTGCGCACACCGGGCCGACGCAGACGGGAACCACGCCGCCCTGGAGGGCCTCCTGCAGCGCAGCGACCCGACCGACCTCGCCGGCGAGGGCGAACAGGTTCCGCACGGCGGGCGCGGCGGTGAAGGTCACGGCGTCGACCCGCCGCTCACAGACAGCCTCGATGAGGCGTCGCAGCGGACCGGTGTCCGCGGGGAGCGTCCACCGGTAGACCGGCACGGGGACCACCTCGGCGCCGAGGGCGGCGATGGCGTCGCCGAGGACGGGGTGGTCACGACCGTCGAGCTGGACCGCCACGCGCGCGCCGCGCAGGTCCGCACCGTCGAGGTGGGCGACGAGCTCCTCGGACCGCTCCGAGGGGGCGTGCCACTCGACCTCGAGCCCGGCGGTGACCGCCGCCCCCGCAGCCTTCGGACCACGGGTCAGGACTCGGGCGGGGCGCAGCGCCTCGAGGAGCGCCTCGCCGAGGCCGAGGGACTCTGCGACCGCGAACCAGCTCCGGACACCGAGGCCCGTGGTCAGGACCACGACGGCGGGCGGCCGGTCGAGCAAGGACTCGATGGCGGCGCGGGTCCCTTCCTCGGGCGAGAGCGGCAGGGTGCGGATCGCCGGCGCCACGATCGAGCGGGCACCCCGCCTGCGGAGCAGCTCCACCTGCTCCTCCCACCGCCGATCGGCGGTGACGCCGACTCTGAAGCCCGACAGCGGGCCGAGGTCCATCGGAGCAGTGTGACGGACCCCGGTTTCGGGGTCGTTCCCTGGATCTTGCTCGTTTCTGGACGTGCGACGTGCGGTGCGCGCCCGGCGCCGCAGCGGACAGATTGTGGCGGCCGCTCGCTGCGTCGTAGTTTCGGCGCCATGTCGCTCGATCTCACCAACACGTCCAGCATCGTCACCGGCGGCGGGTCAGGCCTCGGCGAGGCCACCGCCCGCGCCCTCGCCGCTCGCGGCGCCAAGGTGGTCGTCGTCGACCTCCAGCCCGACAAGGGCAACGCCGTCGCCAGCGACATCGGCGGCGCCTTCGTCCAGGCGGACGTGGCCGACGCCGAGCAGGTCATCCAGGCGGTCGAGACCGCCAAGGAGATGGGACCGCTGCGCAGCCTGGTCACCGCGGCGGGCATCGGCTTCGCCACCCGCACCGTCGGCCGTGACGGGCAGTACGAGTCGGCCCACGACCTGAACATCTTCAAGAAGGTCATCGAGGTCAACCTGGTCGGCACGTTCAACTGCGTGCGCCTCGCCGCCACCGCCATGGGCCAGACCGACCCGTTCGACGAGGACGGCAGCCGGGGTGCCATCGTCACCGTGGCGTCCGTCGCCGCCTACGACGGCCAGATCGGCCAGGCCAGCTACTCCGCCTCCAAGGGCGGCGTCGTCGGCATGACCCTCCCGGTCGCTCGCGACCTCTCCGCCATCGGCGTGCGGGTCAACTGCATCCTGCCCGGCCTGATCGACACCCCGATCTACGGCCAGGGCGAGGCGTCAGAGGCGTTCAAGGAGAAGCTCAAGCGCGACGTGCTGTTCCCCAAGCGCCTCGGGTTCTCCGAGGAGTTCGCCTCCATGGCCGTCGAGCTGATCACCAACACCTACATGAACGCCGAGGACATCCGCCTCGACGGCGGCGTCCGCATGCAGCCCAAGTGACCTGAGCCGCCGAGAGGGGCGGGCGGTGCCGACGTCGAACTTCGTCATGTGCGCACCGCCTCCCTCGCCCTCGCCGCCGCTCTGACGCTGCTCGTCGCGCCGCCGGCGCTCGGCGCCTCGCCGAGCGGTCCGTCTGGTGGGGAGCTGCGCATGAACCACGTCCAGGCGCGCGGCACCCACAACAGCTACCACCGTGACCCCGGTCATCCCGTTGCGGGTGAGGTGGGCTGGGACTACTCCCACCCGCCCCTCCAGCACCAGCTCGAGCACCAAGACGTCCGCCAGGTCGAGCTCGACATCCACTACAACGCCGTGCGGGACGACTTCGAGGTGTACCACGTGCCCCTCGTCGACGGCCGCACGACGTGCGAGCTGCTGCGGGAGTGCCTCGCCGAGCTCCGGGCGTGGTCCGACGCCCACCCCGACCACGCGCCCCTGCTGGTCATGGTCGAGCCGAAGGACGGCGGCCCGCCCCGCAACACCGAGCTGCCCGAGGACGGCGACCCGTTCACCACTCCGATCGGCGAAGCGGAGTACGTGAAGCTCGACGCCATCCTCCGGGAGGCGTTCGGCGGCTCGCTGGCCGAGGGTGGCCGGCTCGTGACGCCCGACGACGTGACGGCGCCGGGCCAGACCCTGCGGGCTTCGATCGTCGAGGACGGCTGGCCGCGCCTGCGAGATGTCCGCCAGACGGTGCACGTGGTGCTCGACGGCGACGAGCACGGGCGGGACTACAGCCGCGGGTGGACCGACCTGTCGGGCCGTGCCGTGTTCGTCCAGGCGGGCGACCTCGACGCGGTGGCGGCCTACGTCCGGCGCAGCGGCGGCGAGCGCCCTGGCGAGGCCCGCTACGACCGCGTCCGGCGGGTCGTCGCCGACGGGTTCATGGTGCGCGACCTCGTCGGCCCAGACGGCTTCGAGGCGTCCAAGGCGGCCGGTGTGCACTACCTCTCCACCGACTTCCCCGAGGAGCTGCACCTGGGAGACGACCCCGAGGCCCCGATGCGGTGCAACCCGATCGCCGCGCCGCGGTCCTGCGGTGACCGCCGGATCGAGCGACACACCGCGCATGCGGCGGACGGCTACGCGCCACCTCCCGACACCACCAGCGACGAGCCCGACGCGGTCGCCGCCGACCTCGCCCGCATCGCCACCCGCAAGGTCGAGGACGTCCAAGCGCTCGTCGAGCGCAGCGGCGGCTGAGCCCGCCCCGCCGCACGCCGCCGGGACGGGGCACCATGGAGGTCATGGCCTCCAACGTCCTCGGCGGCGAGCTCGCCTCGTGCTCGACCGACCCCCTCACCGGCTGGCTCCGCAACGGCTGCTGCGACACCGGCCCTGGCGACCTCGGCGTGCACACCGTGTGCGCCCGGGTCACCGCTGAGTTCCTCGAGTTCTCGAAGGCGGCAGGCAACGACCTGTCCACGCCCCAGCCCCACTTCCCCGGCCTGCAGCCGGGTGACCAGTGGTGCCTGTGCGCGCCCCGCTGGCAGGAGGCGTTCGTGGCGGGCATGGCTCCGGACGTCGTGCTCGAGGCGACCCACATGGGGACCCTCGAGTGGTGTTCGCTCGACGACCTCCGCAAGCACGCGGTGACCGCCCCCGAGGGCTGACGGCGCTGGCGGTCGCCTGGCCCGCCGACCAGGCTGCGCCCATGACCACCATCCAGCGCTCGACGCCCAAGCCCGGCGTGACCCTCCTCACCCTCGACCGGCCCGAGCGGCTCAACGCCATGAGCCACGAGCTCATCGCCGACCTGCACGACGCCCTCGACGACATCGCCAGGGACACGACCTGCCGGGTGGTGATCCTGACCGGAGCCGGCCGCGGCTTCTGCGCCGGACTCGACCTGAAGGGTGCGGGCACCGCCCCAGGCGCCGAGGGGCTCGGGCCCGTCCAGGCGGGCATGACGTCCCAGCAGCACATCGCCTCGCTCGTGCCGAAGCTGCGCAGCCTCCGCCAGCCGGTGATCGCTGCGGTGAACGGTCCTGCGGCAGGAGGAGGGTTCGCGCTCGCGCTGGCCAGCGACGTGCGCCTCGCCTCTCCTGCGGCGGCGTTCAACGTCGCCTTCGTGCGCATCGGCCTCTCGGGATGCGACATCGGCGTCAGCTGGCTCCTCCCCCGCCTGATCGGCGCCTCCCGCGCCTTCGAGCTGCTGCTCACCGGTCGGGTCATCGACGCGGTCGAGGCGGAGCGCCTCGGCATCGTCAGCCGCATCGTGCACGACAAGCCGGTCGTGGAGGCTGCCCTCGAGGTCGCCGACGAGATCATCGCCAACAGCCCGCTCGGCGTCTGGATGACCAAGGAGGTCATGTGGAGCCAGCTCGAGGTCGGCAGCATGCAGGCGGGTCTCGATCTCGAGAACCGCACGCAGATCATGTCGACGTTCGCCGGGGACATGCGCGAGGCGGTCGCTGCGTTCCTCGAGAAGCGTCCCGCCGACTTCAGCGACCAGTAGCGCCGGACGGACGGGCGAACGTCGCCCGTCCGTGCTCACAGGCGGTGCGACGAGGGCACCCCTCGAGGTGGTCGTTCACGACGCCGGCCGACTGCAGGAAGGCGTAGACCGTGGTGGGCCCGACGAAGCGCCAGCCCCGCTGCTTGAGCGCCTTGCTCAGCGCCGTCGCCTGCGGTGAGGTGACGAGGTCACGCAGTGCTGCAGCGTCGAGGACCGGCGGCCGATCGTCGTCCGCCGGCTCCGCCCCCCACACGAGCGCGGCCAGCTCACCCGGCGCCATCGCGAGCGCCGCCTGGGCGTTGCCGATGGTCGCCTCGATCTTGGCCCGGTTGCGGACGATGCCTGCATCGCCCATGAGCTGCTCGACGTCGTCGGCGCCGAGGACCGCCACGCGCGCTGGGTCGAAGTCGGCGAAGGCGGCTCGAAAAGCGTCGCGCTTGCGCAGGATCGTGATCCAGCTCAGGCCGGCCTGGAACCCCTCGAGGCACAGCAGCTCGTAGAGGACGCGCTCGTCGCCGATCGGGACGCCCCACTCCTCGTCGTGGTAGCGCCCGTAGAGCGGGTCGTCCCCCGCCCACCAGCACCGCACGACCCCGTCGGACCCCCGGTGCAGGCCCTCCGCCAGCGACTCGGTCACCCGCGCTCGGTTCTCGGCACGCTGAGCCCCGGCGCCCGGTGACAGGCGTGCCGGAAACCGGGGAGGACGGCGCTCAACGCAGGGCGTCGCTGCGGCGCCACTCGGCGGTGAGCTCGTCGAGGCGCGCCTTGAGGTCGGCGTCCATCGGCTTGTCGACGGCGGCAAGGCTGTCGGCCACCTGCTCGGGCCGGCTGGCGCCGATGATCGCCGAGGTGACCGCCGGGTTGGCCAGCACCCACTGGACCGCCATCGTGGTCATCGACGTCCCGGCCTCCTCGGCGATGGGGCGCAGCGCGTCGATGGTGTCGAACTCACGGTCGTGCCAGTAGCGGTCCTGGTAGTTGCTCGCGGCGTTGCCGAGCGTGAATCGGGTGCCGTCGGTCGGGTCGGCCTTGCGGTCGTGCTTGCCGGTGAGCAGGCCACCGGCGATGGGGTTGTAGGGGATCACCGCCACACCCTCCTCCTCGCACAGCGGGAGCAGGTCGCGCTCGAAGGAGCGGAAGAGCAGGTTGTAGCGGGGCTGGACCGAGGCGATCTTCACGAGGCCCTTCACCTCGCTGCGCCCCAGCGCCCTCGCCACCTTGTGGGCCATCCAGTTGGAGACGCCGACGTAGCGGGCCTTGCCCGAGCGGACGACCGTGTCGAGGGCCTCGAGCGCCTCGTCGAGCGGGGTCGTCGGGTCGTAGGCGTGCAGCTGGTAGAGGTCGACGTGGTCGGTGCCGAGCCGGCGCAGCGAGGCGTCGATGGCGTCGAGCACGTGCTTGCGGGACATGCCCACGTCCCACCGGTTCGGCCCCATCCGCCCGACGCACTTGGTCGCGACGACGTAGCGGTCGCGCTTGCCCTTGAGCCAGCTGCCGACGATCTCCTCGGTCCGCCCGACCAGGTCCTGTCCGCCCCCGAGGGGGTACACGTCGGCGGCGTCGAGGAAGTCGATCCCGCCCTCGGCGGCAGCGTCGAGGATCGAGTGGCTGGTTGCCTCGTCGCACTGCAGGCCGAACGTCATCGTCCCCATGCAGAGGCGGGACACGGGCAGGCCGGTGGTGCCGAGGGTGGTGTGCTCCATGACCGGAGGCTACGCAGGCACGACCTCGACGGGGATGCCGTTGAGCACGGCGTTGCCGGAGAGGGCGTCGAACAGCTGGTCGTCGGCCAGGATGTTCGAGTTCACCCCGGCGTTCGCTCGTGCCACGTCCATCTGGACGCCGGGCAGGTCGTGGCCCCACCCGTGGGGGAGGCTCACCACACCGGGCATGAGGCTGTCGGTGCGCTCGACCGGCACGAGCACCGTGCCGGTGCGGGACGACACCTTGGCCACCGCGCCGAGGCCGAGGCGCTCGGCGTCGTCGGGGTTCACCTGGAGGGTGCAGCGCGCCTTCCCCTTCACCAGGACCTTGACGTTGTGCATCCACGAGTTGTTCGAGCGAAG